>JBJXEX010000098.1:0-44002 GCA_046156195.1 Planctomycetaceae bacterium | reverse complement strand
CATCCATGCTGACCTCCCAAAGGTTCTCCATTTCCCCCCATCGCGCTCAGCTTAAACCAGAAATCTCGTTTTCTCCTATTGACGTTTTCCGACCGCTATCAAAACAACAAAACCTGGGATGCACCCCATCCTGATGTGCCTCATCAACCCCCGTTGCCTGCTTTACCGCGTTCTGCTATCAACCCCGCCCTTCCGAGATAAAGAAAAGCCTGTGAGTTTTTGCGTAGCCGAAGTCGCGAGACTTCGGAAATCGAGCCGAAAACCGAACTCTCACGAGTTCGTCTGCATAAAACTTCACAGCGTCGGAACGTCGGAATGGAGTAAGCCACGCTGCCCGCATCCTCTGTGCGGCGAGCGTTACCGAATGGAATCGGGAGTCGAGCCTTGAGCGCTGTCTCATGCTGCAAGCTGCGAGTGTTGTTCGTCGATGACGAACCGCTGATCCGTCAAATCATGGCGGCCGAACTTCCCGAACGCGGGCACGATGTGACCGTCTGCGAAGATGGTGCGTCGGCGTTGAAGGTGCTCGCTGAGAAATCGTTCGACTGCGCGATCCTCGACCTGCAAATGCCCGGCCTCTCTGGCTGGGAAGTGGCCGCTCGGATGAAAGAGCTGGCCCCGGATACGCTGGCGATCATCCACACCGCGCACGGCAGCATGGATGCCGCCATTCAAGCTCTGCGGATGAATGTCTTCGACTTCCTCCCCAAGCCCAGCAGCTTGTTCGATCTCGATACTCTGTTGCTCCGAGTCGCCGAACATCGCGCGCTGATGAACAAGACAATCGCTCTCGAAAAATCGCTGAAGGCCGTGCAGGGGAACTCGGAACTCATTGGCGAATCGTCCGCCATGCTGCGCGTCAAACGGTTGATCGACAAGATCGCTCCGACCGATTCGAGCGTGTTGATTCTGGGCGAGACCGGCACCGGAAAAGAATTAGTCGCCCGCCGCATTCACGATCTCAGCCCGCGCGCCGCGATGCCGTTTGTCGCGGTCAATTGCGGTGCGCTGCCGGAACAACTCGTGGAGAGCGAACTCTTCGGTCATCGCAAAGGAGCCTTCACCGGCGCGGAGGTCAGCCGCAAAGGACTGCTCGAAGTGGCGGACGGCGGCACGTTGTTCCTCGATGAACTCGGCGAGTTGGACAAGGCCATGCAGGTCAAACTGCTGCGATTTTTAGAGTCGGGCGAAGTCCGCCGCGTCGGCGAGAACGAAGCGTTTCACGTCGATGTCCGCATCGTGTGCGCGACGAACCGACCGTTGACCGACATGATTGATGCCGGCTCGTTTCGCGAAGACCTCTTCTTCCGCATCAACACATTTGAAGTCCCGCTCCCGTCGTTGCGCGAACGCAAAGAGGACATTCCCGCGCTGGCTCAAGCTCTGATTGCTCGGCATCTCAAGCGGCGGCAAGCTCCGGCCAGAATCGTGCCGCAAGAAACGCTCGACGTGCTGATGAGTCACGACTGGCCGGGCAATGTCCGAGAACTCGCCAACGCCTTGGAACATGCCGTGATTCTGTCAGACGGACAAGCGATCTCGCCGGAGGATCTGCCGAGCAGTCTGAGCACACGACGTTTTCGCAAATCGTCGGGACCATCCGTCGATGCGAGCCTGATGGCCCCGATGGCTTCCAAGACGCTGCAAGAAATGGAACGAACCATGATCTTGGCAACGCTCGAACGTCACGCGGGAGACAAGCCCAAAGCCGCGGCCGAACTCGGGATCGCCCTCAAGACGCTCTACAACAAGCTCAACCAGTATCAGTCCGAAGCGGCCGCGCGAGCGAGTTGAGCCGACGGCGCTAGCCGCGGGCCTCTTCCTCCGTGCTCCGGCTCTGCCATCCGTGCGGCAACTCGTCTTCTGCGATTCTTCACCGCTTTTTAGGGGCCGCACGGATGGCAGGGCCGGAGCACGGAGAAAGACAGACTCCCGGAAACTTCTCGCTGAACCCGATAGTTGGCGGAGAACCATCAGCGCGTTCGGCTCAGCGGGCAATTTCGATGGCTTTGGTTTCGCGCAGGACGGTGACTTTGATTTCGCCGGGATAGGTGAGCGCTTGCTCGATGGCGGTCGCGATGTCTCGTGCCATCTTGGCCGCTTCGCGGTCGTTGACTCGGCCGGAGTCGACGATGATGCGAATCTCGCGGCCCGCTTGCACGGCGAACGCTTGCTCGACGCCGGGGAAGCCGAAGGCGACCGCTTCCAGCTCTTCCAGCCGTTTGACGTAGCGGTCGAGGCTCTCGCGCCGAGCACCCGGTCGCGACGCACTGATCGCATCCGCGGCGGCGACCAGCACCGTGTAGATGTATTCGGGGCGAATGTCGTCGTGATGGCCGAGCGCGGCGTGAACGACCTCCCCCTTCTCGCCGTATCGCTTGAGGAGTTCCGCTCCGACGGCGGGATGTCCCCCTTCCATTTCATGGTCCGCCGCTTTGCCGATGTCGTGCAGGAAACCGCAGCGGCGAGCGATGTCACCATCGAGTCCGAATTGCTCGGCGAGCAGGCCGGTGAGATGTGACACCTCAATCGAGTGCCGCAGCACGTTCTGGCTGTAGCTGGTGCGGAAGTGCAAGCGGCCCATCAAATCGACAAGCTTGTCGTGCAGGCCGACAACACCGACTTCCTGGCAAGCGGCTTGACCGGTCTTGCGGACGAAACCATCCATCTCTTTGGTGGTTTCGGCGACGACCTCATCAATGCGGGTCGGATGAATGCGACCATCTTCGATCAGCTTGATCAGCGATTGCCGAGCGATCTCACGGCGGACTTTGTCGAACGCGGAAACGATCACGACGCCCGGAGTGTCATCGACGATCACGTCCACTCCGGCAGCCTTCTCGAACGCGCGGATGTTGCGTCCCTCGCGACCGATGATGCGGCCCTTCATCTCGTCGTTCGGGATATCGACGGTGCTGACGGCCAACTCGGACGTGTGCTGCGACGCACAACGCTGCACCGCCATGCCGATGATCTCGCGAGCTTTCACCTCGGCTTGATCGCGCAGCTCCGCTTCGTGCTTGAGGATCAGCGCGCCGGTCTCGTTCTTCAATTCGCGATCGAGCCGGTCGAGCAAATGCGACTTGGCCGTCTCCTTGTCGAGACCACTGATCTTGTAGAGCTGCTCCTGCTCGTCGCGCAGCAAGCGTTCGAGTTCCTTGTCACGGGCTTCGATGACTTTCAGCCGCTCGGCGAGCTTCGTCTGATTGGCTTGCAGGAACTTCTCTTTCTTGACGAGGTCGTCCTGCTGCTCCTTGAGGGACGATTCGCGTTTGTCGAGCTGCCGCTCGAAGTCGCGGACTTCATCGCGGGCCTTGTTGATCTCGCGTTCGAGTTCCTCGCGCCGCTTGAGGACGATCTCTTTGGCGGCGATCTCTTCGGTGCGTTTGAGATTGTCCGCTTCACGCTGAGCCTGAGCGATGATCGCGTCGCGATCTTGATAGGCGGCTCCGCGCCGCAATCGCTCAAAGTAGAAACCAGCGGCCCCGCCCAACACGAGCGCCACCAAACCCACAATTGCTTCCGACATGGATACGCAGCCTTTATCTCATCTGCGAAACCACGCGCTCAATCGACACCGCCCACCGATGACAAGTCATCGCGGCAGCGTCGAACCGATTTTGAAACGGAACAGCGGCAGAGCGAACTCAACGGCCATCAGATTGCCATCCGCATCGTCCAGTCCCGGCGCAATGCCGAACTTGACCAGGCGGTCCTAAGCGATCGCTGTCAGACGCGGATCGGATCGGGCAACGAGCGGGAAGCAGTGCTCCCAGCCCAGGTCGCTCGCCCGTCAACTCTTGCAGCAGCGCAGACGGAGACCAGACATCCGACAACAGAAATCGCCCAGCAGCCACGGCCAGAGGCAGGGCGATCATGATCGCGCCACACACCCAGACCAAAGCCCACTCGACGACTGTCAGCAGCGTCTCGTCAGACAGGAACAACACGATGACACCTGCAAAAACCGTTGAAAGGAGACGTTCCAGTCGCAGCTCCGTGGGCCACGAACTCGAACGCCGTGCAATCTCGCCCCACCGGCGATTGAGCCTGTGGTTCTAGGAGTTGTGTTTCGCGTTGGCCGCGCACAGTTGCTCGGACAACGGCGGCGAGCATACTAACGAGGTGCTTTCGTCGGTCAACAAACCTCAGACGATTCAATCCTTTAAGCCGTTCTTTGCGCCGGGGACTTGAACCTCAGTGACGCGACGTTATTTTGACAGACGCAGTTGTCGAAATTGGGCCAAACCGGGTTCAGGTGCTGGTGTGAATGCAGAGCTTTACGACGATTACATCCTCGACCATTACGAGTGTCCCTACCACAAAGGGCACCTCGCGTGTCCGACGTGTGCTCACAGCGAAAAGAATCCGCTCTGTGGCGATCAGATTCGGATCGAGCTGAAGCTGAACGACACCGGTCACGTCGAGGAAGCATTCTTCAACGGAAAGGGCTGCGCGATTAGCCAGGCGGCAGCGTCGATCCTGTGCCAGCACGTCGAAGGCAAATCGGTTGACGAGCTGCACCGCTTTCAAGCTCCCGACATGCTGCGGCTACTGAAGGTGCCGCTGACGGCGACTCGGCAACGCTGCGGGTTGTTGGGATTCAAGGTGCTCAAGGCCATGATGTATTCGCTGGACCAGCCACCCGTTTCAGTCGCCCCGCAGCCAACCATCGGCGAAGAGTCTGTTGTCGCGACTTCGGGTTAATCCTCCAGCACGCAACCCCGCTGAGCTTGTCTCAGCGGTTCACGGGTTTCTGCGCTACTCACGCGAGTCTTTGGAGTGATGCCGACGTAGCGCAAAAAACCGCAAGCCACTGAGGCAAGCTCAGTGGGGGGCACTACCGGCAAAGGTTCGCGGTCGAACTTAGGAGCCTGCTCATGAACACGTCTTTGGAAATGCCCTCGCGACCGTTCGATGTGTCTGCCGTGCGACGGGACTTCCCGATCCTCGCCCGTCCGCTGCCGAACGGAGCCACGCTCGCCTATCTCGACAACGGAGCAACCGCGCAGAAGCCGCTCGCGGTGCTCGACAAACTGCGCGAGGTCGAGGCCACTTACAACGCGAATGTGCATCGCGGAATTCATCAACTCGGCGATCGCGTGACGGTCGAACTGGAAGCGGCTCGCGAGAAGATTCAGAGGTTCCTCAACGCGGCTGAGTCGGCGGAAATCCTCTTCACCTCCGGCACGACGATGTCGATCAACCTCGTGGCTTATGCGTGGGGGCGAAAGTTCCTCAAGCCCGGCGACGAGATTCTGCTCAATGAAATGGAACACCACGCTAACCTCGTCCCCTGGCAACAAACCGCCAAGGCCACCGGTGCCAAGCTGCGGTTCATCCCACTGACCGCTGACGGTCGCTTGGACTCAGCGCACTTTGATCGGCTCATCACGGCCAAGACGAAACTGGTCGCAGTGACGGCCATGTCGAATGTCCTCGGCACGCTCAACCCCATTCGCGAATTGGCCGCGCGAGCACATCGAGTCGGCGCGGTGATCCTGGTCGATGGTGCTCAGAGCGTCCCGCATCTGCCGACCAACGTCCGCGATCCGGCCATCGACTTTCTGGCCTTCTCGGGCCACAAACTTTACGGCCCGACGGGAGTCGGTGTGTTGTACGGCCGCCGCGAATTGCTCGAAGCGATGGACCCGTTTCTGTGTGGCGGCAACATGATCAACGAAGTGCATCTCGACTCTTCGACCTGGGCGGATCTCCCCTCCAAGTTCGAGGCTGGGACTCTTCCGATTGCCGAAGCGATCGGCTTGGGGGCCGCGATCGACTATGTGCAGTCGCTCGGTTTCGCGGCGATCCATGCTCAAGAATCGACGCTGCTGGAGAAGGCGATGCGACTGCTGCCGCAGACTCCGGGAGTCACCGTCTACGGCCCGTCCTGCGAACATCGCGGCGCGATCGTCAGCTTCACGGTTGAGAAGGTTCATCCGCACGATCTCGCGGACTTGTTCGACCAAAAGGGAGTCGCCGTGCGAGCCGGGCATCATTGCACGATGCCGCTACACGATTGGCTCGACGTCCCCGCGACCGCCCGCGCGAGCTTCGCCTTCTACAACACCGAGGCGGAAGTCGATGCGCTGATCGATGCGATTCACTATGCTCGACACAAGTTTCGGCTGGAGTGATTTGGCTTCCGAAGAGGTGCTCCGATGCAACGACCGCCAAGACTCATCATCGCGATGCTCGGACTTCTGCTGTTCTCGTCAGCCGCTGCGGAAGAGTTAGATCGTCGCCCCAAGGATGATCCTCGAACCAACTCCGCGATTCGCGAATTGGTCCGATGTGGTGCCGTGGTGAAACGATTCACGGTGCTCGAATCGGAAACGGCGGGGCTGCTGGTCCGCTTGAAGGCCGAGCACTTGGATTGCGACGGAGCAATCGACTCCGACGTCCTGACGACATTGCGTCCATTGCGTGAATTGTCGCTCGAACTGCGCGGCCTGCCGCTCAGTGACGAGGGACTGAAGCGGCTCCTCGAAACCGTGCCGCTCGTCGGATTGGACGTTTCTGGTTCGGAGATTTCGGATCGCGGCCTGTCCGTGTTGGTGGCGACTCGAACTCGGCTGCGATTGCTCGACTTGAGCTTCACGCGCATCGGCGATGCCGGATTGAAATCTGTCGCGGAGTTGCCGGAGCTGCGGCACCTGTCGCTGATCGACAGCCAAGTGACCGACAGCGGTGTCGATTCTTTGACGCGACTGAAACACCTGCGTGAGATCTATCTGGCCAAGACGGCGGTCTCCGCTCAGGGGGCGGAGAAGTTGAGCGGCCAGTTTCCGATGTGCCGAATCGAACGCTGAAGTCCGTGAAGTCGTCGTTTAGCCGCAAGCCGGAGGCGCGCGCGAACGCCCGTTGATTTTCCACGGCCCGCGCACGCCTCCGGCTTGCGGTCAAACGACTAGAACAGGCTGGGTGCCACCGGCTTGTTGGTTTTCTTCTGCGGTGGCTGAGATGGAACTTTCAGCCATTCGAGCGTGTGCTTCATCCGATCTTCGAGATGCAAGCTGGGATCGATGTTGCGCGGGTAGATCAGCAGCAGCGCGATCTGCACGTCTTTGACTTCGATTTGATAGAAGATGGCGTTGTTCGGCTGCTCTTCCGGCGGGATGGGAACGGACTGCACGGACTTCTTGCCAACATAGGGCGAGAAGCCCCGGATCTTGTCCCAAGGCCAAAGTTCTTCGGACGTCTCGGTTCGGACGTTGTAGGCGTTCGCCAACACATTGGTCAGGTCGGCGAAGTATCGCAGCGGATCGACATCGACGTCCGATTGCTTCTCCTCCCAGCGCGACAGATTGCTGAGCAGATGGATGTAAGCGGCGGCCTCACCCCGTTCGTTGCCAGCCCCATCGACGCGCACGTTCGCCTTCCATGAGGCGATCACCCCTTCCAATTGGACTTCGGGGTGATAGCCCAATCGGGTCGGATCTTCACTGGGTGGTTGCTGCTCGACCGGCTGCCCCTCGGCCGGTGGATCGGGAAGCACGAGCTTCTGAAACGATTTCGGCACTCGGATTTCGAGACCCTCGTAGGGCGTGTCCTTGGGACCGAGCGCGGAATTCACACGGTCGAGGTACTCGAAATACGCTTTCGTTTCCTTGAGACGAGACTCATAGGTATCCGCTCCACACCCGATGGCCAGCAGCGAAGTGCCGGCCAACCCCGCCAGAAACGCACGGCGATCCAGAGGGAAACACCGCTCCGAGGAAAGTTTTCGCGACATGCTGATCTCAGGGCGTGGGAGGAAGTGAAGCCATCACTTGGCGAGCGGCGATTGTGCGAGTGGCTCCGAAGAGCGTCAAGTTCGCCTCCCCGCGACGAAACATTGGAGCCGCGCCTCTCAGGACGCGGTGAGGACATCCCGCTTTCTCGCGGGCACGGCTCGACGATAAAGCGATTCACGATCATTCACCCATTTCGTCGCAACAAAAAAATCGGGCTGACTCGCGAAGAGTCAGCCCGATCATTTGTCAGCTCTCAGTCCCACTCGAAAGGCAACTACGCCTTGGGGCCTTTGGTCGTCGGAACGGTTTCTTTCTCCGGCGGCGGCGGCGGAACTTCCTTAACTCCTGGGTGAGCACCAGCCGGGTGGGCGGTGGCCGGAGAAGCATTGTTACCACAGCAGCTCGTCGGAGCTGAGCAGCAACTGGTCGTGGCGGCGCAGCACGTCGCGGCCGGCTTGCAGCAGCTCACCGTCTGGGTCTGGCACGGGGCCGGAGCACAGGCGGTCGCACACGGTGCGGTGTGAGCACAGGCGGTGGTCTGCGCACAGCACTTGGTCTTCTCGACCTTGCAGCACTTGATCTTGACGGGCTTGCAGCAGTCCTTGGCTTCAGCGGCTCCGCCGAATGCCGCCACGACGGCCAGGGTCGCGCTCAACGCAACCAACTTCAGTAAACGACTCATGATGTATCCCTTTCATTCCATTATGATGGCTCGGCTTTCGGGCCTTCCATCGAGGCGAACAGCGGCTCCCTCTTGGTGCCGCCGTTCAAAACGATTCGCGTCCGAAACTCCTTGGACGCGAGTTGCAACACACCTTTGAAGATCAAGCAAACTTTTCCGAATACGCAAAATGCGAGGCGTAGGATAGCCGTGACGACCCACCTGTCAAACGACTCAAAATCACGCCTGAGGCTCGCCACTCTCGTTACTTCCGAGCCTTCACGAGCCTGGCGCATCGGCCACGAGCTTTGGGAATTCGCTGGCCTCCCGAAGTTGATGGGGATCGTCAATGTGACTCCCGACAGCTTCTCCGACGGTGGCCAGTTCGTCTCGGTGTCGGCCGCAACCGAGCACGCACTTCGACTCGTGGATGACGGCGCGGACATCCTCGACATCGGCGGCGAATCGACTCGCCCTAACGCAACGCCGGTCACGTTGGAGGAAGAGTTGCGACGAGTCGTCCCCGTCGTGCGCGAGTTGGCTCGACAGACTCGCGTGCCGATCAGCATCGACACCTCGAAGGCCGAGGTTGCTCGGCAGTGCCTTGATGCCGGAGCCGTGATCGTCAACGACATCTCCGGTCTGACGTTGGATGCCGACATGCCGCGCGTCTGTCGCGACTCCTCTTGCGGTGTGATCGTGATGCACATGCAAGGGACGCCCAAGACGATGCAACTCGATCCGCGCTACGACAACGTGGTCGCCGACGTCTGCCGCTACTTCTCGCGGCGACTCGATGAATTGGAAACCGCCGGCATCGCTCGCGAGCGGATCGTGCTCGACCCCGGCATCGGCTTCGGCAAGACGGCCGAGCACAATCTCGAACTGCTCTCGCACATCGCGGCCTTTCATGCGCTCGGCCGACCGGTGCTCATCGGTCATTCGCGAAAGCGATTCTTGAAGAAAGTGCTCGGCCGCGAAGTTGAGGAACGCAACGCAGGCACGCTCGGAGTCAGCCTGGCCCTCGCTGCTCAGGGCACCGACATCTTGAGAGTTCACGACGTGCGTGCGACTCGCGATGCGTTGCTGGCGTGGCACACCGTGCTCGCGGCCCCCCAGTCCGGCCGACAGCCGGAAGCCGGAAGCCGATAGCCGATAGCCGTTATCCCCTTTTTCAAAACGAGCGAATGCCATCGGAAAATCAAATGACCAGACGACCGCACTTCGCCCTGATCTGTCTGTTGTTCAACGTCTGCCTGTCGTCAGCCGATGACTTCCCCGCGCCGCCGAACACCGAGCAGGGCAATCCCTCGCCGATCTCACCGCAGGAGGCACTAACGGCGATTAAGTTGCCGTCGGGGTTTCGCGCGACGCTGTTCGCCGCCGAGCCGGACGTGCAGAACCCCATCGCGGTGACGCTCGATGCGCGCGGGCGGTTGTGGGTCGCGGAGAATTACACCTACGCCGAGCGGACTCAGCGATTCGATCTGCGGCTGCGCGATCGCATCGTGATCTTCGAGGACTCCGACGGCGACGGGCAGTCGGACCAGCGAACAATCTTCACCGACGGCGTGCAGATGCTGACCAGCGTCGCGGTCGGGCATGGCGGTGTGTGGGCGATGTGCCCGCCGCAGTTGCTCTTCATCCCGGACAAGAACCGTGACGACGTCCCCGATGGTCCGGCTCAGGTCGTGCTCGATGGTTTCAACGTCGCGCCGGAGAACTATCACAACTTCGCGAACGGTTTGAAGTGGGGACCGGACGGCTGGCTGTATGGCCGTTGCGGCGGCTCGTGTCCCGGCGAGTTGGGCCTGCCCGGCACGCCGGATGAACAACGAGTTCCGTTGCGCGGCGGTCTATGGCGATTTCATCCGCAACGAAAAGTTGTCGAAGTGCTGACTCACGGCACCACCAATCCGTGGGGCCACGACTGGGACGAACACGGCGAGTGCTTCTTCATCAACACGGTCAACGGGCACCTGTGGCATCTGATTCCCGGAGCGCATCTCATGCGACCGCACACGCTCGATCCGAACCCGCACAGCTACGCGCTGATCGACCAACATGCCGATCACTGGCACTTCGACACGGGTAAAGGTTGGGCCGCGTCGCGCGATGGCTCGGCCGACGAACTCGGCGGCGGACATGCTCACAGCGGCGCGATGATCTATCTCGGCGACAACTGGCCGAGCGAGTATCGCGGCAAGCTCTTCACGTTCAACTTTCACGGCCGACGCGCGAACGTCGAGAAGTTGGAGCGGCACGAATCCGGCTACATCGGCAAGCACGAGCCGGACTTCGCGCACTTCGGCGACACTTGGTTTCGAGGTCTCGATTTGAGCTACGGCCCCGACGGCGGCGTGTTCGTCATCGACTGGAGCGACACCGGCGAATGCCACGAGAACACCGGCGTGCATCGGACAAGCGGACGCATCTTCAAGATCGTCTTCGGTGAGACAAAGCCGCCGGCCTGTGATCTCATGAAGCTCAGCAGTGTCGAACTCGCCACACTGCATCGCCACAAAAACGAATGGTTCGTCCGGCAAGCTCGCCAGCAATTGCAGGAACGAAGTCTGGCCGGAGCCGATTTGTCCGAAACGGTTGCGCTCCTGCAACGCCAGTTCTTTCTGAGTGACGATTTTGTTTCCCGATTGCGTGCGTTGTGGACGCTGCGAATTATCGGTGGAATCGACGATGCGGCGTTGCGAACATTGTTGCACAGCCGAGACGAACATCTCCGCGTTTGGGCAATCCGGTTGCTGTCGGATGATTGGCCGATCGACACGAGTGTTGGCACGCGACCAGCTCGTGTGAAAGCGGAGCCAGCGAAGGAGATTATTGACGATTTGATGCTGATGGCGACGAACGATAAATCGGGATTGGTGCGTCTGGCGTTGGCCTCCACGCTGCGGCGGCTGCCGGTCAATCGACGTGCGGCGTTGGCGGTATCGTTGCTCTCGCGGACTGAAGACGCCGACGATCACAACCTGCCGCTGCTGGTGTGGTACGGTTTGACTCCGCTGGCCGATGTGGATTTACCGGCGCTCGCGCACTTGGCGAAGGAGTGCGAATGGCCGACAACGCGACGTTTCATTGTGAGACGGCTTGCTGAAGAGGTCGAACAGCAGCCGTCTGTGCTGAACTCATTGCTCGAAGTCGCGACGACTCGTTCGCTGGCGTTTCAGACAGACGTACTGGCGGGGATGAGCGAGGCGTTCGTCGGTTTGCGGAAGGCTCCGCAGCCGCGGGCATGGGAAGCGTTTCACGCGCGGATTGCTGCTGGCGACGACCACAAACTGCGCGACCGAGCGCGCGATCTCAGCGCGCTGTTCGGTGATGGTCGTGCGCTCGACGAACTCAAGCAAGTCGCGCTCGACAAGGAAGCGGAACTGCCGGCGCGGAAGATCGCGCTGCAAACATTGATCGACGCTCGCGCGCCGGGCGTGCGAAAACTTTGCGAAGAGTTGCTCAGTACTCGGTTCGTCAACGTGGCCGCCGTGCGCGGCCTGGCGGTCGAAGGGGATCCGAAGCTTGGCGAGAAACTGGTGAAGGCGTATCGCGCGTTTCATGCTTCCGAGCGACCGCAATTACTCGCCGTGTTGGTGACTCGCGCGGCTTGGGCGAGCACGCTGCTCGACGCGGTCGCAGACGGAAAAATTCCACGCGGTGCCCTGTCGGCGTTTCACGCGCGGCAGATTCGCAGCCTCGACGACGACGAACTGACCGCGCAGCTCAGCCGAGTGTGGGGTGAGCTGCGTGACAGCCCGGAAGACAAACGCCAACTCATCGCGAAACTGAAAGCGGAGCTGACTCCGGAGACACTCGCCGGTGCGGACTCGTCGCGCGGGCGAGCGGTCTTCGTCAAAGTTTGCTCCGCCTGTCATACGCTCTACGGTGAAGGAGGTCGGCGCGGGCCGGACCTCACCGGAGCACAACGGCACAACCTCGATTACTTGCTGGAAAACATTCTCGATCCCAGCGCCGTCGTGACCGCCGACTTCCGAGTGACGATCTTGGAACTCATCGACGGCCGCGTGCTGATGGGCGTCATCACGGCACGCAATCAGAAGACCGTCACGCTCATCACGCAGACCGACACGCTGACCATCGAACGAGTCGACATCGCCGCTCAGAAGGAATCCAAACTGTCTCTGATGCCGGACGGACTGCTGCAACCGCTGTCGGTCGAGCAGGTGCGCGATCTGTTCACCTACCTGATGACTCGCCACCAAGTGCCGCTGAAGTGACAGGCGAGCGGGACGGAGTCAGCCCAAGCGCATTGCTCCGAAAATCGTTGAACGGCAAGCCGGAAGCGGCCAATTGACGATTGCAATTCGCACAGAATGTACCCCGCGCGGGTGCGACTGACACGAGCCCGAAGCGCAAGTTTTGAAGTTGCACTCTTTGAACTCGGCTCCGCACCGTCTGGTCAATTTCTCAGGTTGTCTTCATTCCTTTGACCAGATTCCTTTGATTCATAGGGCGAACCTGTGTTTAACGATTCGAATCAAAGGAATCTGGTCAAAGGAATGAAACGAATAAATTCGGGCCTTATTCTTGGTGTCGTGATCGAATTTGTTCGAAAGAGCGCACCTTCAAGACTTGCGATTCGGGTTGCTGTGGCCGCTTCACCGAATGTGTCATCGCTATCCGCTCGCGGTATAACGTCAGCGTCTCACTTCTTGATCCATTCTCAAGAGGATCGCAATCATGCGTCGTCGCTGCTTGGTGCTCTGGGTGGGTGTTTGGCTCTTGGTGGGCGAGTCACTCTTTGGGCAGGTGAATGCGGGCCGAACTCAAAGATCCGCAACTGTTGCCGAGCATCGTGAGTCTCGCCAAACGCAAAGAGCACACGCAGAGTTTTGGCTTTCGACGATGCTTGGTCGATGCCGTGGCCCAAGTCCCGGACAAAGCCTCCGTTCAGTTCCTGATCGAGACGTCATCCAAGTTCGACGGTCAGTTGCGGTTTGAAACGGTGCAGCATCTCGCTCGTCTGACCGGTCAGAACTTCGGCGGGCACTCGGATCAATGGGCCGCGTGGTGGCAGGATCATTCGGGAACCTTCCAAATCGCCGCCGCGCGAGCCACGACCGCGATTGCTCCTGAGAGTCGCGCGGTGTCTCGGATTCCCTGGCCGGAACCGCTGCCGGAATTCTTTGGCCTGCCCGTTTACGCCAAGCGAGTCGTGTTTGTGATTGATCGCTCGCGCAGCATGGCCTCGTCCGTAGACGGTGTCACGCGGTTGGAAGAGGCGGTCAAACAGTTGGAGAAGGCGGTCGATGCGCTCGACCGTTATGCGTACTTCAATGTGTTCGCCTACCACAGCGACGTGCTGCCGTTCATGACGCAGTTGGTGCAGGCGGAGGATTCCAATAAGCGTGCCTCTCGAAACTTTGCCCTCCGGCTGACTCCCGACAAGACGACCGCCGGCTACGACCGCTTGTTTGCCATCGCCAAACGCGTGCAGAGTGCTTCTCCCAAAGTCTCGCTGGAAGAGCAGCAGCGGCTCGTGCAATGGATGGGACAACTCGCCGGTGCCCTCGACAAATTGGCGGAGTCGCCGAAGGCCATCGAGACCGTTCGGAAGAATGAAGTTCGCCTGCGCGACTTGATCGCCGAGCCGCTCCAGCCCAGTTACGACGAGGGCCGGCACGAAGCCAGTGACGCCGCCATGCTGATTGAAGTCGAACTCGACGAGGCCAAACAGCAGCAACAATCCAAGAACGAACAGGACCGAACCGAGAAACAAGGAAAGATCGCCGCCGACGCCGAGGCCGCCAAAAATCACGACTCGCAATGTCTCGTCGGCTTCGGCGCAACGATCACCGATGATCGTGATCTCGGCCTGCTTTTGAGAGCGCGAAGCAATCAAAGAGTTCCGTCCCCTTTTCCGCGCCGGAGGATGTCCGATCGCTCCATGCTGGCAGTACCGCTTAGGCCGTCATAGCATGGCCTCGTGTGACCCCTCGCCAGCCGACCGACGAAATCAGCGAGCGGGGCGGTATCTGTCGTCCGTCGATTTCACAAAACTCAATTGAAGGTGACGTCCAATGAACCAACGATCCCAACACGTCTTGTCTCTCACGACCCTGATCTTGATTCTCGTGGCGTCAAACGCCGCAACACTGATGGCGCAACAAGAGGCCAAGGTTGTCGAGTTTGTGGTGGCCGGAGCGAATCTGCGAGTTCCCTATCCCGCTGGTTTTGCCGCGAAGAAAAATGAACTCAAGACATTTGTCAAACGGATGTCGGCCGTCTCACCGAACACGATTCACGAAGTCTTCGCGGCTAAAGAGATTGATGAAGCGACGATGCTCAGAACGGGATTGAGGAGGCATGCCGACATCCAAACGACGAAGGAAATTGGAGCAGCCGATCAGAATCTGTTCGATGAGCTTAAGAAGCTGTTTGAAACGCAATTCGATCAAATCATTGCCCAGGCCGCGAAGGACATCAAAGACAAGACGGGGCTGGCTCTCAAGACTCAAGAAAAAGTTGGCAAAGGGACTTTCATCAACAAGCCCGATCGCTACGCCTATTTGTTTTTCTCCACGGTGGACGCCGGGAATGGGAAAACCGTCGAACGTGCGTCGGCCCTCTGTCTGGCCTTTGTCAAAGACCGAATCATTCTGCTGAATGTTCATTCGGATCTCGAATCCGAAAAGGACGCGACGTGGGTGAAGACGGAATCAGAGAAATGGCTGGAGGCCGTGTGCAAAGCGAATCAGGCGCGCTGAGCGTTCGCTCGTGAAGCGAAGGTGCCCGACGAATGAAGAGAGACGACGAATGTGCTCATCCAGCACTACATTCGTCGTCTCTTTTCGTTTGTCGGGCACCTATGCTTGGGTCGTCCGCATCAACCTTATTTCTTCATTTCTTCGCTTCCTTGAACGAGGAGAGGAATCGCACGGTGTCGTCCAGCGAGATACTCGCCGGACCGATTTGCACCATTTGCAGTTGGTAAAGCCGATTGTCGCTCAGGAAAATCCGAGTGAACAGGAAAGCAGACGAATTCGATGACGCATGGCGAGAACTCCTTGGGGTTCGGTTCAAAGGACGGGATGGGGACGTGACGACGCTGAGCAAACGCGAGCAACCCGCACACTGGCGAGTGCGGCGACGCGAATCACCGATTGAATAAGAACTCTTTGCTGCTGAGCACACTCCAGTACAAGTCTTCGACGGACTGGCGGCGCTCTTCGGGATTGGCGAGGCTCAGGATCTCAGACATCTTTTGACGTTCTCGATCCGTCGGGAAGCGACTGAGCGAGGCGAGGAATAACTCATCCGCGAGTTGTTCGGGCGTCAGGTTGGCTTCGAGCTGTTTGGAGAGCCGGTTGTCCTTCGCTTCCAACTTTTGCAGGAGCGTCTCGCCATTCAGGATGTGCAGGACTTGAGTCATGCTCGGTTCGTCCGAGCGTTCGCACTCGCAAGTCAGCAGGCGTTCGGGACGGCCGAAGGTCTTGAGGAAGTCGGAGGCGATGTTGGCATCGGGAAGTTGCATCGCTCGCGTGCCGACGGGGAAGTCTTTGAACGGCGTCGGTGAGGCGGTGACTTGCGACAGGATGTCGAGCAACACTTCCGCCTTCAGCCGCTTCGGATAGTAGCGCGAGTAGAACCGTTCATCCGGTTCATTCCCTTTCGTCGCGTGGCTGCTGCGCTGGTACGTCTGCGAGGTCAGAATCAGCCGCATGAGTTTCTTGAGATCAAAGGGCCGTTCCTTCGTCTCCCCCTCTCCCCCTCGCCCCCTCTCCCCCTCAGCCAAAAACGAGGCGAGCGCCGACAGCAACTCCGGATTGCTCGGCGGGTTCGTCAGTCGCAGGTCATCGACTTTCTCGACGAGTCCGACTCCGAAGAAGTTCGCCCAGACGCGATTGACGATCGCTCGACTGAAGTACGGGTTCTGCGGCGCGGTGAGCCATGACGCGACGGCGATGCGCCGGTCCTCGACCGAGTCGAACGTCAGCGGCTGGCCATCGAGCGGTTTGGGCGGCTGTGGTTTGCCGGTGCGCGGCTGAATCAGTTCGGATGAGTCGTCCAAGAAGATGACGCGGTGTCCGTCGCCGCTGCGAAAGTCCCCCCCCCAGCCTTTGCCGCGAACGCGAGCGAACAGGCTCGCGAAGCCGTAGTAATCGTTGTTGGTCCATTTCTCCAACGGGTGATCGTGGCAGCGAGCACATTGGATCGACATGCCGAGAAACGCCATCGAGGTTGTCTCGGCCATGTCCACCGGGTCTTGATGCAGCGAGTAAAAATTCGCCGCGCCGTTGTCGAACGTGCTGCCGCGCGCGAGCACGATCTGGCGGACGAATTCATCCCACGGCGTGTTGTCGGCGACGCTCTGACGAATGAATCCATAGAACGATTTCAACGCTTGAGGCCGCAGCTTCTCGCCCGACAGCAACAGCAGGTCGGACCACTTGTAGGCCCAGTAATCGACGAACTCAGGCCGAGTCAGCAGTTGATCAACCAGCCGGTCGCGCTTGTCGGGAGACTCGTCCGTCAGGAAGGCTCGGACCTCATCGGTCGTTGGCAGCACACCGATCGTGTCGAGGAACGCTCGCCGCAGAAACTCCGAATCGCTACATCGCGGCGACGGCGGAATGTTCAAACTCTTGAGCTTCGCATGGACTTGATCGTCGATGAAGTTCGACCGCTCGGCATTCGCGAAGACCGCCGGGTCAACCGGCGTCTCATACGGCGAGCTGACCGTCGCGATCACATTCTGACTGAGATACCACGCGCTGATCGCCCCCTCGCCGGAGCCGATGATCTTCACGAGTCCGCGGTCATCGACACTGGCAACCGTCGCGTTGGCCGACGTGAATTTGCACCAGCGCGTGACGTCCTCGACATGCCCGTCCGAGTAATGCCCGCGGACCACCAGTTGTTGGCTCGCTCCCTTTTTCTGCTGCGAGGCGGTCGGCAGGATTTCGAGTTGCTTCAGCCGCGGATCGTCCTCGCTCGGAGCGGGATGTCCGGCCGCGATCCATTCGGCGATGACGCGGTATTCCAGCGAATCGACATCGAACCGCAGTCCTCCTTTGTGAGGGATCGCGCCCGAGGGTTTCGTCAGCATCAGGCTGCGTCCCGGATCGCTCGGCACGACGCGCCTCCCGCGAGCTTGCCGAGTCAGCGTGCGAAAATCAGCGTCCGGGTCATAGCCGCGCAGCGAGAGTTTGAAGCCCCCTTTGCCAGCCAACGCCCCGTGACACGAGCCCATGTTGCAGCCCGACTTCGATAACACCGGCTGCACATGATTGCGAAAACTCCACGAGTGCGGTTGCTCGAACTTTTCGACCGTCACGGTGGCCGTCGCGGCTTGATCGCCGACCTTCGCCGTGATCGTTGCTTGGCCGTTGCCGACGGGCACGACGAATCCGTCTTCAATCTTTGCGACCTTCACGTCGGACGAAACCAAGTCGAGACCGCTGGTGACTTGCCCAATCACCTGCGTCCCAGACGTCGCCTGCACGAGCAATCGTTGCCGAGCTTCCGAACCGGTCAGCACGAACTGCGACGGCAACAGCGTCGGAGGCTCGGCACTCCGAGCCGGCCCATTGAGCAACACGACCAGCGACAAAACGAGCGGAGACAGACGACTCATCATCGGGAAAATCCTCGGGGGCATTCCCACCAATGCCGGCCTCAGAACAGTAGCCGGTCATCGCAGGACTCCGAAGGATTGTGTAGCACGAGCTTGTCGCTGCGGCCACTGTCCGCGTCCCTCACACAAACTGCAGGCGAACGCGGCTACGAAGGCTCGCAGTCGGCTTAATAGCGGAAGATCAAATCGGCCGTCAGCCGGTTGTTGAGCAGGTCGTGACGGGGTGAGACCGGGAGTTCCCAGGCTCCACCGAATTCCACATGCGAACTCAGTTTCGCCTTGGCTCCGATGGCGACGGTCACCAAATCGTTCCCCGTCACGCCGCTGGTGCCGAGATTGATTAGGCCGTCACCTTCTCCCAAGGCTGCGGGCAAACCACGATCGCCACTGCTGACCCAGTGAAACCAATTGGCTTCAATCATCGGATAAAACCAACCGCCGAATTGGCGATCCAGGTGCGTGCTCCAGTACACGAAGCTGCTGTGGGCGTCGCCGTCCACGGGCACCTGATAGCCGACCGTGTTCAGCCAGTGGGTCGTGCCACAAAACTCTTTGCCGGTGGATGCGAAGAAAGAGAAAATCCCATCGCCGTGATCTTGGAAGACATCTCCCGATCCCATCGGGATTTCGTACATGAAACCGCCCGTCAGCAGGAATTGGTTTTCCACGTCGCGAATGAACGCGTACTTCAAACCAGCCGCCACGTTGAGCGCGCCGTCTACATCCGAGCCGATGGCGGGACTGATCTTGGCGTAGCCGTCTTTGTCGGCGATGAAAGTCAGCCGCTCGGTCAACGCCAATCGCAATTGCAGGCCGTACGCCTGAAAGTCGCCGCTGCCGAACGGATGCTGCGGATCGATCTTGTTCTGAACGAAGAGGACGCGGGCCTCCGTCAGCGAGCGGGCATCCTTCGAGAGCACCGGGTTGGTCATCGGGCCGATGAAATTGTCGAAGCAATGATCGCTCAGAAACATCGGCCGCTCACAGCCGTCAAAAATCTGGCAGGCCGGTTCGCAATGGCTCGAATCACCGAAAGCCTTGGACAAGACATTTTCGGAATCGAACATTTCCTCCAAGTAGTCCACCGGCTGAATCACCAGCTCACCCGCGACGCTGAAAGTCGCCAGGCTCAGGAATATCACGACCGACCAGCCCAGACTCGACGCCTTGAATGGGTTCATTGCGTGCCTCGCGATTCCATCACCCGCGGCCGGGTTATGGAACTCCCCGTGAATGGAAAAAGTGGGACAGCGATCGCCAGCAAGAAATCGAGACCGACGAGCAAGGCCGATGTTCTCGAAGTGCCGACTCGCACACGATGTATCGGATGTGTCGGCGATGATTGCAGACTGTGCAGGAATTGTCGCACACAAAAAATGGTGAGGTCTTCCGCATGGGAAGGACCAGCTTTCCCAACCCGCAAAGTCACGAAGAGGCTGTGAAGATTTGGAGCCGCGACCGTGAGGGAGCGGTGATTCGCAATGACTTAAGACCGCTCCCTGACGGTCGCGGCTCTAAAAGTTCACCGCTTCGGAGTGACTCGACTACGTTCCAGCGGAGAGCTGTGCCGCCGTCAGCGTGTTTCGCAACAGCGTGGCGATCGTCATGGGACCGACACCGCCTGGGACCGGTGTGATCGCGCTAGCCACATGCGAGACGGCCTCGAAATCGACATCGCCGACCAGCTTCTCTCCTTCGCGATTGATGCCGACGTCGATCACAACGGCTCCGGGCTTGACCATGTCGGCGGTGACGAACCGCGCCTTGCCAATCGCGGCGATGAGGATGTCCGCTTGCCGGACGATGGCGGCGAGTTCTCGCGTGCGGCTGTGACAGATCGTGACGGTCGCGTCGGCGATGGCTCCGCGCTGGATCAGCATCATCGCCATCGGCTTGCCGACGATCTCGCTCCGGCCGAGCACGACGGCATGTGCTCCGGCCGTGTCGATCTTGTATTCGGCGAGCAACCGCTGACATCCAGCAGGAGTACAGGGCAAGAATCTCGGTCGCCCTTGAACCAGCAACCCCACGTTGTTTGGATGAAAACAATCGACATCTTTAGGAGGGGCAACCGCATCGAGAATGACTTGCTCGCGAATCTGCTTCGGCAGCGGCAACTGCACGAGGATGCCATGCACGGCCGAATCGCGATTGAGCTGCTCGACAAGATCCAGCAATTGAGCCTCCGTCGTCTCCGACGAGAGCCGATGCAGAGTGCTCTTCAGACCGGCTTTCTCGCAGGCTCGCTGCTTATTGCGGACGTAAACCGCGCTGGCGGGATCGTCCCCCACCAGCACGGCCACGAGCTGCGGAACAATCCCGGTCGCGCGTTGAAACGCGGCCGAGTCATCAGCAATCTCCGCCGTCATTCGCGCGGCGGTCGCTTTTCCGTCAATGAGAGTCGCGGGCATGTGTGCTCCAGATTTCAGATTTCAGATGGCAGATGGCAGATGGCAGATTTCAAAACTCTCGGGGACTCCAGGAACCTCGATTTCTGCTCCTGTGTTGCAATCGTTTGAAAACTTCGCACGGCGAGAAGTTGTTGCCGATCTTGGTCGACTTGTCCGATCTCCGTGCTCCGGCTCCGCCATCCGTGCGATCGTCCACTTTGAGATTGTCGCACGGATGGCAGAACCGGAGCACAGACCTGAAGACCTCTGGGTTGCGTGCGAACCCACAACAAGACTTTCACCGTATGCAGAACAGCGAAACAAAACAGAAATCGTCAACACCTGGAATCCGTTTGTGTCAGTAATCCTCAACGGACAAATTCCCACAACCAAAGCGTTCCCTGCAAGGCTGCCGCAGCGAAAACTCCGGCCAGTAAGTCGTCGGCCATGATCCCCCAGCCACCGGGCAATCGTTCGAGCCGATTGATCGGCCACGGCTTGGCGATGTCGAATACTCGAAACCAGACGAAGCCAATCGCGGCGGTCGTCCACGTCACCGGCGTGATGGCGAAGACGATGGCGAACGCGGCGATCTCATCGCACACCACGCAGCCGGGATCTTCGATTCCCAGTCGCTGAGCCGTTCGCTGTGCGGCCGCGACTCCCACCAGGATGCCGATCAGAGCGACGATCACACTTTCGTGAATCGGTCGTGCCAGGGTTTGCCATCCGGCCACGATCAACGGTCCCAACAGGCTTCCGAAAGTGCCAGGGGCTTTCGGTGCGAGACCGACTCCGCAACCGGTCGCGTACAGCCATGCCAAGCGGTCGAGCAAGCTCATGTTCGGGACGCTGGGAGGCTCTCTACTCATGCTGAAACACCGAAACTACACTTCGCCGCGATTTGAAACCCACTCGGAGAAACCCATGTCGGACGCGCCGGAGCTTAGCAAGATCGAACATCTCAAGGCAGGTAGTCGCCAACTTCGCGGCACGATCGCCGAGGAACTCCTTTTGCCCGATGCGCCGTTCACTGAAGGCATGGAACAGCTCCTAAAAAATCACGGCACCTATCAACAAGAAAACCGCGACGGCCGCGGCACCGGTGAGGCGAAAGCCTACGGCATGATGGTCCGGTCGCGAGTCCCCGGCGGCAAAGTCACGACCGCTCAGTTCCTCTCCGAGCTGGATCTCTGCGACCGATTCGGCAACGGCACGCTGCGAATTACCACGCGGCAAGGCTTTCAACTTCACGGCGTCTTGAAGGGGAACCTCCGTGAGACGATTCGCGAAATCAATCGCATCAAGCTGACCACTCTAGCCGCCTGCGGTGACGTGAATCGCAACGTCATGTGCTGCCCGGCACCGCTCAACGGCAACTCGATTCGCCGCGATATCCAGGACTTATCCGATCGCATCGCCGAGCATCTCCGTCCGCGTACCGGAGCGTATTTCGACCTCTGGCTGCGCGACGAACAAACCGGCATCGAAGAGAACGTCGCGGACTTTCAACCGGTGGAAGAGCCGATTTACGGGGCGAATTATCTGCCGCGAAAATTCAAGATCGGCGTCAGCCTGCCGGAAGACAACTGCGTCGATGTGCTGACCTACGACTTGGGCTTCGTGGCGATCCACAACGGAGAAACCATTGAGGGCTACAACGTCTACGTTGGTGGCGGTCAGGGAATCACTCCGGCTAATAAGAAGACGTTCGCGACGGTCGCCAAGCGAATGGCCTTTTGCTTGCCGGAAGAGGCTGTCGAAGTGGCCGGAGCAGTCGTCAAAGCGTTTCGCGACACCGGCAATCGCTCGGATCGCAAGCAGGCACGACTCAAGTATGTCGTCGCCAATCACGGGCTGGACTTCTTCCGAGGCAAAGTCGAAGAGCATCTGGGCCACAAGCTGGCCGAGGCGCGGGAGGTCGAGATTTCCGGCGTCGATGATCACATGGGCTGGCACGAACAAGGGGACGGCAACCTCTTCCTGGGGATCAACATTGAAAACGGCCGCATCAAGGACGACGGTGCATTGCGGATCAAGTCGGGGCTACGAGCGATTCTCGGCAAGTACGGCATGAACACCCGGCTGACCGCGCTGCAAGGTGTCATTCTCTGCGACATCCGGCCGCAAGACCGAGCCGACATATCAAAGATGCTCACCGAGTACGGCATCGCTCCCGCGGAGGAGCTGACGTTAATCCGACGTTACTCGATTGCCTGCCCGGCTCTTCCCACATGCGGCCTGTCGGTCACAGAGTCCGAGCGTGTCATGCCGCGTGTGATCGATGACCTGGAAGCCGAGTTGCGAAAGTACGATCTAATTGGCGAACGGATTTCGGTCCATATGACCGGTTGCCCGAACGGTTGCGCTCGACCTTATACACCCGACATTGGGTTGGTGGGAAAATCACGAGGCAAGTACACGGTCTACTTGGGAGGTAACGCGGAAGGGACTCGCTTGGCATTTCTCTTCCGAGACCAAGTGCCCCTGGAAGAGATCGCACAATCGGTGTCGTCGCTTCTGCCCTACTTCAAAAAGGAGCGGCATCCGCAAGAATCGTTTGGCGATTTCTGCTATCGAAAGGGCTTGGCCGACCTGCAAGCTCAGAACGGAACGAATTGAACGCAAGACTCGCGCAAACTTTGCTCGATTCCACTTTGACCCTGAGTTTTTGCCCCGCGTAAGATAATCCAGCGGCTAACTTGCCGAGGGCGAACTGAGCGTGTTCGCGACCAGACTCGACACGGTTTTAGAATCGGTATCGTTTTCCCAAGAGGTGCTGACATGCTTCGTCCCAGAAGTCTTGCGGTGGTTGCGGCCTTGTTCGTGACTCTTTCAATGGCGGTCAGCAGTTACGCTCAAACGACCGTCGTGCGGCCGGATGTCATGAATCCCGCTTCGGACGCTGGGATTCCGGCACTGCTGACCGGAGCCAACTCACTCATCCGCGCCGAAGACATGGCCATTCTTCGATTCGACTCGATCCTCGATCCCTCCAATGGTTCGGATCCCAGTCGCCTGACCCCGGCCGCTCAGAGCATCATCAAGAACCACATGGTGGCTCAACAACAGGTGGAGTTGGCGATCCGGTTCCTGCTGGCCAATCGCGAAGAAATCATTGCGGGGAACAACACGTTTTTTAATCAGATCTACGGCAAGCCTTCGGGAACGAAGAAGTTCGCCGTGCTGGCTCCGGTGGCATTGCCGGGGACATTCTCATTGGTCAGTCCCACGCTCCTTCAAGCGAGACCACAGGGTGGCGGAGGGGGCGGTGGTGGCGGAGCCAATCAACCTCGGATTTCCGTCGGCACGCTGTTGCGACCGGGAGACGCCCTGTTTCTGATCGATCCGATGTCGAATCCGAACAACAACAATAACAATAACAACAACAATAATATTCGGCGGACGACATACCCGAACCAGACGACCCTCGGCTATGTTGTGAATATCTCCGGTGTGATTATGGGAGGTCTCAACAACGGAGGCGGTGGGAATCAGAACAATCAGAATAACCAAAACACCGACTTCATCATCGACCCGCCGGCGACGAATGTGCCGACGATGAGGCGTCTGAATAACGTGACCGCTTGGCGCATTGTCCGTTTCGAGGACCGCAATGATACCATCGCTTACGACCAGGTTTTGGCGACATTCATGGCCATTCGAGATGCCTTGGCAGGGTTTGATCCCGGCCGGCTACGGACCACTCAGACTCGCCGAGATATCACCTATAATCGCCGATATGCTCCGATCACCTCGTTCTATATGCCCGGGGACGCGGACTTCACTCAGTTGGACGGATTGGTGGACCAACGAGCCCCCGGTTTCACGGCGGATCGCCTAGTGAGACAAGCCGGCTTTTCACTGTCGGATTCTCATTACCACTTGGACCGGCTGTACGATACCGCCAATGCCCAAGTGACCGACTACAGGAGCCGCCCGGTGACACCGTTGCTCTGGACCCAGGACGACGAGCTCCCCCTGCAGTTTGCCAACAACACTCGGGTTCCCAACACGGGTGACGAAGACCGCGCGTTCTTTCGCGACCGCATGACCATCTTTGGAGACCGAGACAACTTCACCGGAGGCAACGCGGTGACTCCCATCGATCAATACATCGGCCGAGCTTTCTTGGAGGAGCAAATCTTCCACGCGGGGGACTTCTTCGACTTTGGAACGATTGCCGCAAACAACTTGGATCAACAATTTCGCGACCAACGATTGCCCGCTCGTGGAGCCTTGCAGTTCACGCCAGCGGGTCCGAATACCCCGGCCGTCCCCATTTCGGATGGTCTGCAACCGGTCCCGGAGAGCGGCGATCCAATCACCGAAAAGACGTTGCGAAAGTGGCAAATGATTTTGAGTTCGTTCGCGGAATGGAGTTCTGATTTGGACCACGTCGATTTGATGAACCCCAACATTCGGAATGTGGCCGCGTTGGGGCTGATGAACATCACCGGAGGGACGGGAGCACCAGAACTCCGTTCGCGTGATGCGGAAAACTTCGCGATGTTTGCCGACCTCATTGGTGGTGCTGGCGGAGCGGGTGGCATCGACTTCAATCGCATCGAACCACTCGGCAAGCGTGGCAATGCCGGGTTCAATCCGGTCGTCCCCTCGAACTGATTCGCCTCGCATTGCCGACTCAGAACTTATTGACTGCCCGGCTCCGGCAACGGATGTCGGGGCAGTTTGCATTTGAGGCTGTCCGGTTTCCTCTTGGGTGGGATCGTCGTGAGGGAGACGGTTCAGATTCGCTAGTCGTCAATGTCAGCGGTTTCCTGACATTCGCTTCAAGTCCTACGTTGATTGCAGCCGATACGGACGAAAAGGCTCGGTGCATCGCGCGGATGCTCCGTCGAGCGGCGTTGATTGCCGGTCGTCGGACTCGTGTGCCCGGCCGAGGGAGACGTCCGACATGAAGCCGCTTCTTCACATCGCATTTTGTTTTGTGGCTTTGGCCTGTTCGATGCTGAGCAGTTCAACTCCTGCCTGTGCTCAGCAGCCGAATGCGATCATCACCAATCAGCCGGGCTTTCGTATTCCGTATCGCTTCGATCAAGCCGAAATGCGTCGGCTGCGAGCGAAAGAGATTCGCCTGTTTCTGTCTCGCAACAACGGCTTCGACTGGCAGCATGTGCAGACGGTCGCTCCCGAAGCCGGCCGCTTCGATTTCAAAGCTCAAGCGGACGGCGAGTACTGGTTCGCGGTTCGGACGTTGGATGGAACGAATCAATTGCATCCGGATGCCAATGTCGTTGAGCCGGGCCTGGTCGTGATCGTGGACCGCACTGCTCCCGAATTAAAACTGCTGCTGCAACCGGCCGAAGCGGGGAAGGTCCAACTCTCGTGGAGCGTGTCGGATGCCAATCTGGATCTGAGCAAGCTCAGTCTGGAGTTCTCGCAAGGGGGTGCGAACTGGCAGCCCGTCAGCGTGAAGGCTCAGGCCGCCGGGCAGACGAGCTGGAGCGTCCCTGGCGGCGGGCAAGTTTCCGTGCGCGGTTCGGTGACGGATCGTGCGGGCAATGTCGGTTCCGCGCAAACCTCAATCGTTCTCCAATCAGGAGACCCCGGTGCTCCGATGCGGAAGCGAGGCGAGGCCGCCGACTACAGAAATCCGATTGCCGAGGGTCGCTTCCCTCCGACGCAGGAACCACCCAACAGCTCTCCGTTCGGCCCATCGGCGAATACGAATGTCGCACCGCCTCCACCGCAGGATCCGTTCTCGACGTTCCCCGTTCAGGCGAGCCGCCCCACTTCGGCCGCACAACCTCCGACGCAGTTTCCCGGCGAAGCGCGGATTGCCAACTCGTTTCCGCCAACTCCCGTGGCTTCATCCGCGGGACAAGGCCGGGTCAACACCGCGGAATGGGGAATGAATCGGAGTCGCTTCGGATCGAACGGTCGCTTCCGCGCCGTGAAGTCGCATCGCTTCGAGGTCAATTATCGCATCGACGATGTCGGTCCTTCGGGCGTCAGTGCCGTCGAGTTGTTCGTCACACAAAACAACGGACAGAAGTGGTGGAAGTACGGCGACGATGCGGACAAGCAAAGCCCATTTGTCGTTGAGGTGCCGGAAGACGGCGTCTACGGCTTCGCCATCCGAGTTCGCAGCGGTGCCGGTCTCGCCGACGAACCACCACAGTCTGGCGAAGAGCCGTCGGTGGTCATTGTGGTCGATCGCACTCCGCCGACCGTTCAGCTTCAGCCGATCCAGCAAGGGGCGGGCGGGCAAATGAACAAGCTCACCATCAGTTGGCGGATCGCCGACGACAATCCCAGCGACAAGCCGATCTCGCTGGCGTACTCGGCCAATCCGAACGGCCCGTGGGAGCCGATCTGCGGCTGGCAACCCGACACCGGCAGCTATGCCTGGAGCGTCGGTCACGGCGTTCCGTCGCGGCTGTATATCCGCCTCGTCGCCCGTGACGCCGCTGGCAATCACTCGTTCGTGGACACGCCGCAGCCGCTGCTCGTCGATCTCTCGAAGCCAACCGGGCGAATCGTCGATGTCGAATCGAACGGCCCGCAGTAAGGCCACGACAGATAAAAAAGTACCAGTGAGCCGTTGGCGCTAGCCTCGGGCCTTTGAGCCGCGTTCTCCGATCCGGCCCGACGCTAGCGCGTTCGGCTCACATGACTTGAAGACTCTGTTCGCGAACTGTCACGCGTCGCAGCGCGGCTTCATCGATGTCGATGCCGAGTCCTGGTCCCTCAAGCGCCGGACCAAGCCCGCGTCGGCCGAACGTCAGGTCTTGAACCGTCAGTCGTTCACGAACGAGATGCCGATCGTAACTTCCTTCGAGATAGCGAATGTTGGCAACCGAACACGCGAAGTGTCGGCCGGCCGCTGACAGGATTCCGGTCTCGCCGACTTGGCAGCCGAGCTGATAGGCCAGTCCCGCTTGATGTGCGAGCGCCGCAAGACGCAACGACGACACGAAGCCACCGCACTTCGAGAGTCGGATGTTGAACAAGTCGCAGGTTCCCGAATCAATCGCTCGGTGAGCATCAGTCAGGCAGCACAGCGATTCGTCGAGCATCAGCGGGACGCCGATCTGACCTCGCAGTTTCGCCAAGCCGGCCACGTCTTGGTGCGGCACCGGCTGTTCGAGAGAGGTCAGACCAAACGGCCGCAACGGCGCGAGCTTCGATTCCAGGTTCTCGCACGTCCAAGCCTCGTTGGCGTCGATCCGTAAATCGACTCGGCCAATGGGCAGGATCTTGCGGAGACGACGAAGCTGGTCGGCATCATCGACATCCTCGACACCGACTTTCACTTTGCATTGATGAAAGCCATAGAGCCGAATCTTCCAAGCTCGGACCAGTGTGGCCCACGGCGACATGGCGGTGATCGCGGCGCTGTAGCGGACCTGCGAATGGGACTCACGAATCGCGATCGCTTCCGGCAGCAGTTCGGTGAGTCGCGACAGCGGAACCCCTTCCGCACGAGCGACCGCATCCAACAGGCTCAGTTCAATCGCGCATCGCGCCGAGTTTCCAAAGCAGCCACGTTCGACAAACGGGCATTCGCAATCCGCAATCGCGAGCTTGATCCGATCGCTCAGCTTGATCGCCTGCGCGAGGCCATCGAACGGTTCAGCCAATTGCCGCGCGAGGTCACTCTCGGCCAGCAGGCTCCAAACATTGTCGATCGTCTCACCGGTGACGTACGGCCGAGGGAGTCCCTCGCCCCAGCCAATCGCTCCGTTGTCGAGTTCACAGCGCATGACCAATGAATCGGTCTCTTCGCGCGAGTGTGACGCATGACGCACCTTGTGCTTCAGCGGGATGCGAACGTGATAAGCAGTGAGGCGGCGGAGTTGCATCGGGAGAACACGGGGTCGGGTGTGCGAATTTCAGAAATCGCCGTTGCTGGCTTGGGAAGTGGAGAAGTCGTGAACGGCGATTTCTGAAATTCGCATACCCGACCCCTTCGCTACAGGTCGAACGTCTTGAGCAGCGCATCGAGTGCTCGCTGGCCATCGGTGGGCGAAACCACCGCGCTGATGCGGATTTCGCTGGTGCTGATCATCTGGATGTTGACGTGAGTCGCGGCTAAGGCACGAAACATTTTCTCGCCCACGCCGGTGTGGCTGCGGAGGCCAATGCCCATCACGGACAGCTTGGCAATCTCCCGTTCAAAGCTGAGGGCCGCGTCGCGCCACGGTTCCAAAACCTCGCGGAGTAAGAGCAGACATTGGTCAAGATCGGGACGCAGCACGGTGAAGGACAAGTTCGCGTGGCCGCGCTGACTGATGTTCTGGACGATCATGTCGACCATCACGCCCCCTTCGGCCACGGCGGTGAAAATTTTGGCGGCGACGCCCGGCTCGTCGGGCAGATTGCGAACCGTCACGCGCGCCTGGTCTTGGTCGAGCAGAACCTCGCTGACGACGATGTCTTCCATGTGTGACAGGCGGCTGACAACGTCTCGTTCGAGTTCGTCGCGCGAGTGCGACGACAGCGCCGAGTCGGCCTTCGCTTCCCAACCGACGGGAGGCGCGACGGCGGATTCCTCGTGCAGCTTGAAGCCTTCGTGTACGGCAACGAGCGCCTCCAGACAGCGACTGCGATCGACGAGGCAGGAGATTTTGATGTCCCCGGTTGTGATTAGGCCGATGCTGATTCCCTTGGTGGCGAGCGCCTGAAACATTGTCGCGGCGACGCCCGTGTGATGTCTCATGCCGGTGCCGACGCTCGACACCTTGGCGACGTTCGTGCCGTGCAACACCAAGCCGGCACCGAGTTCCGCGACTGCCTCTTCCGCGGCAGTCAGCGTTTCCGCGAGATCGTTTTGTGGGACGGTGAACGACACCTGAGCCAGTCCACCGCTGGCGACGTCTTGCACGACCATGTCGATCGGGATTTTTCGCAGAGCCATTTTCGCGAAGATCAAACTCATCACGCCGGGCCGGTCGGGGATGTCGCACAAACTGACGCGAACCTCATCCTTCACCAACGCCAGGCCGGTCGCGACCGGGCCGTCATCGTCCGCTTCGGGGCAGATCAGCGTCCCCATTGAGTCGTTGAAACCGGGCCGGACTCGCAACCGCACGCGGTACTTCTTGGCGAACTCAATCGACCGCGAGTGCATCTTGCCGCCCCCCAAGCTGGTCAGTTCGAGCATCTCGTCATACGAGATGCGTTGCAGCTTGCGAGCGTTTTTCACGATCCGTGGATCGGTGGTGAAGATCCCTTCGACGTCGGTGTAGATCTCGCATTCCTCGGCTTGGAGCACAGCGGCCAGCGCGGTCGCGGTAGTATCGCTGCCTCCGCGGCCGAGCGTCGTGATGTTGAAGTCGTCGTCGATCCCCTGAAAGCCGGCCGCCACGACGATCTTGCCCGCATCGAGCGCCTTCCGCATCCGCTCGGTCGAAATCTTCTTGATGCGGGCCTTCGTAAACGTGTTATCGGTGAGCACTCCGATTTGAGCGCCGGTCAGACTGACGGCCGGCTCACCGAGTTCTTGAATCGCCATCGCGACGAGCGCGACCGCTTCCTGCTCGCCGGTCGCTAGCAGCATGTCCATTTCGCGAGCGGGTGGGTTGTCGGAAATCTCATTGGCCAGATCGACCAACTCATCGGTCTTTTGTCCGCGAGCAGAAATGACCATCACCACTTGATGCCCACGGCGTTTGGTATCCACGGCTCGCTGAGCCGCCGCCAAAATTTTCTCGGCGGTCGCCACGCTGGTCCCACCAAACTTCTGCACGATGATCGACACGATGTAATGACCTCGCTGATGACTTCAAAAAGTATCTCGCCTTGTGAGCCGAACGCGCTAGCGTCGGGCGATTCTTGCTTTGTGTGCCGAACGCGCTAGCGTCGGGCGATTCTTGCTTTGTGTGCCGAACGCGCTAGCGTCGGGCGATTCGCTATCAAACATCACCCACCGAGGCCCGTGGCTAGCGCCATCGGCTCACAAAGCGGTCGCCTTTGGGCTGACGCCGCACCGCTCGCCTGCGCGGCAAAGGACGATATCAAATGGACCGGAGGTCCGAAACGAAGTCCCCGACGATCGGCTCGTTGGTCGGAACCTGCCGATTGCTCCGAAACCAACGATTGTGTCGGAGTCAAACGGGGCGGCGACCAGCTTCAGAAAAACTTCGACTCGCTCGCGTAAATCGCTCAAGACCGGATCATCCGACCGGTCCTGCCTGAAATTCGTTTGATGCCGACATGATTCCAACCGTCAACGTCCGCGCATAGGGCACATTCTCCTTCAGTTCGCACCATGTGTGTTTGCAACATTGAAGGAGACTCAAGTCATGCACCGCGACAAGAAAGTTGGATTGGCGTTGGCGATTCTGCTGTGCAGCATCGTCGGAGCGTTCTTCTTTCGAGACGACGCCCCTCGCAACAATGGACCGGAATTGAAAGACGGACAGCGTCTGGATCAGGAGATCGCTCGCGGCACGTCGCGCGGTCCCTATTCCGAAGCAGAGTCTCGGCCGCGAGGCTCGGAGTCTCGTCAGCCCGCGGATCGTGCGCGGGAGGGATTCCCGCCGAGTGACCCGCGAGACAATCCGACCGCTGGCAACGCAGCGGCTTCACGGAATCGCGTGTTGGGTTCGCGCGATCCGGCGTTCAGCAACGATCGCATCGGGAATGCGCCCGACTTCAACTCACTCACGCCGCCACCGCAGGACGCTCCGGCCCGGTCGATCCCATTGCTCGACGGCGGTTGGGAGCCGGTCGTCGGCAACGACAATTCTGTGGTCCGACGCGGGGGGACCGAGGTCGCTCCGGCCACGATCGGCCCGAAGCGGTCGCATGTGGTGGCCGATGGCGAGACGCTGTCCTCCATCGCCGGCAAGTATCTCGGCAGCCAAACTCGGTATCAGGAAATCTACCAAGCCAATCGCGATCTCCTGAAAAGCGCCGACGACCTGAAGATCGGCATGAAGCTGACGATCCCGGATCGTCCCGAGTCTCGTTCGACCGGCGGCCAGCGCGGCAACTCGCCGGGCGAATCCACGGCGAACGACCGATTCGTCAAACCAACACCGCCGATCAACACCGTGCCGAGCCGAGTCACCGATCGACCTTCCGAACCGGCCGAACCGCGAGACATTCGCAAGCCCAGCTTCAAACCGGCCCGACCCAGTCAGGCCATTCGCCGCACGACGGACGCTGGTGACGAAGCGGACACTCTGGGCAAGACGTTATCGCAAGTCGCGCCAAACGATTTGGTCGAGATCGACGACGGCATCCTCGCGGAACTCGAACGCGGCCTCGAACCACAGGTCGCAGAAAGGCCGACCGATACCGGCACGCCCCACTAACTACGCCTTAACGATCTGACCGTCCCCAGGCTTATCGCTCGCAGCGCAGGTGTCGCCCCGGCAGCGTTCGCGGGAGGCGGTCGGGCGGAACGGGATGACCTGACTCGATGATCGGCGTGCCGTTTACAAGCACGCTTTCCATGCCGGTCGTCGGCAGCAATGGTTCGGTGTAGGTGGCATGGTCGGTGATCGTTTCGGGATCGAACAGCACGACGTCGGCGAAGTGGCCGGATTTCAACTCGCCCCGTTGCTTCAATCCATAGCGAGCGGCCGGCCAAGCGGTCAGCTTGTGAACCGCGTCCTCCAGTGAGAACAGCTTCACATCGCGCACGAGCGGGCCAAGGATGCGGCCCGCCGAGCCGAACACGCGCGGATGAGGCCGGCCTTCGAGTCGCAATGCCTCCAGCGGCTTGTTGGCGAACATCGCATTCGGAGAAGGATTGGTGATCGGGGCGAGCGTCCCGCGATCGGTTGCCCGCACCGGACTGACGCAACCGCAGAGGATGCCGTCCGTCCCGACCATGTGCTTGGGATGTTGCAGGAACGGAGTCACCAGCGGATCGTCCCCTTCATTGATGACCAGCAACACCGACAGTCGTTCCTCGATCAGCAAATCGGCGAGCGCATCTCCCGGCGACATGCGACGGCTTTCGACGTAATCGCTGAGCAGCTTGCCTTGATACCGCGAGTTCTCTTTGCTGCCGACCCAGGCGATGTGAATCTTGTCGATCTCGACCCGATGCTCGGTCAGCCCGCGATTGAAGCGTTCTCGCACGATCGGGTCGCGCAGCCGCTCGATGGCGGCGATCGGGCCGGACTCCCAAACCTCATAGGGCAGCAAGTAGCTCAACATCGTCGAGCCGGACTGATACGGATACACGTCGAATGACAGATCGACCTCGCGGCACGCCTCGCAGTCGAGATAGCTCAGCACTTCGTCAGTGGCTTGCGGCGTTGAGGCTTTCAAGTGCGACACATGCAGCTTCGTGCCGGATCGTTTCGCGATCTCGACCGCCTCGCGCAGCGCGGGCATCAGACCAAGCTTGTAACGCATGTGCGTGACATACAGCCCACCGAACTCTGCGACCGGCCGGCTGGCTTCGACGAGTTCATCGGTCGTCGCGAAGCACTGCACGATGTAATCCAGACCGGTTGAGAGTCCGACGGCTCCCTCTTCCATCGCTCGGCGGATGTCGCGCACGATCGACCGCATTTGAAAATCATCCGGCCGCTGCCGCCCCCAACCGCACACGGCCGAGCGGACATTCGCATACGGCACTTGTGCAATCACGTTCTGGACGTTCTGCCCGGCGATGCGGTCGAGAAACTCGGCAATCGAATTCCAGCCGGAGTACTCATCGAGCGCCAATCCATTGAGTGCCCGCAGATAAAAAATCCACTCGCGCCAGGTCTGCGGCGTGACCGGCGCATACGAGATGCCGTCGGACATCAGCACCTCGGTCGTGAAGCCTTGCAGAGTCTTCGGCAACAAATGCGGCGACTTCAGCAACCAGCCGTCAGCGTGCGTGTGAACGTCGATGAATCCCGGAGCGGCAACCAACCCCGTCGCGTCGATCGTCTGTTGCGCTTCCGCCGCCGACAGATCACCGATCGCAGCGATGCGATCCCCGCTGATGCCAATGTCGGCGACGAATCGCGGGGCGCGAGTTCCATCAATCACCGTGGCGCGTCGAATCAAAACGTCGAACATGCAAAGCCTCCTACACGGCCTTCATTCTTTTGACCACATTCCTTTGACTGGACTCTATCCGTCACACGATTGACCTACTCGGGCAGGCCGACTTCAGCCGTCGCCTCAATGACTCGCATCTTTTTCCAGTGTCCCGCTTGAAACCTCGCGAAGAAGCCGATCCCCAGCACGATGATATAGATCGTGCAGAACCACCAGCACGCATGGAGTCCCCCGCCGAACCAGCGGATGCTGATCCAAGTCGGCAACACCATGACCGTCCAAGCCACCACGCACGAAAACAGCAACGCAAACCGAGTATCTCCCGCGCCTCGAATCGCAAAGCTGAAGACGATCACCATCGCATCGAAGAAACAATACACCGCCACGAACCGCAGCAAGACCACCACGGGGCCACGCAGCTCGGCAAAATCTTTCGGATCGGAGAACGCCTTGAACGGCATCAAGATCAGATCGGGCAGCAAGGCAAAGATCGCCGCGAACAGCAGCATGTAGGCGGCCGAAACTTTGAACGCCGTCCAGGTCGAGCGAACCGCCAGTTCGGGACGCCCCTCGCCAATCCGCCGACCCACCAGCGTCGAGACCGCCGTCCCCAATCCCAGCATCGGAATAAACGCCAGCGTGTTGAGTCGAAACGTCAGGTTCGTCGCCGCGAGTTCGACCATCCCCAGTCTGCCGAGCAACAACATAAACACGCTGAAGCTGGCCACGTCCAAAAAGAAATGCACCCCTTGAGGGAACCCGAATTTCAGAAACCGATTGAACAAGTCTCCATCAAACGCGCGATTCTTCCAAGTGCCATGCTGCGCTCGCTGCTCCGGTTGAAAGAACAGCCAGGCGAGCAACAGGCACTCGACGATCTGGGCGAGGACCGTGGAAATCCCCGCCCCGCGAATGCCCATTTTCGGAAACGGTCCATTGCCGAAGATCAGCAAGTAGTCGCTGAGGATATTCACCGAGACGCCGATGACATTCACAACCATGACGACTCGCGTCTTCCCCTGACCACTGAAAAAACAGGTCAGAGCGGCCGTCAACAACATCGGCACGGACGAAAAGCAGAGCACGCTAAAGTATTCCGCTTCCAGCACCGCGACGGCCGGATCGTGACCAATCGCTTTGAACAGAGGCCCCGCAAAAAGCGCCAGCAAATTGAGCAAGACGCCTCCGACCAACGCCAGATAAATCGCCTGCCAGACCGCCGCCGCCGCTCGATCCAGTCGCCCCGCCCCTTCGTACTGAGCCACGAACGTGTTCGCGTACTGCACCGTCCCAAAAACCATGCTGATGAGCGTCCACTGCAAGACTCCGGCCGGGACCACGGCCGCCAAAGACGTCGATGAATCCCATGTCAGGAACACCGCATTCGCGAGGTGCATCACGCTGACCGACCCCGAACTAATCATCAGTGGCACCGCGATCCGCAACAGCTCGCGCAATGAACCGGCGTGTTCGGGACCATCCGCCGAGGCAACACTCCCGATCGCGACAGGCTCATGCGGAAGTTCGGGGACAGACATCGGCGGGCGCTCGGGGACAGTTCGGTAATGGCGAGGGATTTGAGGACGAGAGCGAGATGGACGCAAGGCTGTGGCAGCGGTTCGAGAGTTTGGAAGATTGATCGTTGGGTTGCGCACCGGGAGGCATTGTTGCTAGAAGTCGTCTGCCGAAAGCGGATGGTCAGAATCTCAACGGCATCATTTTTCGGAATCGACTTTTGCGAATGACCGACGACCCTTACCTCATCTCGCTGGGCACACGCGTCGCGGCGGGACTCGCGCGGCTGGAGCCGGAGCGGCGCGAGCGGCATCGCCGATTCATTCTTTCACGGCAACTACGCGACGGTGGATTCAAAGGCCGTGAAGGAGACTCCGATCTCTACTACACCGGCTTTGCCGTGCGCGGCTTGGCGGTGCTCGGCGGGCTGTCAGCCGAAGAGGCTCAACAAGTCGGAAGCTTTCTCGCGAGCTTCGATTGGCGAGCACTGCATGTGATCGACCTCATCAGTTGGCTGTACTCGGCACTCGTCACGCAGACATTTGGCGGACCGGACTTGTTCGCCAATGAAGCGGCCGATTGGGCCGAGCAGATTGCGCTGAAGCTCGAAAGCGTGCGGACTCCCGATGGCGGCTACGCGAAGTCGGCCGAAGGATCGCTGGGCAGCACCTATCACTCGTTCCTGACCGTCATGACTTATGAGTTGCTCGGCCGTCAGCCCCCGAAGCCGAAGAAGCTCGGACAGTTTCTGTTTGACCGTCAGCGCGATGATGGTGGTTTCGTCGAGATCGCTCCGATGAAAACCAGCGGCACAAATCCGACCGCTGCCGCCGCTGTCTTGTTACGTCGATTGGGCTTCGCCGACGAACAACTCACAATCGACCTGCGCGATTTCATCAAGCTGGTCCGCAGCGATGAAGGTGGCTTTCAAGCCAACACGCGCATCCCCTTCGCCGATGGTCTCTCGACATTCACCACGCTGCTCGTCGCTCAAGACTTTGGTCTGACGGAATCGCTCAACCGCGCCGCCATCGAAGCGTTCATCGCGCAGCAACTCGAATTCCCCACCGGCGGCTTCCGCGGAGCAAGCTGGGACGAACAAGCGGACGTCGAATACACGTTTTACGGACTCGGCGTGCTGGGCTTGTTGGGTGTTGTGTCCAAAACGTAGTGCAGTCGGCTCGCCTGCCGCCACGTCGCCAAAGGCGACGCGACTCAGGCGGGCCCGCCTGAGCTACGGTGCTACCCACCGTCGATTGAATTAGTGATGGCATTGGTCGGGCTGGGGGGCAGGTTGAGAACGTCTTCGGGAAAGAGATCCACGAGGAAGTCCACGATGTCTCGCACGGAGAGGACTCCGACCGGTCGTCCCCCCTGCATGATGGGGATGTGACGGTAACCGCCAACGCTCATCTTGTTGAGTGCGAACGCGATGCTGTCGTCCGCTTCGAGCGTTTCCGGGTTCTTGGTCATCACGGACTCGACCGCGACCGTGTGGCTGTCGGTGCGGAAGAAGTCTTTGGTGAGCACATCACGTTCGGTGAAGATACCAATCAGCTTGCCTTCGCTGCCCACCAGCACGCAGCCGGTGTGGTTTTCATTCATGGACTTTACGGCGTCGGCCACGGTCGATGTGGCACTGACTAAAATCGGATCGCGCAACGGCAGATCGCTGATCGGGGTTTCGAGGATCGCTCCGCGAATGCGTTGTTGATCGTCATAGGCGTCGTCGAATTCGCTCATGTTCATGGCGGACCTCCGCGTGGCAAAGTTGGGATGCGAACGCTTGTTGTGCGTCGTTGCTGCCGCGCTTCCAGTCGCGCATCAGCAGTGGGATTTTTGCGAACGCACGGTGTCAACGCGGCTGCAACTTGTCAAGCCGTGGGTGATGAATCGCAATCCCATATTGCTCCCGTTGGACTCGACTCCTAGAAACCCGCCCCTCTGGACGCAGAAATCAACACGAACGAGGGAGAGCCTCCTTTCGCGTGAGGTAACAGATGCCCGACTCAGCAGTGTTCAAGCGATCGTCATGGGTAAGCTGGCTGTCTCCGATCGTATTGCTCGCAATGTGTGGGATCAGCGGCTGCGCGACGACGCCGTATGCCTATGGATCGGCTCAGCGATATCGCACTTCGCCGGAATTGGAGGCTCGCAACGATCCCCAGATCGAGCGCGGCCAGCCTCACAAGCTGCTGGACTCTGTGGGTTGGGTCTGGGGCATTCCCGACAAGATCATCCTCTGGGATCGACGGATCGCCAATCATCGCATCGGCTCACAGACGGAAGCCGAGATCGCGGACTATCTCGCGAAGAACGAGCTGACCTCGGTCAAGGTGCGGCTCAACCAGTATCACCCCGGCGACGACTGGCGGCGTCTGACAGCCAACGATTCCGTGGGAGCCGGTTGGCGTTACACACTCGGCACACTCAGCGTGTTGGGCGAAACAATCCTCCCCGGCCGAGTCTTCGGCGGCGATCACTTCAACCCCTTCACCAACACGATCCACATTTATTCCGACGTCCCAGCCGTCGCGGTCCATGAGGCCGGACATTCCAAAGATTTCGCTCAGCGCGAGTGGAAGGGAACCTACGCGGCGGCATATCTGCTCCCCGGAGCGCCGCTTTACCACGAGGCCCAAGCGACCAACGACGCGCTCGGCTATCTGCTGACGGAGTCCGATGAGCAAACACAGCGGGACGCTTACGAGATTCTGTATCCGGCCTACGGCACCTATGTCGGCGGTGCGCTCGGCGGGGTCTTCGGCGGTTACGGCACTTACTTCGCGAGTGTCTTGGGAGGCCATGTCCTCGGCCGGATCAAATCCGCGCAAATCGCCAACGACACACGGAAGGAATCGCCGCAGATCGAGTGAAAGTCATCGGAATGCAACGACCTGCGGATGGCAAATCCGAACTACTGCGGGAAGACAAGAAAAAAGGTTTTGACCGCGATTTCTCGGAACTCGTAGGATTGGGATCGAATTTGTCAGCACCGCTGGCCGATTCCCACTAGGCGTGAGACGATTTTTACAAGTTGAACCGAATTGTCTCATCGCCGAGTCACTGTCAAAGACGTCCTCTGAGTTGATGGTTGAATCCAGCGACCGGAGCGCGAAGCCCGACTGGACTGCGTGCCCTCTGAACGCTGGGTAAGGAGACCAACATGGCTCCGTTGCTCGCTGGGGAAGATGTCCTGCGCCGCCTGTTTGCCGGTGCGGCGGAACAAACCTTCGAGGCCGAATTGGGCGTCGCCGATCCGCCGCTCGTCGAGTATCTCGTCGAGTTGCTGCTGCGATTCTTGCGACAAGATGCGATCTATCGCGTCCACGACGACGCCGGACACCGCTTGACTCAGGTGGTGGACATGGTCGCCGAGGCCGAACACCGAGCCGCTCGACGACGACGTGAGATCTATCGCCATGTCGGTGACTTCACGCTCTTCTTTAGCGGCGTGTATCCGGAACATCTACCGAAGCTGCAAGCTCCCGATCGCAAGGATCATCTGGTGGATTATTGCCAGCAGGGGAAGCGGTCGTATCTCATCGCCGCCAGCTACGCCGAAGACGAAGAGTCGCGCGAGCAAGCTCCCGTGTTGCGGCACCTCAGCGAAGAATTTGAGTTGTGCTCCGAAGGTCTCAATCGCATTCGTCGCGAGTTCAACTTATTGCCGATGCGCACTCAAAGAACTGCGGAATGGAACTGATCGCGTTGAGCAACGCCGTTCGCATGGTCGAACTGGTCGCACGCGATGTGACGATGCCGGCGCGGCAGTTCTAGCCGCGAGCGAGAAGCGTCGATCTGTCTTCGCCGCGATTGACGAGATGGACTCTCCGGCGAAGAATGGCCACGGCTCCGAATAATTTGGTCGTGTTGCCAGTTCCGGGAAATTTTTCGCAACGGGACTTTTTTTGTGGATAAGGGGAGGTGCCTTGATAGTATGTCGCCTTCGTTTTCGGCCTGCGTGGGTCAAACGAGCCTTGCTTTGCCCACATCGGCCAAAAGAACTGAAGTCGAAAACTCGCGCCGGTGATTTTGCCGGTGGTCCGAGTTGGTTGGATTGGTTCTCACGTTGAGAGAAAGGAATCTGTCAAAGAGAACCCGCTGCGTGCATCCGCTGGGACTCCCCGAAGAATGTGTGTGTCTTGGTGCGAACGAATTGTTTCCGCGCGATTCAATTCTCTCTGCAATGGCCGAAGCCGCGAGCGATCCCCGCCAGCGGACAAGACGGTCGCCACCAAGCCAGACTTCTGGGACACACGCTTGACCGCGTGTTCGGGTCTGTCACAGATCGCTCGGTTGTGGTTTTGAGGCGGCGTTGCCGCCGTGGTTGTGCTGCCGCTGTGGTCGTTGTGTGCCCTTGCTGACGTGAGCGATCACGAAAACTTCCCTGACGGGGGGATGACAACTTTCCGAAACAACCGTTTTGAATGTTCGTCTTCAGTTGATTGTTGTTGCAAAATTGATTGTGCTGGTTGTGGAATCAGTCGTTTGCGAACGGGAGCCAGGCTCCCACATTGGACACCTTGATCTGTGATCTTGAGTTGATCGTAGGCCGCAAAGGGACGTGCGTTCGTTTCGATTTCAACCCAAAGGAGTTTACCGTGCATCGTTTGTGTGACAGGTTTAACGCGTTGATTGAAGAAGCCAAAAAGAATCATGGCTTGATGACTTTCCAAATGGTGGATCGTTACCTGCCCGACGAGGGAGGCGACCCCAAAATGGTCGATGACCTCTTGATCTGGCTCGACGAAAACGCCGTGGAGTTGATCCACGATGTCGATACGCCGATCGACGATCCCGACTACGTTCCCGAGAAAGAACGCCCGGTCGATCTGGTTCCTCCTCCAAAGCTCACGGCTCAAGAAGAGCGAGCTCTGCTGTCGCGAGATCCCATTCGCATGTATCTCAGCCAGATGGGAAACATCCCGCTGCTGACGCGCCGCATGGAGATCTATCTCGCCAAGCAGATTGAGATCACTCGCAAACGATTCCGCCGCGGCATCATGGAGTCGGACTTCGCACTCGCGATCGGCATCGAAACCTTGGAGAAAGTGAACTCCAAAGAGCTGCCGTTCGAGCGGACGCTGCGCACCTCCGAAACGGAAAACACTCGCAAAGAACAGATCGAAGGCCGCATGCCTAAGAATCTGCCGTTGCTCAAAGTGTTGTACGAGCAGCACACCGCCGATCATGCCGTCACGATTGATCCCGATGCCTCCGCCGCCGACAAGAAGGCCGCGCGGCACCAACGAGTTCTCCGTCGTCGCAAGATGTGTACGCTGATTGAAGAACTCAGCATCCGCACCCAGCGTCTGCAGCCGGTGATGAAACGCATGCACCAGATCGCCGAACGCATGGAACAACTCGTCAAGATGATTGAGGAGGCCAAGAGTCCGCGCGGGCATCATCATCGCCACAACTACGGCAAGAATCTGATGGATGGCCGCACGGTCGTTACCAAGGACGCTTCGGTTCTCCAAAAGGAACTCGACGATCTCGTCGTGATGACCCGCGAGAATCCGCAGGAGTTCATTCTGCGATCCAAGACGATCAAGCGTCGTTTCGCTCAATGGACCGAGGCCAAGCAAAAACTGTCGGGCGGCAACCTGCGTCTCGTGGTCAGCATCGCCAAGAAGTACCGCAACCGCGGACTCAGCTTCTTGGACCTGATCCAAGAGGGCAACGCCGGCTTGATGCGCGGTGTCGAGAAGTATGAGTACCGTCGCGGCTACAAGTTCTCGACCTACGCGACGTGGTGGATTCGTCAGGCGATCACCCGCGCCGTTGCCGATCACGCGCGAACGATTCGTATTCCGGTCCACATGTTTCAGAGCATCTCGCAGCTCAAAGCCAAGAGCGAGCAGATTCGCCAAGAGACCGGCCGCGAGCCAAGCATGGACGAACTCGCTCACGCCGTCGGCCTCTCGGTCGAGGAAACTGAACGGATCATGAAGACCTGGAAGCACCCGATCAGCCTCGATACGCCCGTCGGCGAAAGCGAGGACAGTGCGTTCGGAGACTTCCTCGAAGATCAACATCACGGCAGCCCGGCCGAAGCCGCGATGCACGAGATGCTCAAGGACAAGATCGACGTCGTGCTCCGCAGTCTGACCTACCGCGAACGGGAAATCATCCGTCTGCGTTACGGACTCGGCGACGGCTACAGCTACACGTTGGAAGAGACCGGCCGCATCTTCAAGGTGACTCGCGAACGCATCCGTCAGATTGAGTCCAAAGCTCTGAAGAAGCTCCAACAATCCAACCGAGCACAGCACCTCAAAGGCTTTGTCGAGGAACTTCTCCCCAACGAGACGGCGAAGCCTGAAGAGTTGCCCGTCGTGAGTGCCGATCTGGTTGGAACGAGTGCGTAGTGCGGCAACGGTGAGATGATCGATCACCATGAGCCACCAGGTAGCCGCGTCCGCCAGAACGCGGGAGAGCGGTGCGGTAACGGTAAGATGATCGTTCACCATGAGCCGCTCTTGCTGGTCTTCAATCCGCAGTCCAGCTTTGCCATCCGCAGGAAGAACTTCAGCTTCCTGCGGCTGGCAACGCAGGGCTGCGGATGAAGGCCTCGGCCCTACGGATCGAATTCCAGAGTCATCACCGCTCGTAGGGCAGAAACCCGCGAGTCGTCGACACAACGTCGGCGAGGTTACTGGGAGTCTTCCCGGCTCCGGCCCCGGAAATTTTGTCGCGCCACGAGTTTGCCCTCCGAGGCTGTGAAGTTTTAGTGCCGCGACCGTCAGGGAGCGGTCCAAAGTCCTGAGCGATCAACGCTCCCTCACGGTCGCGGCTCCAATTCTTCACAGCCTTGCCGTGTCATGTTTGAACTCATTGCCGAAGGCTCGGAATCGCACCAACGCTGGAAGCACGCTCTGGCCGATGGACGGCCTTATGTTCTAGGCCGGGGCGCGGCGTGTGATTTGGTGGTCTCGTGGGATTCGGCAGTCTCACGAACACACGTCCGAGTGACCGCGACCGACGCCCGGGTGCGCGTCGAGCGACTCGCCGAAGCGACCAATCCGCTGTGCCACGCGGGTGAGATCGTCGAGCACTGCGATCTGCGGAGCGGCGACCAATTCGTCCTGGGAAGCACGCTGTTTCATTTGTATCGGCCCGGCTCCGAGCCGTCCGCTTCGGGTGATCCTCCCTTACACGAGGTGACCTTCGACGCACAGACGATTCGGCAAATCCGCTTTCGTGATGCCGAACGGCAAATGGAAGTGCTGATGCACTTACCGGAAGTCATCAGTGGTGCGCGAACCGACGACGACTTGTTCTTTCGGCTGACGAGTCTCTTACTGGCCGGAGTCTCGCAAGCGGAGGCAGTCGGCATCGTGCGGTTGAAGGACGGCGATCAGGTGGAATTGGCGAATTGGACCCGCCGACGCGAAACCGCTGGCGAGTTTCGTCCGAGTTCGCGACTCGTCACCGAAGCACTCAAGCGGCGGTGCAGCGTGCTGCATCTCTGGCCGACGACCGCGCCGCAGAACCCGGAATACACCGCCGCCGCGGAACTCGATTGGGCGTTCTGCACGCCGGTCCCCGACGGGCCGCAGGCGACTTGGGGCTTGTACGTTGCCGGCAAACAATCGCGACCGCTCGCGAACGGAAACGAACCCGCCGCCGAGACCGCACATCTCCAAGCCGATGTGAAGTTCTCCGAACTCGTCGCGGAGATCATCAGTTCGGTGCGCCGCTTGAGTTGGCTCGAACGCCAACAAGCTGGCCTGCGGCAATTCTTCGCGCCGACGATCCTCTCCGCGCTGGGCAACGAACTGAATACGGAAGTGCTCGCGCCGCGCGAGTGTGACGTGACCGTGATGTTCTGCGACCTGCGCGGCTTCAGTCAGCACGCGGAACAATCGGCGGGCGACTTGATCGGTCTGCTGAATCGAGTCAGTCAGGCGCTGGGTGTGATGACCTCGCACATCTTGCAGCATCGCGGAGTGACCGGTGACTTTCAGGGAGACTCTGCGCTGGGCTTCTGGGGCTGGCCGTTTTCCTCCGACGAGTCCACGCTGCAAGCCTGCCGAGCCGCGCTTGGCATTCGCAAAGTCTTCGCCGAGTCTTTCCAGAAGTCCGGTCATCCGCTGGCGAATTTTCAAATGGGGATCGGCTTAGCGCACGGTCCCGCCGTCGCCGGAAAGATTGGGACTGCCGAGCAAGTGAAAGTCACCGTCTTCGGCCCGGTCGTGAATCTCGCCAGCCGGCTGGAAACCATGACCAGTCAACTCCGAGTGCCGATCTTGCTCGACGAGTCGCTGGCCATGCTGATCCGCGAACGGCTCGATCCCTCCGAAGGGCGAGTCCGTCGCTTGGCCAAAGTCCTGCCCGTCGGATTTGAAACACCGGTCCTGGTTTCGGAACTGGTTCCTCCGGTCTCCGATCTCCCGGAACTGACAGACGCGCATCTCGCACGTTACGAACAAGGGGTCTCCGACTTCATTGATGGCCGCTGGGAGGCCGCCTATCGCTGCTTGCACGACATGCCCGCGACCGACCGTGCCCAAGATTTCCTGCTAGCTCTGATTGCCCAGCACAATCGCCAAGCCCCCGCCGACTGGGACGGCGTCGTGCGTTTGAAGAACAAATAAGCCAAGACCAGCGACCGCTCGCCCGCGCCGCACTTCAATTCACGCACGGCAAACGACAGCTTCTGCGTCGAGAGATGGGAGGCAGTGACTGTTTGACGTGCATCGCCACGCCATGTGCCGACTCGGCGATCGTGCGAGCGTTCGCTGTCGCAGTCGCGGTTGAAAGGCCTCGTACTGCGGCTGAGTCAGCCACGTCCGCAGATTGTTCTCCGCCGCAACCGACAGTCGTTGTTGTTTCACGATGCCCCCTCATAGTTCCGGCCGAAAGCCGACAGCCGAAGGCCGAAAGCCGTTATACCGTTTTTCATGTCTTACCGGCTTTGAACGAAATGCCTCACGACCAACGCTCGCCACTCAACTCGAAAAAAGGGGATAGCGGTGGGGTGATGCAAAGTTGGTATTGGCGGGGTGGATTGGTCTTGTCGCGATGTGCGGAAAGTGTTTCGCTAGTTGCTGTCAGCTTACAGGGGGCATTATTCGGGAGAGGGAGCGATGGATCAGTCACA
>JBJXEX010000096.1:0-19696 GCA_046156195.1 Planctomycetaceae bacterium | reverse complement strand
CGAGACTTTGTCAGCCCGGCTCATCGAATTAACAAGAAACTGTTTCATCAACATTGGCTTCACAATCTCTACTTGTCCGCCTCAATGCGCGGCTTTCACACCGCTACCTAGATTCCGTTAGAGTCAGCCAATTCCATGATGCGTTCCCAAATACGCCTCCGTTCGGACAACGTCAGTTTGGGTAGTTCGGTCATAATGTCAGAGGCACTCATCGGAAACTCCTTTGTCAGGCGATGCGAACTTTCTCGTGCGCTTTTTCTCTGGCGAGAAACCACGGCAAGGTGTCGAGCCTTTGATCGCCTGATTCTCGGCAAATTGTTTGGAACTCGACAAGCTCTTCGTCAGATTGGAATCCGGCTGCCGTTAGTGCTTCAACGTAATCGTCGGGCCAAACTTCGTGGACATCGAATACCGCAGCCAGGCGCGAAGCAAACTCCGGTGGAAAACGATCCGTCCAACTTGGGTCGAACAGTTGAACGCTCAGCAGATCGTCCAGATGAACGCGGTCAACCGTCCGAAAGGCCGTCAGCTTCATGCGAATGAGGAACGCTGCCACGCAATGGGCCTGACGACGATCCACGGCTTCCACGGCGTTGATCATCCTTTGCCAAGAGAAATCGTGAAGGACAGCAACAGTCATGATTCGTTAGCTCCCGTGAAATCGAAGTCATTGCCGAGATGCGGTTCAAACTGGTCGAGGATCTGTTGATACCGCTCCGCCAGTTCGATGGGAAGACGCTCTTTGAGGGACTTGTCAATCAGCCCGACTTGAAGCATGTCGTCGAGATGTGTTTGGTCCTTGAGCCGGAACGAAGTCAGTTTCATGCGGACTAACGCTTCCAAACTCAAGACTTGATAGCCGTCGCCGGGAGTCGATTCTTCGACAGCGGGGGTCGGGACCAAGTCGGTTGGTCGCACCTTCTCGCCGGCAAACAAGAGATGCACCGCGTCTTGGACTTTATTGATGGGGCCATCCAAAAACATGTCGATGCCACGGACATGCCGATACCGGAAGCCCGCCGCTTCCATCACTTTCGTCATGCTCGGCAAGTCCTCTCGGCGGATGAGCACATCGACATCTTGGGTGAAACGATAGGCCGCCGGATTCACCTGACTGATCCAGTGAATCACGGCGTTCCCGCCGATCACCGCGTAGGGCAGACCTGATTGTTCCAAGATGGCAGCGGCGCGGCGCAAACGTTCCTGAACCCTTTGAAACGCTTCATTGATGCGTTCCATCGTGTCCTCGCGCAAACGTGGCAGAGTGAGGTAGGCGTTGGTCATGGCGAAGTTCACCGAGATTTCTTGGAACCGTGGGTAGTGAGGCTATTCACGCTTTCGTGGTCGAACCACGTTGGAGTTCCATCGGCTGCGACAAAGATGGCCGTGCCGGCTCGCACGATCAGGGCTTCGGGAAGATCGACTTCAACGCGATCGTCGTTCAACAACTCGACCACGAATGGGCGGAAAGGCGCTCGTCGATGAAGCTGCTGCAAGACGCGTTCAAAAGTGGCGCGGACCATGATTCTCCATGCCGTCGTTAAGAGATGTCCAAAATAGTCTTCAGGGCCAAATCGACTTCTGCCATTCGGTCGTCGAAAAGCTGCCCCATTCGCGTCTGCAATCGCTGTTTGTCGATCACTCGGATTTGCTCTCATAGAACGACACCGTCTTGAGTCGTTCCTCCTTCACCGGCGGTCACTGGAACGTGACTCTTCAAGATGCGGCTGCGAATTTTCGTGGTCAGCGGCGCGATGATTGTGTGTGGACTCGCGGCATTGGCTCGGTCCATCTGCACGATGAGGACCGGACGAACTCCGGCCTGTTCCGTCCCTTTGGTGGGAGACAGATCGGCCCACCAGATTTCACCGCGCGAAATCACCATTGAATCGCTCCTTGTACCAACAACTTTTCGTAATCGGCCAATGTTTCCGCATAGTCGCCAACTTCAGCGAGCGAATCCGAATCGTCCGATTCCATAATCGTCACCATCACTCGAATGGGCCGAAGCGGAAGCTCCGATACCGGCAATGACAAATGACTGTCTGGGTGCAACACGGATTCCAATGTGCGATAGGTCATCATCGTTACTCCTTCGTCAGAGTTTCATCCAAGTTCAGCAGCAGGTTGGCGAGCATCGTCATGGCGGCGTACTCGCTGGAGTTGAGCGACTCGTCTCGTTTGGATTCGCCGATGCTCAGGAGTTTGACCGCTTCGTCCGCCTTCGATTGATAGTGGGCATGATGATCTTGGAAGAGGGCGACGAGCACTTCCAACTCGGCAGGGGACGGTCTGCGGCCGGTGGCGAGTCGGAAGCCGTGAGTCAGCCGATCGGGGTAGGTCGTGCCTCCTTCGAGCAACATGCGGCGAGCAAAATGGCGTGAGGCTTCGACGTATTGTTCGTCGTTCATGGTGGCGAGTGCTTGCAGCGGCGTGTTGGTCCGAGGGCGTCGCACGGAACAGACTTCGCGCGACGGAGCGTCGAACGTCGTCATCTGCGGAGGAGGCGAAGTCCGTTTCCAAAACGTGTACATGCTCCGGCGATAAAGTGCCTCGCCCGCGTCGCGTTTGAATTGACTGGTCGTGCTGCCGACAAACGCGACCGCCTCCCACAGGCCGAGCGGTTGGTATGGCTTGACGCTCTTGCCGCCGACCTTTTCGACGAGCAGGCCGCTCGTGAAGAGAGCCGCGTCGCGAATCACCTCCGCGTCAAAGCGGAACCGAGGGCCACGAGCCAGCAGCATGTTTTCCGGATCGCGGGCGTAAAGGTTGAGGGTTGAAGGTTGAGGGTTGAGGGCCATCGCAGACGACGATGATTGGCGATAGGTGTTTGACGTGACGATCAATCGCAGGATGTGTCGCATGTCCCAATTTGTCGGCGCGGCGCTCGCTTCGACCGGCGTGCGAGCCGTAGGTGTCTGAAACTCCGTCGCCAGCCAGTCGAGCAATTCGGGATGCGTTGGCCAATCCCCTTGGACGCCGAAGTCCTCAGATGTTTTGACCAGGCCGCGGCCGAAGAATTGTTGCCAGAAGCGATTGACCGTCACGCGAGAGCTGAGCGGATGCGATGGATCGACCAGCCACTTGGCCAGTCCCAATCGATTGACCGGCGCGCCTTCGGGCAGCTTGCCTCCGAGTGCCGCCGGGACACCGTGCGTGACTTTGTCCCCCTTCTTGTTGTACGCGCCGCGGATCAGGATGTTGGTCTCGCGGAGTTGCGGCATGTCGGCCATGACCATTGTCGAAGGGATCGCGGCGTCGATTTCGGTTCGTTGTTTGTTGAGCGTTTCAATTTTGGCGTTGAGCGGCGCGAGCAGCGGTTGCGACTTCGCGTAGATGTTCGTCAGGAAGTACTCGCGGATTTGTTTCTTCTGGTCTTCGTTACGTTTGTCCGCTTCGAGCTTGATCGCGTCGCGGATCGGCTGCGGGATTTTCGATTGAGCTTGAGCTTTCTCGTAAGTCTCCCACGCGAGCAGCGATTCAAAGCCGCCTCCGTCTTGCGGCGTGCGAGTCACGAGGCCCGCCTTGTCCCAGTAAATCGTGCCGTCGAATTGCGTGAAGGCCCAACCGTTCACAAGCTTCCCGGCCGGCAAACCGACGTGAGCCGCATCGACTTCCAGACGGACCCACTCACCAAGCTTCGGCAGATCGCCGAGTCGTCGATGTCCCGGCACGTCCCCCACTCCGAACGCGATCTTGTCTTCGCCCCAGAACGCGCGATGCTCCCAAATGCCGTCGTTCCATTGCAGCATCACGGTCTTCGGCGGGTTCGCGGGATCGAGATAACAGTACGCGAAGAGCTTGTCCCCTTCGCCGATTTTCAGAGGGGCCGTGGCACCCGTGAAGAAGTGCTGAGTGTTTCCAGTACCGCTGCGTTTGGTGGCTTTCTCGCCAGAGAAAACGGGATTCGGTTTCGTCACGAACTCCCACGGCGAGTTCCCTTCCAGCTTGGCTCCCGATGGGGCAGCGTCGTCGATCCAGACAAATTCTCTCGGCTCGCCGGCGGGCTTGCCTTCGACCGGCGCGGGTTCGGTGTATTCGATCTTCGCGACCTCATCGCCGATCTGTTTGCGAACTGCCGCGAGTTCCTCATCAATCGCTTTGAACTTCGCGGCGTGCTCGGCTGAGGGGATCTTGATGTTCGGTGGCGGCAGCAGCGAGTTGCCGTCCATCGCCGCGTCGGCCGTCGAGCCGTAGAAGGCGTAAAGCTGATAGAACTCTTTCTGAGTAATCGGATCGAACTTGTGATCGTGACAGACCGCGCACCCGACCGTCAGTCCGAGCCACACGGTGCCGATCGCCTCGGTTCGATCGACCGCGTATCGCACGCGAACCTCGTCGTCGATCGAGCCTCCCTCGCTGGTCGTCACGTTGCAGCGATTGAACCCCGACGCGATCCGTTGTTCTTGAGTCGCGTTCGGCAGCAAGTCGCCCGCGAGTTGCTCGATGGTGAACTGATCGAACGGCACGTTGCGATTGAACGCGCCGATGACCCAATCGCGATACGGCCAGAGCGAGCGTTCGTTGTCGAGATGCAGACCATGCGTGTCGCCGTAACGCGCCGCGTCGAGCCAGTACCGTCCCTGATGCTCGCCGTGCCGCGCCGAGTTGAACAGCCGTTCGACGAGCTTGTCGTAAGCCTCCGGCGATTGATCGGCGACGAACGCATCGACCTCAGCCGGAGTCGGTGGCAAACCGGTCAGATCGAAAGTGACTCGACGGATCAGCGTCACCTTGTCTGCTGACGGAGAGGGTTTCAATCCAGCCTTGTCCAACTTGGCGAGCACAAAGCGGTCGATCGGATTCTTGATCCACGACTCATCGGCCACCTTGGGCAACTCTGGCCGAGCTGCCGCGACGAACGACCAATGCAGCTTGTACTCGGCCCCTTCGTCGATCCAGCGTTTGAGCGTCGCGATCTGTTCCGGCGAGACTTTCTTGCCGGAGGATGGCGGCGGCATCTTGAGATCAGCGTCATCGGTCGTCAGCCGCGCGATGATTTCGCTGTCGCTCCACTTGCCCGCGACGATGCCAGTCTTGCCCGATTCGAGTTTCGCGGTCGCCCCGTCGCGCTGATCGAGCCGCAGTCCCGCCTGCCGCTGCTTTTCATCGGGGCCATGACACTTGAAGCAGTTGTTCGACAGGATCGACCGCACATCACGGCCGAATTCGAGTTTTTCCGAGGCGGGTTCCGCCGCCGAGAGCGATCCGGCAAGTCCGACAATAACACCACATCCCAACAGCCAACGGGTCATGGGCGAGTCCTCTTTAATTCAGGTGGGCAACGATCTTTTAGGCGGGCAACGATTCGCGGCCAAACGAATTTGACCACGGGAGGCACGAAATTCTAATCAGACGATCGCGCCGCATGTAACCCGAAGCGTCAGCGAGGGAGAACTTTGACCACTCCCTCGCTGACGCTTCGGGTTACATGATTGGCTGCTCCCGCCGCTCGCGATGTTTCCGAGGAGCCGATTACTATCCGGCGTCATTCCGAACCTCGCCAACTCAGGGAACCCTCTCATGGCTGACACGCAGATTCATTCGACCGTGGACTTCGACAAGCCGGGCAAGCAACACGGGCATCTCTGTATTCCGTACTCGTACAACCTCGGCGGCTGGGCGAACTTGATGGTGCCGATCACCGTCATCCAGAACGGCGATCGAAACACGGACAAGGATGGCGACGGCGTTCGAGACACCGATCACGATGGCCCCACCGCGCTGGTCATGGCGGGCAATCACGGCGACGAATATCCCGGCCAAGTTGCGATCCTCAAGCTCTGTCGCGAACTGCAAGAGGCCGATGTGCGCGGCCGCATCATCTTGATTCCCTGCCTGACGATGCCGGGGTCGAAGGCGATGACTCGGCTCTCGCCGCTGGATGGCAAGAACTTCAACCGCTGCTTTCCAGGGAATCAGAGCGGGACTCCCTCCGAGATGCTCGCCCATTTTCTGACGACCGTGCTCTTTCCGTTGTCGGACATCGTGATCGATATCCACACCGGCGGGCGGAGCATGGACTTCGTGCCGTGTGCTCACATGCACTTGGTCCCCGACCTTCAGCAGCGACAGCAGATGATGGCGGGCACGGAAGCGTGGGGGTCGGAGTTTTGTTTTCTGTATGCCGACATCGCTGGCACCGGGCTACTGCCGGTCGAGGCCGAGCGGCAGGGGAAGATCGTCATCACCACCGAGATGGGTGGTGGTGAACCGGTCACGACGGCCGTTCACAAGCTGACTCAAAACGGATTGCGAGAAGTGCTGATGCACTTGGGAGTCCTTGCAGGCGAGCCGCGAACTCGGCAGCAGCGAGGCATCCCGCCAGCTCGCTGGGTGCAGGCTCTGCACCGAGATGACTATCGCTTCGCGCCGGAGTCGGGCTTGTATGAAAACGTCGTAGCTCTGGGCCAAGAGGTCGCGGCCAACGAGATCGTGGGATTGATTCACTTCGTCGAGCGGCCGGAACGCGAGCCGGTGCCGGTCATCGCACCGACGGCAGGAGTGCTCATCGGTTGCCGAGGCCCATCCGTCGTCGCTCAGGGGGATTGCGTCGCGTGCATTGCCCATGATGTGCCCGATGACTTGCTGCGGTCAGCTTAAGGCTGTCATCGGCTGCGGTGACTTTGAGAAAACTCCCTGTCGATTTCGTCTGAGACATTGTAAACGAGGGACATTAGACTCTCGCGCCAAATGGTCCCGATGCCCCCGACTGACTTGAACGAGAGGTGTCTGATGAGTTCCGCGAAGTTGGTTCTGCTGCCGAAGCCCATCATTTATCCCGAAACGGATGGAGAACCGATCGCCGAAAACACAAAACAGTACAACGCGATCACCACCATCAAAGGCAACGTGGAGATCCAGTTTGCCGGTGATCCGCTAGTCCTCGTGGCTGCCGATTTGTTTTGGTATCCCAAAGAGGGAGACCCCACGGTGCGAACAGCTCCCGATACCTTGGTCGTGTTCGGCGTCCCCAAGGGAGACCGCGGCTCGTACAAACAATGGGAAGAAAACAACCTCCCGCCACAAGTGGTTTTCGAGGTTTTGTCGCCGGGAAATCGCCTTGGCGAGATGACTCGCAAGTTCGCGTTCTACAACGAATGGGGCGTCGAGGAGTATTACATCTTCGATCCCGAAGATGGCTCGTGGGATGGATGGATTCGTCGAGACGGTCAACTGCGACCGGTCCCCGTGATGGCGGGTTGGATCAGTCCTCGGCTGGGAATTCGGTTTGAGTTGGGCCAGGACCAAGAACTGTGGTTGTTCCGCGCCGACGGCCAGCGATTCTTGACGATGCTGCAACTCGAAACCCGCCGCTGCGAAGCCGAAGAACGCTCCGAATTGGATCTCCGCGCACGCGAGCAAGCTCAACAGCGTGCTGATCTACAACAACAGCGCGCCGACCAGCAACAACAGCGTGCCGAGCTTGCCGAACGGCGAATCGCTCAACTCACCGCGAAGCTGCAAGAGGCGGGGATCGACCTTAGCACGGAATCATAGGAGCTGGGCTAGCGTCCTCGGCTCACGAAGCGAGTGCCTGAGTCACTTCACACCAGCGATGTCGTCACGGTTCCGAAGCAGCCGAAGTCGGCGAGAAGCTGGCTGCCAAGTTCGATCGGAATGGGGACGATGCTGGTGCCCGTCGTGACCACTTGGCCGGCAAGCAAGCCGATGTTGTGCGAGCGGAGTTCATTGGCGATCCAGGTCATGGCGAGTCGTGGATCCCCCAGCACATTGGCTCCGATCCCCTCGCGGGCGAGAGTGCCGTTCAACAGCAATCGCACGGAGTGCGACGGCAAGTCGATCGCACGCCAATCGGCGGTGGTCGGATTCCCCAGCACGAAATGATGAGCACACGCATTGTCGGCGATGAGCTGTGGCGAGCCGACGATGCAGAAGTCGTGGTAGCGCGAGTCGGGAATCTCGATGGCGGGATGCAGCGTGTCGATCGCGGCGAGAACCTCGGCGAGTTCGTAAGGCTGCGGTCTCGGCGGCAGATCGTGGCCGAGTCGAAAGGCGAACTCCGCTTCGGCGACGCGCATGCCGTTGTTGCCGAGCACAATCGGAGTGCCGCAGCGGTGAACTCGATTGGCCAGCAGCCGACCGGCGAGCGGCCCGTCCACTTGCAGATGCTTCTGTCCGGCCGCGCTGGTGGCGGCGATCTTCCAGCCAACAGTCGCTTGACCAGAGTGCTCGGCCAGTTGGAGCTGAATCTGATAGCCGTCGGATCGAGTCACAGGGCGAAACGCTTCGGGAATCGCGTCGATCCGACGCTCTTGGATCCAGGCATTCCACAGCCATTCGGCGGCGCGTTGTGATTGGTCTGAGTGCATGAGGAAATCGTTCCGTGGTGAGTGAGCTGTCGTCAGGCGGGGAACGTAGCCAGCATCGCGCCGCGTGACGAGCCGAGCGCGTCACCAGCCATCAATTGTGGTGGTTCTTCAGAGTTCACATCATTCTGCCCACCCATCATTCTGCTTGTCGGAGATCAGGTAGAATGATGGGTGGGCAGAATGATGTGAACTTGCTTGGCGTCTTCCCAATCGGAACTTGCAAATGTTTTGTCTCACTTTGCGTTCTTTGGTTTCTCGGACAACTTCCTCACGAGGTGATTTTCCATGATTTCGATTGATGATGCCTTCGTCGATTCAACAGCTCCGAATGCGGAAGCGATCAAGAATGGTCGCGGCTTGGTTGTTAAAGGAAAGCTTCTCAAGCTCAGCATCGATGGCGACGAGACCGTGATCTTTGGCGAGTGTCAGGGATCGGGCAAAGAGCCGTACCGCTGCTCGTCGGATTTCGCGAGGCCCGATCAACCGACACATCGCTGCTCTTGTCCGAGCCGGCAGTTTCCCTGCAAGCACTGCCTCGGATTGATGTATGCCTTCGTCCAAAAACGGACGTCGTTCAAGACCGCTGCCGTGCCGGATGACCTCGCCGAGAAGCGTGGCAAGCTGGCCGCTCGCGTCGAGAAGAAGCAAGAAGACGCTGCGAAGCCGAAGACCGTCAACAAGACGGCGCTCGCCAAGAAGATTCGCACGCAGCTCGACGGGATCGACTTGTTGGAGAAGCTGACGCTCGACCTGACGCGGATCGGTATCGGCAACATGAACGCCAAGACGGCACAGGAGATCGAGGAGAAGGCCAAGCAATTGGGCGACTCGTATCTCCCCGGAGCACAGTCCGCGTTGCATCGCTACACCAAGCTGTTCGCCAGCGAGGAAGGGGTGTTTGATGCGTCGGTTCCCACCAGCCGTCGCGAGGCGATCTTCAGCGAGGCTCTCGATCAGCTCAGCCGACTGTCGGTGTTGGTCAAGCAGGGGCGAGCTTATTTACAGCACCGGCTCGATGATCCCGACCTCGCCCCGGAAACCGAGACCGGCATCGCCGCGTGGTTGGGTCATGCGTGGCAGCTCGCCGAATTGAAAACCGCCGGACGACTACAAGCGGATGCGGAACTCATTCAGCTCGCCTTCAACTCGCACGACGATGTCGCCCGGCGGGAGTACGTCGATACCGGCGTGTGGATGAATCTGGAGACGGGCCGCATTCAGCTCACTCAAAATTTCCGACCGTACAAAGCGGCCAAGTACATCAAGAGCGACGACAGCTTCTTTCAGATTGCTCAGGTCAAAGAGTTGTGCGTGTATCCCGGCGACGTGAATCCGCGGATTCGTTGGGAGGGCATGTTGCCGCGTCCGCTCGAACCGCGCGACCTGCGGCGTGTGAGCGATCACGCTCGCGCGGACTTCGCGACGGTCATCAAAGAAGTGAAGACCAACCTCAAAGGGACGCTCTCCGACAAGCAGCCGATCTACGCTTTGAGCTTTCGCCGCATCGGGCAGATCGACGGCCAGTTCGTCGTCGAGGATTCCAAGGGCGAGCGACTGACGCTGACCGATGCCGGTATCAGCGAAGAGCCGGCAAGCTGTCATCTGCTGCAACTGCTCCCTGCGACGTTGTTCGAGAAGCAGACGCTCGTGGCCCGCTTCCGGCATGACCTGGACACTCGCAAATTGCAGATCAAACCGCTGAGCATCGTGACGGATTCCAACGTCGTGCGGCTGACGTTGTGATGACTCACGCTTCGGATTAGTCGAGGAATACTTCGCCTGATAAAGTGGCGCGAGCAGTTGGCCCACTTGCAAAGACGACGCCTTCAACAAACGGTGACTCTCATGTCCACGGTTCTCGAAACACCACAAATCGACTACCCCGACTCCGATGGAAAACCCATGGCCGAAACCGAAATCCACATCGACCAAATGACCGATTTGTATTTCGCGTTGGATTGGCACTTCCGCGACGATCCGAACGTGTATCTCGCCAGGAATATGCTCTTCTATTTCGTCGAGGGGGATCCCAAGAAACGAATTGCGCCGGATGTCTTCTTCGTGCGCGGCGTGCCCAAGAAGAAGCGGCGGACCTATTTGTTGTGGGACGAAGGAATCGCTCCGCAAGTGGTCTTCGAAATCACGTCCCGCGGCACGAAGCGCGAGGACACGCACAAAAAGCCGGCCATTTATGGCGAGATCGGTGTCGAAGAGTACTACCTTTTCGACCCGGCGGAAGAATATCTCCAGACGGGACCGTTTGCCGCCTATCACTGGCAAGACGGAGAATTTGCCAAACAGGAGCTGACATCGAACCGCATTTACAGTCCCAACCTCGACTTGGATTTAGTGGTTCATAACGGGTTCCTGCGTCTCTTTGATCCACGCACGCTAACTCTCCTTCGCACTCCGGCGGAAGCCGAGGCAGCATACCTCGCAGAGGCTCAAGCGAGACAAAAGGCCGAGGCGGAAGTTGCGCGTTTGCGCCGAGAGATCGATCGCCTTCGGGGCAGCAACAACTAACATGATAAGGCACGTCATGTCCACGGTTCTGAAACCATATAAAATCATCTACCCGGACTCCGACGGGAAACCCATGGCCGAGACCGATATTCACATCGATCAAATGACCGATTTGTATTTCGCGTTGGATTGGCATTTCCGCGACGATCCGAACGTGTACCTCGCCAGGAATATGCTCTTCTATTTCGTCGAGGGGGATCCCAAGAAACGAATCTCGCCGGATGTCTTCTTCGTGCGCGGCGTGCCCAAGAAGAAGCGGCGGACCTATTTGTTGTGGGACGAAGGAATCGCTCCGCAAGTCGTCTTCGAGATCACCTCCCGCAGCACTAAGCGCGAGGACATGTTCAAGAAGCCGAGCATCTACGGTCAGATTGGCGTGCAAGAGTACTACCTATTTGATCCCACCGAGGAGTATTTGAAAGGTGGGACATTTGTTGCCTATCACTGGCAAGATGGCGAATTCGTCCGACAAGAGATGACCTCGAATCGCATCTACAGCCCGAACCTCGAACTGGATTTGGTGGTGCATGAGGGCTGGTTGCGAGTCTTTGATCCACACACGCTGACGCTGTTAAGAACTCCGGCGGAAGAGGCGGACGATCGCGAACGAGCCGAAGCGGAGCGCGAACGAGCCGAAGCAGATCGCGAACGAGCGCTCGCGGCGCGACGGGACGCTGAGGCGGCCTGTGAACGGGCGAAACTCGCACAACGTGACGAAGCCCAAGCACGCCAACAGGCCGAGTCCGAGTTGATTCGGCTGCGTCAGGAACTCGACGCACTCAAGCACGCGGCACAGTCGCGGCAGAATCCGTAGCACAGGCGGCCCGCCTGTGAGTTCTGCGGACAAACCACACAGGCGAGCCGCCTGTGCTACGAAAGCGGACACCCCATGAGCATCGCGGTCTTGACCCAGGTTTATGACGAAATGCGACGGCTGGCGATTGCCGGCAGTGCCGTCGCCAGCGGTGACTTCCGCTTGAAGAAGTTGATCGCGCCACTCGAAAAGTCGGGGGAGAAAGCGCCTGTCTTCGCGAAGGTCGCTCAAGCCACGCGAGCCGTCGTCGAGAGCAATGAGAAGACCGCCGCCGCCGCGTTGCTCGAACTGACAACGCTCGTCAACGCGATTCTCTACACGCAGGGTGAGACCGGACTCAGGGGGGACTTGCAGCCAATCGAGACGAGGGATCTCGGCGGCCAGCAAACTCAGGCGAGCGCCCGAACTCTCAAGCCGTTGCTCGAAGCGCTCTCGACGACTGGCTCCGGTCGGCTCGAATTGATTCGCGATGCGATCGAACGGGGAGCCTTCCGCGATTTGCGATTGGTCAGGCCGGCGCTGCTGGCGATCGACGATCCGTATCCTGAGATCAGCGAATTGATCGCCGAAAAAGTCCTGCCGCTGTATGGCCAAGCGATCCTCCCGGAACTGCGAGCCAAGTTCGATTACAAAGGCAAAGCCGGCCACTTACGGCGGCTGAGCTTGATGTACCGTCTCGACCCCGCAGGCACGCGCGAGTTGGTCAAGCAAGTGCTCGACGAAGGCTCGAAGGAACTGAAGGTTGCCGCCATCGGATGCCTGGGGGATTCCGACGAAGACCTCGCGTACTTGCTGGAGCAATCGAAAGCCAAGGCCAAAGACGTGCGAGCGGCGGCGCTCGGCGCACTCACCAAGCTCAGCGTTCGCGACGCCATCGAAACACTCAAGAAAGTCATGACGACCGCGGACTTGGAAATGATCATTGAAGGGGTGCAGCATAGTTCCAACCCGGAATTGCACTCGTTCGTGCTGGCCCAGGCGGACGAGCAACTCGCCACCGTGCTGAAGTGCAAGGACAAGAAACAACAGGGAGCGGCGATCACGCGATTGCAAAAGTTGTTGTGTTGTCTCGACGAGCACACCGAACCCGACACGGAGCAGTTTCTCTTGAGGTGTTTCGATCACGCCACGGATTTCGCCGCGATGAAATCGGAACCGAGCGGCGCGGACCTCAATGAACTCGTCGGCTACCTCATGGCGCACGCGACACCGATGACTCGTGAGCGGTTGATCGCGGCCAGTGGCAATGTGTCCGGGCCAGTTCTCGCCTTCGCGTTCTTTGCCGCGCGAATCAATCTCGCTCCGGCCAAACTGTTTGACATGTTCGCGTCGGAACTCACCACGTTGCCGGATAAGAAGTCCTCGAAAAACGCCGCAGTCATCGAGCGTGTGGAAGCCCTCGTCAGCGGACTGACCAGCGACGAAGACATCACCTACCTCTGCCACTGGGGAGCACATCTGAGCCGCGACGACGAGTCCACGCGAATCAAGCTCCCCGCACTCGACCCGCGCTGGCTCGACATCGCCGTCGAGGTTCGCAATTGGGAGGCGATCCAGCATCTGGCTCGCGCGGGACATCCGGCAACGAACAATTACCTCTCCGAACGGATCGCCGCGTACTTGAAAAAGAAGGACTCGTTCGACGCTGTCCAGGTGCTCGAAACGATGATCCGAGTTCAACATCCCGAAGCGGCTGACGTGCTGATTCAAGTGATCCAGAAAGAAGCCAAAGTGACGTACTACGGCTATTTCGGGTACTGGATCGGCCGGCTGATTCCAGACCTTCCACAATCCGCGGTGCCGAAACTGGAAGCTCTGCTGCCGACGCTGCCAGACAAAGTCGTGGACCAATTGATGGAGTCTGTGTTGGCGTTGAAGAACAAGTTCATTCCTCTCCGCTCGTCGTGACCGGAGCGGGCGGCTGTTGAACATTCGCGGCTTTGAGTCCTGGCGCGCCGTCCCGTTGCAGTGGGTAGATGACGATCGCTTCGGCGGCGAGATTCGCGGCGGGATATTTCTGGCGGGCGAGTCCCACCGCCCGGCCTTGAGCGTTGTCGTCCTGCTTCACTTTCAAGTGCTCGGCGTTGTGGAACGCGGCTCGCTTCTGGTCGCCGAGTTCTTCGTAAATCTGATGCAGGTTGTAGTGCGCGGCGACGTTTTCTTTGTCGATGTTCAGCGTCTTCTCAAAGGTCTTGGCCGCCTCGCGGAGTAGCCGTTCGCGTTCGGGATCGCCGTCGGCTCGAACCCCTTTGGCTTGCTCGAACAGCGTCAGGCCGAGCAGATTGATGACCTCGTAGTCGCCGCTGAAATCGAAGTTGCGTTCGGGGACGCGATCATCGAGCACGCTGCGCAGACTGGACTCGGCTTCCTTGAGCCGACCTTGCTCGCGGTTGACCATGCCGATCAGCCAGTTGAGCGTCCAGCGCGGCGCAGGTTCGTCGTCCGCTTGCTTGCCGTGTTGAGCAGCACGGTTGAGTGCCTCGACCGCTTCATCCAGTCGGCCCTCGCGGTGCAGCACGCGGGCGAGGTTCAGTGGCCCGTCATAACGGCCAAGTTTTTCCACCTCCTCAAACGCGGCAATCGATTGACGAAGCTCCGCTTTCCCTTCGAGGAACAGCCCGATGCCGTAATCGTTCCAGCGCTGCCAAGGGGGGATGTCCCGCTTCTGCTCGGTGACTTTGGCGGCGGTTTCCGTGGAGAGTCCCTCGACCGGGAACGTGACGGAATCGGCTGCCATCGTCGTGATCGGTGTGTCGTTGAGGTATTTCTCGTCGAGCGTGTGGGACTTGATCGGCTTGTCGCCCGGCTTCGCGGTGCGCGTGACGAAGTCCAGGTACTGCTTGTCGAACTTGCGATATTGCAGTTTGATCTCGGCGGTGATCGGCGCGGTGATCTCGCTGGGGACGGCGAACTCAAAGTGAACGACTTGACCGGCACCCGGCGGGACTTGGTGGTTGTAGAGCGGCGTGAAGATGTCCTGCGGATTGCGACGGTCGATGCGGTTCCCCTCCTTGTCGAGCATGAAGACGTTGATGAAGTGGGAATACGGATCGACCTCGCGATCGGCGTCGAGTCCACCGCTCTTGCCGATCACTTGGCCGCCGGACGTGAGCGTGACCTCGACCCAGACTTCGTTGGAATCGACCGTCCCCTGAGTCAGGTGATGCCCGATCTTCAACGTGCGGACGACCGTCTCCAGCAGATACTTCTCGCCCCGTTTCAGAGTCGGGACGCTGGGCCGAATCGGCGCGTGCAAGTGGCCGTCGATCGTGCCTCCCTCTTTGACCCCGAAGATGTCAACGCGAGTGATTTCCTTCAAAAACTTCTGATGAGCCTCAATGACTTCCGGCTTCGCGTCACGCAGCCAGGCCAGCCCCGTGTTCGCTGCGGGGAAGAGATGATTGTGGATGCTCAGCTTCTTGGCATCGGCAAACAGCTTGGCTCCGAAGTCGTTCGATTCCTTGAGCGGCATGTGACAGCCGGCGCAGTTCGAGATCGCTTTGGGCGGGAAGTAGAAGCTGCGTGCTCCGTGACCCGCTCCGCTGAGCCAGTACGAATCGAAATGGTTCTGGCCGCGCAGAAAGTCTTTGTAGTGATTCAGGGCATACGGCAAATGCACCTTATGACATGTCGAACAGAACTCAGCGGTCTTATGAAGGTCTTTCAGAAATGTCTTCTTATGAAACGAGGGCTTGGCTTTCACGAGTTGTTGATTGATCCATAGCAGCGCCGCGTTATCGCTGAATGCGAACGGGTAATGTGTCGGCTCTTCGATGGTGAAGTCCGCGTTGCCTCGCGTGCTGTTGACGTTGGTAATGGCGTGGCACGTCGTGCAAGTGATCCCCGCGTGGGCGGTCGGATGCTTCTGAAGATCGAACTTCGGGTCGTCGAACGCGCCGCTGAAGAACGGCACGGGGTCGTGACATCCGGCGCACCAGCGCGACGCCTGCACGTTGCCGTCACGTTTGAGACTGACCTCGCGCGTCTCGCGAATCGACGCCAAGTAGGCCGGGTTGCTGAACGAACTGAAGCGATGCGAACTCTCGGCCCACTGAGCGTGTGAGTCGGGATGACACTTCTGGCAATAGTCGTCCATCATCAGAGTTTGGGCCGGGATAAAGTTGCCGGACGCCGTGCGTGCGAGGCTCGGTTCGAAGTATTTTTCACCCTCCTTCGGCCCGACGACGTTCCACTTTCGTGGGTCTTGCGAGTGCATCAGCACCATCGCCACAACCGCCGCTCCGACGACCGCGAAATAGCTCAAACCGATTTTCCATTTGATACGCGGCCCGCTCAGCCGATGCAGCCAATACAGCCAACCGGCCAGGATCGGCGTGATGACGTGCAGCCAATAGACGGTCGATCGCGCCAGCGGCAGTTTCAGTTCAAAGCCGCTGATCCGCATCAACAACAATCCGCTAACCAACACCATGATCGAGACGGCGAACAGAGCGTATCCGACTTTGACCGCTCGGCGATTGCGGCGGTTCTTGGCAAACAGCATGTGCAACGTACCGAACACAACGAACGGCCCGATCAACAACAGGCCGAGCACCAGGTGCCCCAAGAACATCAACTGATAGAAATAGTTCTGATATGTCTGATGCTTGATCGCCTCCAGCGCGGTGATCGCCACGAGGTAGAGCGAGTTCGCTCCCAGCAGCGCTAACAGTCCGAAGACGACATATAACAGTTTGCGCAGTCCCGGCGTGACCGCTCGGACATATTGCTTGGGAGCCGGAACTGTCGGCAATGTGACGCTCGGCAACGGCGTCTTCGATTGCGGCGCGTCAGGGATGATCGGGGCCGAGTCCATGAAATTGCTCCGTCAGACGATCCAAGATTGTTGGCCATCGGCGTGCCGAGCTTCGATGCGTTGCCGCTCGACGCCGTCAATCAAACGGAACGACAACGGCAAGACGCTGGATGCCAACCACTCGCTCGCGGGGACTGCGGACGTTCCGGCCAATTGCAGTTCGCCATCAGCCAAACGATAGAGGCTGAGACACCAAGGCGCGCGGTCCAGCACCAGTAACTCGCGCGTGCCGACTTTGGCATAGAAGCGGAGTTTCTTCCGCACCTTCTCCCGGGGACTCACCACTTCCACGGCGAAGTCCGGGCCACCGAACCAGTGCGTGTCGCAATTGATCGCCTGAGTCTCCTTCAGAAACACGGCGACGTCGGGGCACCGAAAGTTCTTCTGCCAGCCGATTCGCCGGTCGCTGACGTTGACGCCGGGCCGGGTGACACCCAGTTGCTCCGATTGCACAACTTCGCGAAATAATGCGTCGAGTCCACCGACAATATCTTGATGCTCATCGTTCGCCATTGGAGCCATGACATACACCCCATTCCAAATCTCGTCGAACTTGTCCTGCCCCAGTCGGCGGCGGCGAGCGATCAAGCGTTGCTCGATTTCGTGGTCGCGAATCAAAGTGGCCATCGGGATGTCCTCGAAATCGGAAAGTCTGTTGAATTCTTAGAGCCGCGACCGTGAGGGAGTGGTTCTGATCTACGGCGCGCGTCGTAGCCGCGTTCGCCAGAACGCGGGGTGTCCTAGCCCGCGTTCTGGCGAACGCGGCTACGAAAAGCTTACTTCTCCACCGACGCGGGAACAGCCACCAGTTTGCCATCGGCTCCCAGCAGGAAGACCCCTTTCGCACGCGGGTCAATCACCAGCAGCTTGCCCTCCTGCCAAGTGAGTCCCACCGGATTCACCAGCGGCTCGCCTGCGAAAACTTTTTCCGGCTTGCCTCCAAAAGGCACCTTCCAAACCGCTTTGCCGTAGCCGTCGGTGACGAACGCCGTCTTGTCTTTGTCGAGTTCCACTTCATGCGGGAACTGCCACGGCCGACCCTCAACGACCGTCTCCACCTTCGCGTCAGGAGTGACTCGCATGAGTTGATTTTTGCCGTGCGAGACAACCCACAAGTTCTTGTCCGCGTCGATGGTGATGCCGTGCGGAGCATCGACCTCCGCGAACTTCTCCGTCTTGCCACCGGCGGCGGGAATCTTCCAAATCCATTTCAATTCGAGATCGGTGACGAAGACGTTGTTTTCTGGATCGACCACTAAATCCATCGGGATGCCGATGCCTCCGTTGGTCAACGGCTGAGGTTTGCCGTCATCGTCAAAGCGGAAGACCTCTCGCGTGGACGAATCCCCCGCGAGCACCTTGCCGTTGCGATCCAATCCCACACAACGCACAGCGTTCAACGGCGTGCGAAACTTCTTCGACGCCTGAAAGAACGGACTGAGCTTGCCGTTGCTCAGCTTCCAAAGTCCCGGCTGATTCCGATCCGCGATGAACAGGCTCTGACCATCCGCCGCAGCCACCGCCGTCAGCGGATATTCGAGACCCTCGGCACGGGTCAGCGACGGGATAAGAGCCAATCCCAACCAGACAAACCAGCGATTCAAAATCCTGAATCTGCACATCGAAAAGACTCGCGAAGTGACGCGGAGTGAACTGCGAACGATTGAAGGACAGCATGGTAATGCTCGCTCGTAGGAGCTGCCACGACTCATGTTCGTGATTGAATCTCTAGCCCGACGCGGATGCCTGCGTGGTCCGCCTGAGCAAACGGCACTCGCTCTGTCGGGGCTTTACCACCCGTTCCGACTCCTAGACCGACCGTCGCTATGGATTGCCATCAAAAGCGGCTGGGTTTGGGTGGGAACTGATCTTTCAGAGGCCGCCGGTCTCACCGAGGAGCGGATTGCAATTCGCTTGCTGGCAGACATGGCAGCGGTCACGTCATTGCTCGTCATTGGCCATGAGGAAATCGCGGGGGTGGGATTTGCACCAGAAACGTCGAGAATCGAGGTTCGATTGGATTACGAGACTCTGGTTGCTCGCTATCAAAAGACACCAGGACTCGTGGTGGACAGGTTGAAGTCGGTTTTGGAATTCGTTTGGTCGGTTTGCCAACGCTTTTTCCAAAGCTCGTTGAAGCTCGGACTTTTTCCGAGCGGATGTTTTATGTTGTCTTTTTGGATCGCCTAAATCCCGACATCACTCGAAAATTGGATGCCGATTTTTTCTCGGGTCGCTGGGTTCGTGCGACGGATCGACAGCGAGATTTGTTGAGAGTGATTGCGCAGCTTCCCAATTGCGACGAAGAATTTACCGTCCAGGAAGTCGCCGGGAAGTCCAAAGAAGACCTCGCTGCCCCCTTTAGTCCGTCCCACATCAGTCAGATACTGGCCAAGTTGTGTTCCACGGGACGTAAGTATTCGCCAATGGCGCGGGCAGAGGACAGCGGTTGCGCTGTCCGTTGGGTTCTAATGTGAGCCCTGGAATTGGGAGCCGATGATTGAGAGTTGGCCAATGGGTTGAAGTAGGCCAGAGCGATTTCTTCAGGACGTGTTCGACGGTGGGTGTGAGGAGGACAGGGTCGGCGATCGGAACGAGGAAGTGCTCGGCGACTGGAGTGTGAGTTTGGCTTTTTGCTCGGGACTCAGATTCCACGGGAGATAGGACGACACGTTCGACAGAACTTGGCCGCCGGCGCAGGCCGTCAAATTCCACGTCAGCCACAGCCGCGGATTGATTCCGTGGAGGCTCAGCGTGGCGATGATCGAGAACATCGCGGTGGCCAAGATCCCGCTCCACAGGGAGGTCGATCCGGAGTAGCTCTTGCGTGCCAACGCGACAATTCGCGCGGCTCGTTCGGAGCGGTTGTTGTCCAGCGGAATCCGCAAGTCGTCCACAAACCGCGTCAGGCCCACCCAATGAGCTTGCAGGCTCACGAGCGCCTTCCGACCGCACAGACAAGCTGGCGACTTGATCCAAGACTTGTCGATTGATCGTCAACAACTCTGTGACCGAAAGGCTCGCCGAAGAAAAAAGCAGGATGTCGTCCATGGCCTCCAGCTTTTACTCCAACTTCCAATTCCCTGACTCTGCCGGATTCTATGTCCGGTGGTAAAAGCTTCCGAGCGATGCCGAGAGCAGGAGGTTTTGGAGCCAGTCGTCATGGTATCGCTTTTGGTTGAGGCGGTGTGCGGGGCTGTCGTCAGAGCA
>JBJXEX010000095.1:0-35826 GCA_046156195.1 Planctomycetaceae bacterium | reverse complement strand
GCCGCCGCCCTGAGCGACGACAACCGCCTCGTCACTCATCTACAAACCCGACGCGGCTCCCCCTTCACTAGAAAACCCAAACCCCGCAAACTCTCGAAGGAAAAAATCAAAAGCTGACATGCACCCTGTCGTCGGCATTGGTGGTTTCTGGTGAAACAGTGCGTTAGGTTCCGAACAAATCCTAAGCGTGAGAGATCCAGGCGCTGACGCCACCCGGTTCGCGGAGATGAAGCGATCGCCTCTTTCGGCGTGAGATGGGTTGGCGTATGCTGATTGCTGCATCGGATCGGACGCGGAGGGAGAATGAATCGTGAGCACACTTCTCGAAATCGAAGCGGTTGCAGACACCCTGCCGCCTGAGCAGCAAGCGGAGTTGGTGACGTTTCTCTCTGCGCGGCTGGCTCGCGCGAGCGGTGCGTCAGATGGGTGTGACGACGATGGGTTGGATTTGGAACAAGAGTTCTCGCGGTTGACTCAGCAGTGGCGGGCCGAGACCGAGTTTTTGTCATCGCTGACCGAGATGGCGGCTCATCCGGCGTATCAGCGAATCATCGGCATGGGGCGTTTGGCGTTGCCGATGATCTTTCGCGACTTGGCGACGGAACCCGATCATTGGTTTTGGGCGTTGAAGGCGATCACGGGCTGTGATCCGGTGCCACCGTCCCATCGTGGGAACTTGGAAATGATGGCTGCTGATTGGCTCGCTTGGGGCAAATCGCGGGGATACGTCCAATCGTGAGCCCTCACTTCGAGACCAGTTTTCCGCGATTGCCCGTGGACGGGTACGCCATCACCAGCCCGCCCGATCGGCGATACAACTGCATTGCGTGGGCTGCGGAAGATCAAACTCGCTGGTGGTGGCCCGATGCGTCCGAGTGTGGCTACTGGCCTGAGGGTGTCTCCCGCGAGTGGACCACGTCGGCGTTTATCGCGGCATTTGTGACTCTGGGTTATGCCGTGTGCGAGACGAGCGAGTTGGCAGACGGCGTTGAGAAGGTCGCGTTGTACGTCGCGAATGGCCACCCGACTCATGCGGCTCGACAGCTTGCTGACGGCCAATGGACCAGCAAGTGTGGCCGAGCAGAAGACATTCGCCATCCGTTGCAGAGCTTGGCCGGCGAAGTCTATGGCGAACCGACAATTGTTCTCGCACGCCAGCGGTCAGCGTAGTCACTCGGTCGGCACGCGCGGTTGTTTCGGGAGCAGCATCACCGCCACCACGATGCCGCTGAGGATGAACAGGCCGCATACCAGAAAGCTGAGCCGATAGCCCAACGCGACGGGAGTCATGCCCAACGCCGTCAGCTTGTGCTGACTGACGTAATCGACGATCGCGCCGTACAAGTAGCCGGCGGGAGCGGCCGGGACCATCAGCATCGTGACGAACGCCATGTTCCTCCGCAGGTCGTTCGTGCGCGACGCCGACACGATGTAGTTCGGCGAATACACGCCGATCAGTTCCCCCACGCCGAAGATTCCGAAGGCGACCAAGTACCACGGCCCCGTGACCAGCATCGCCCACATCTGCGCGAGCAAAAAGATCGTCGAGGTCGCCAGGATGCCCGTGCGAGGATTCGTGCGCGTCAGCACCCAGCCCAGCAATGCTCCGGCAACCACTTTGAACCCAAACCGCAGCATGTTTTGCCGGCCCGCATATTTTGCCGGCAATTCTTTCTTCGCCTCCGTCGTCGGCGATGACTCCAGCGTGGTGTCTGACTTCACCGTCGTATTGTCCGATACGCCGATGGCCGTGGGCGCGTACAAATTCATGTTCGACGGAATCACATTGCCGGAGTAAACCAGGATTGTGACGACCGTCGCCAAGAGCAGCACTCGTTGCCGCAGCAGCGAACGGAAGTGATAAACCAGCGCGACCGCGGCGCAGATCGCAGTCGCATAACCGGCCAGACGAAAATGCTGCGACCGCGCTTCAACCGCTGGATCAATGACCGTCTTGGCCTCGGAGCGATCTGGTGGTTCGTTCGCGGTCACTGCTGCGGATTTGACGTGCGGCTGCTGAGTCGTCATCGAGGCGGCGTGCATCAAGGCCACCGCTGCGAACATCAGCGGCACTCCAATCAACAACGGTGCGACCGCCGAGAGGGGTTCACGCTGCGGCTCGCAAACCACCGGCGGAACGATCAAGAACCCCGAGAACCACGCCGCCAGTCCCATCACCGGCGCACCCGCTCCAAACAACGCGGCGAATTTGGACAGGTCGGTATCGGTGCCATCGCCCAGCAGGACGCTCTGAGCGAACGATCCGAGCACCGCCAAGATCGGCCCGGCCCCAAACGCCAGACTCAACGCGAGTCCTCTCCGAGATTCATTCGAGCCGCGGCCGATCGCTTCCCACAACAGCGCGATCGCCGCCGGCATCACCGCTCCTGAAACGCCCGCTTGCAGAATGACCATCGCCAGCTTCACCGAGTCCGGCAGCGGCAGCATCAAGACCACCGCCAACGTCGCCAGCATCAGAGCCGACGTGGAATAACACAGCATCAAGTTCCGTTTCAGCGAAGCGACTCGCGGAGACGCCCACGCGATGATGGCCGGAATCGCGGTCATCGCGAAGAACAACGTCCCCGGCAGATTGGCCGTCCGAGCATCCGCTCCCAACCGATCGCACAACGATGCCTGTGTAATCCCCACATACAACACCGGAGCCGCGAGATATTGCATCCCCGTGCAACATGCGAAGAGCACCAGATTCCGCCGCTGCTCCGGCCACGACAGCGGGCAGGAATTGGCAGACGGCTCAGTGGCATGACCTAGCATGAGCGGCTCTCGTTCTGCAAGCGGTACGGGTTTTGGTTGTTGTCTGCACTTTAGGCGATTGTCCTTCGTCATGTGCAGAGGGCGATGAGGGATTCGGCGAGGGTGAGGTGTTTTTGGATTTCGGGATCGCGGGTCGAGTCGCTGCGAACTTGTTGCTGGCCCACGTCCCAAATCTCCCTCACGTTGCGGAGCATTGAGCAGTCGCGATCAGAGTGCGGCCACGAAGACGATGAACAGTTCGCGGAAACTCATCCATCTCAGTTCCGATAACAAAGTGCCTAACGAAGATTTGGAATGAGCGGATCGATTGGGTTTGGAATGTCGCCGCTCTCTTGGCGATGTGTTCGGCTCTGATTGGTGACGCAACGGCTTCCTAAATTCAGAGTCGGCGTGGTCGTTCCTGCTCGATCAATTGATGGCGCTGACACTGCCAGAGAAAGGCATGGGACGTGAACTCTAGTGGAATTGGGTGTGCGGCGTCCCCGCGTTCGTGCAGATGACGCCGCACTCAATTCGCTCAACCGTCGAGAGACACGATCTGCCGATCAAGGTGTGGACCCTCAAGCGAAGAATGCCCGTGAGAATAAAGGGAACAACGCTTACCCGATGACGACGCGTGGTTGCCGAGCTGGATCCGGTTCGGCCTTGATGATCAATTCTCGGACAAGCCACGGAATGTTGCCTTCGCCGAACAGCACGAAACCCAGATTCATGGCCAGCGGATTTTCGTCGGACCAGCCGAAATGCAATTCGGGAGGCTTGCCGGTTTTTGAGAGCTCCAGCGCGATCGCTGCCAACACATGAGCGATCGAAACGCAGTTCGTCACGCGGATGATGAAGCGACCTTCCTCATCCGTCACTTCGATCACCGGGCTGTGCGTGAAGTCGCTCACGTCCCCCAAATGCGCCTCGACGAACACGATCGGCATGTTGGGGTCGAGATGATGCTCGCGGCGGATCTGCTCTTCCTTGTGAGCCAACGTCCGATCGTTGCCCGTGCGGTGCGGAACGAGCACCGGGAATTCGAGATGCCGCAGCGCGTCCCACAGGAAATGCGATTCGTTGTTGATGAAGCGAAAGCTGACGAACCGCAGTTCCGTGCTGCGCATCATGCGTGAAGTCAGCGATGACAGAAACACCGCCGCGATAAAGCAACTGGCAATCGCCATCCCTTCGGGCTTTTTGATGACCGTCATCGTGGTCATGTAAAGGAACGTCACTGTAATGGCCACATACGGCCACGAAATGCGGCTCGCGGTTGAGCCTTTCCGCTTGCGGTACAGGTCGATGACCGTCGCCACGCAGGCGCTCGAGATCAGCATCATCACGCCAGTTGCGTAGGCTCCGCCCTGAGCCTGCACGTTGGCCTGGAAAATCACCGTCACCACAATGTTGATGACCGTGAAGAGCACCACGAGAGCTTTGATCTTCGAGGCCCATTCTGGAGCCATGCCGTATCGCGGCAAGTACCGCGGCACGAGATTCAGCAACCCCGACATCGCGCTCGCGCCGGCAAACCACAGAATCAGCACCGTGCTGATGTCGTAGATCGTCCCAAAGACATCGCCAAACAAACCGCTGATCTGCCGTGTGGCGTCGCCATCACCATGAGCGAGATAGGCCAAGGCACGATCCGCAGCGTGGCCTTCGGGCAACAATTCCTTCGCATCGATCAGTGTCGAGACCACGATCGACGAGCCGAGCAAATACACCGACATCACCACCGCCGCCGAGATCAGCAGCTTCCGCGCATTGCGAATACGGCCCCTCGGCTGTTCGGGAGCATCACCCGCATCACCGCGAATCAATGGCATCACGGCCACGCCGGTCTCGAATCCGCTCAACCCCAGCGCGAGCTTCGGAAAGAACAGCAAACAGACCAGCGCGATTGCCCCAATCCCAGTACCTTTCACTGGAGTATCTTTCAGCATCCAATCTCCGGCTCGGACTTGCTGCCACCAGTCGGAAATGAGTTCGGGATGCTCCGCGAGATACGTCAATCCACAGCCGATGACCACGGCGTTGAGCGTCAAATACACCGCGACCAGCCCGACCGCCAAGCCGATCACCTCGCTGAAACCTTTCAGGAACACGCCACCCAGCAGCACCAGCAGGAACATCGTCAGCAAAGTCTGACTTTGCAGCCAAGCCGGCGCGTTCTCTTGCCAGAACGGATTGTGCAAGAGATGGGCGGCAGCGTCGGCCGCCGAAAGCGTCTTCGTGATGACGTAGTCCGTGGCGGCGAAGCCCAGCAGCACCAGCACCATAAACTTGCCAGTCCACCCGCGCATCAGTCGCTCAAGCATTGAGATCGAGCCTTGCCCTTGAAACGACTGCCCCGCCACATAGCAGTAAACCGGCAACGCTCCGAAGAGCGTGACCAGCACCAGCAGCACCGTTGCCAACGGTGCTAGCCGCCCGGCCGATTCAAAAGCCATCGACGGCTGATAACCCAGCGTGCTGAAGTAATCGACGCCGGTCAGGCACAAGACCCACAGCCAGAAACTTTGGTGGTGCTGCGGCTCGTTGGCGGACTCAGGATGCGGGGGAACAACGACATTGTCAGTGTGCGATGTCGGGGAAGAGACGCCCACGACGGGCGTCGGGGCGGGCGGGCGCGACTCGGTCGCACCACTGAGTTCTGCGGACATGGGGTTTCCAACACGACCGGCCAAGTCTTTCCGAGCGACTCACGATGCGAAGGACTCGACCGAACTCCGCATGAGCACGGCCAAACGCTAACGGCACCGCCTCTGAAATCGCAATGGTCGGAATCCCGAACGACGCAACCGGCTGGCGTATCCAAAAGTTGTGACGCCTCGAAATTACGGCCGTCGCCGGTTCCTTTAGACTCCGCACGGCTGCACTTGAGACGTATGACGTTGTGACGCCAGTAATCCGTAGCACCAGCGAGGGAGAGTGTTGCGGCCCACGCTGGCGCTTCGGGTTACAATTCATCATCGTCCGCGTGAAGTCTAGAACTCACCAACGACTTCCTTTTGAGCTCTAGTCCCCAACGCTCGCCAAGTGGCGGTACTGATGTTTTCGGAAATGGATCGTGCGGCACCGTCCATCATCAGGACTTGGACAATGCCTGAGTGGTAGCTGCGAGCAGTCATCACCGAATAGGTCGGCCGATTGGGGGCGTTCACAGCTCCTTCACGCGACGACGTGAAGTCAATGTCCTGGCCGCCCACGAGCACTTTGGTGTTCGGACTGAGCGTGGTCGTGAATCCGGTCTGATTGGCTCGGCCATCCACCCATTCGGCGTGACCGGACACCTGAATCGGTGCCGCGCCAGCAAGTGCGATCACGGCTGCGGCATTCGTCGGCGGGGCAACGCCAAGAGTGGCCGGATTGCCGGTGTCTCGGACGTACGGTTGAAAAGCTTTCCCCTCGGCGAGAGCCAGCGTGCTGCTTGTGCCATCTCGGAACGCGGCCGAGCTAAACGACGAGTTGGGGGCGAAGGCTCCGTCCCCGGTTTGGCCGCTGATCGGATCAAAAACGAACCAAGTTCCCAGGTTCACTTGGTAGTTCAACGGAAAGTGCGTCACGGCCCCGTCCGGGTAGGGCCTCACGTTGATCTCGCTCGGACAGATCAGAACAGAAATCTGCATAGCACAGACCGGGATATTCTGCGCGGAATCGTAGTTCTGGCCGAAATTGATCAGCTTCTTGAGTCCCTCTTGTTCAAGGAACGGCAGCAACCGAGCCTGAGTGGACCACCCCTTCACTGTCGCGGCATAGCCGTTGGGAATGCTGGCAGTGTGCGGAAACACTCGGCTGGAGTCGTGATAGTTGTGCAGAGCCAAGCCCAGTTGTTTCAGATTGTTCTTACACTGGCTGCGGCGAGCCGCTTCGCGAGCCTGCTGCACCGCCGGCAACAGCAACGCGATCAAGATCGCGATGATCGCGATGACAACCAGCAATTCAATGAGCGTGAAACCTCTCCTCTTCAGACAAGCCATGATCCACCGTTCCTGAAAATCTCCGAGGGGCTTCTGGTCTCGACGACTGGCGACCATCGCGAATCGGGCCAAGAAGCATTTCGTCTGAGGGTGGCTGGCGACCTACTTCGGTGCTGGCTGCCGCTTGCGTCGAACTTGCAGTTGAGATTCACTCTCAACACAATGGAAACGATAAAGGCTGGCCGTGGTTTTTCAATCCTCGCGATCCGGCAATTTTTGGAAACCTGAAACTCCGGAACTCAACGTCGAAGTCCGGCTGTTCAAGAAAGGCCGTCCCGATGTCTGACGAAGCCGAAGCTCCCAAACCTTGTGAAAAGCAACCCCTCCGCGAGATGACCTCGGAAGAGTTACTGCGCGGTCAAAACGAAGTTCTGATCCGTCATGGCGAGGAGATTTACCGGCTCAAACTGACTCGCAATCAGAAGTTGATCCTGCAGAAGTAGGTTCGATCTTTTCTCCGTTGCCTGACTCTCTGAGTCGGGAGTGTTTTCGCAGCAATCCCGATTCGGAGAGTCTGGCTACTGACTTCTCTGATCGCCTCGGAGGGCCTGTGAAGATTTGGAGCCGCGACCGTGAGGGAGCGGTCATAAGGCCTGGAGACAACCGTTCCCTCACGGTCGCGGTTACAAAATCTTCACAGGCTCAGAGAGACGAATGCGCCGGCGCAAAGAAAAGGCAGCCGACTTGTGTCGGCTGCCTTTCGAGGTCAGAAACAGGTCTTCGCGAATTGCTCAGACGATGATTTCGTAGCCTTTGCGTTGTTCGCGGGACTGCATTTTCTTGGCGTCGGCGTCTCCGACGAGTTCTTGGGTTTCGGGATTCCAAGTCAGCTTGCGCCCCAGGCGAATGGCGATGTTCGACAAGTGACAAGTCGTCATCGCTCGGTGATGCGTGTAGACGTCGCTGATCGGCTGGGTGCGATCCGCGCAGCACTCGAAGAAGTTCCGCATGTGATCGCCGGGCTTCTTGCCTTTGTAGAGCTTGGCAATCGCATCGGCCGGCAGCGGGTTGGCTTCGAGATCCTCGACCGGCTTGCCTGTCAGCGAGCCACGGCTGACGAAGATGCGGCCTTCGGTCCCTTCGATCAGGATGCCGTTTGACTCGTCATTGCGAATCAGCATCTCGACACCGTTCGGATAGGTGACGTTGATCTTGAACTCGTGGGCCGCGTTGTAGCGGTTGGTCACGGTTGGATTGCCGTTCTCGAAGGGAACGGGATGTTTCGCGGTTCCCTCGACGCTGATCGGGCCGCTGTTTTCCATGCCGATCGCCCAGGTGGCGATATCAACGTGGTGGGCACCCCAATCGGTCATCTTGCCGCCGGAGTATTCGTACCACCAACGGAACTCGTAGTGCGTGCGAGCTTCCGGGTATTGCTTGTTGTTGCCGAAGCCGCCTTGCAGGTAGTCGGTCATGGGAGCTTGGCCCAGCCACATGTCCCAGTTGAGATGCTTGGGCACATCGGCCTTCGGGATATCCGAGCTGGTGGGAGCTCCGCCGATGCGGCACTCGACCTTCTGAATTTTTCCGAGCCGCCCGGATCGAGCGATCGCGACCGCGACTAAGAACTGCTGTTGAACCTTGCCGCCGTTGGCGGACATCTCGCTGCGTTGTTGCGTGCCGACTTGGAAGACGCGCTTCGTGGCATCGAGAACTTTGATGATCTGCTTGCCTTCATCGATGGTCAGCGTGAGCGGCTTCTCGCAGTACACGTCTTTGCCGTGCTTCATGGCGTCGATCGAGATTTTCGAGTGCCAGTGGTCCGGTGTGACGACGGTGACAATTTGCGTCTCCGGGTGCTTGTCGAGCAGGTCGAGGTAGTTCTCGTAAACCTTGACCTCTTTGGCCGATCCCTTCTTGTTCTGAGCGTCCTCGACTCGCTTCTTACCCTTCTGTGCGTGCTCGGAATCGACATCGCAGACGGCGACGCAATCACCAAACTTCAGAGCGTTCGGGCCAACGGCGTTCCAGCGATCGCCGGTGCCGATGCACGCGATGACTGGCCGCTCGTTGGGAGACTGAAATGCCTTGGCTTCCGCTGGGTCGCGGAAGAACCAATACGGCATCGAACTGGCTGCGGCGGCCGCCAGCGTGGTCTGCATAAAGTCACGTCGAGTGTTTTTCTGGCTCATGGTCACGTCCTCCGAAAAACTGTGATTCAGCCGAGTATTCCGCAGTCAAACGCGAGCGGCTCCTCCCGCCTGACGAAACATCGGCGCGGAGTCTAGGCACGACCAGCGAAGATGAAAACCAACGACGCCCGTAGCTGAGTCCCTCCGTTACGACTCCATCAACTCAAACATCCCGTGTTCGGCCGACTTCAACTTTCCTTGTTTGACCAGTTCTTCCCACACGCGCATCGGGTACTGGTTCGGCGGTGAGATCGCGATGATGCTGGACTTTCCGCCACTCGTCATCGGGCCGTAGCCCAACCGCGATTCATCATCGAGCCGGGTCATCTTCAGACGTTTCTTAAACGCCTTCAGTGCCAATTTGAGTTCCTCTTTCGAGGGCGATTCGGGCGATGGAGTTGCTTGAGGTTCGGACATGCGATGTTCCTTTCGAGGCGGCCACGGTAGCGATTGACGGAATTGGAATCGAGAGGCAGAACCCTCCGTTGATTTCCACGATGCGACTTGCGACAGTCCTGCCCCGCTGAGGAATTTGGAAACCGCACTGTCCGGCAAGTGCGGTTTTTTATTGAGTCGCCGTGAAGTGTTGGGAGCTGTCCAATGACGGAATTACTGATCAGCCTGAGCGACTTGGCCCTCGCCGCTTGGAGTTTGTTGAAGGCCCTCAGCGGCTTGCTCCTGCCGTGGATTCCATTGGCGGTCTGGATCGGATTTTGGTTGTGTGCCGTGAACTGGATTAAGCTGCGAGAAGTTTTGATCTCGAAAGGCGGCGTGCTGGGACTGCTGTTGATCGGCGCGATTTGGGTCTTGATTTGGGGAGTCGTCGCACCGCCAGCGAGTGGTACTCATTTCCTCTTGGGACTGACCGTCACCAACTTTGTCGGCAAGCTGGTTTATGTCACTGCGTTGTTCTGCTTGATGTTTCTCTGTGGCAGCGTGCAACTCTCCGGCTGCTGCCAGCAATGGTGCGAGGTGACAATGCCCGACCCGCACGCTCATGGCGATCACGGCCACGCCGGGCATGAGTCACATGGTCACGCTGCCGGCCCTGCCGATCATGGGCACGCTGCTCATTGATCTCTACGAGCGGATTTCGAGGGCGACCGGTCCCCACAAGCCGCCTGGCTGGTCGGGGGGAGTTCCGACCCAGAAGGTCAGTTGCACGACCAGTTCGTTGTGCAACGCGAGTTGCGGAGTGATTTCAAACTCGGCCGTTTGGTCGTCGATGCCGATGCTCCCAAGCCGCTGTCCATTGAGGTCCACCCAAGCGGTTCCGCGCACGCCTTGGAACACAATCCAGACATGCTCGTGCGCATCGAGATTCGTCGGCTGATTGAACTTCCTGCGGAACTCGGCGCGCCCGCAACTGCTCCCCTCGAAGACCGTCTGCCAACTTGCCGGCATCGTGACGCGGCGTGTCGGTTCATCGCGATCCAACCGCTGCACTTCCCACGGGCCTTTCAAGAACATGCGATGAACGGGCATGTGAGCTTCCGAAACTAATTCACTCGCATCATGGCTTCGAGTTGCGTGGAACTCAGGAACAATCGAAAGGGATGACCGGGCAATTCCTGAAAATCCCAGCGACGATAAAACTCTTTGGCGGTTTCATTGAGGCAATCGAGGATCACGGACACGATGCTCCCGCCGCAGTCGTTCCCAGCGAAACCCGCTCGGCAGAACGATCTCGTTCACTTTCCGCCTCGCATCAATCGGCCGAGTCGCTTTTGAGCCGGAGTCAATTTCGGCGGCGAGTTGAGAGCATTCCAAAACTGACGTTGCTCGCCCGGAGACAGCGCAATGACTTGTCGCTGAGCCGCCGACACTTCGTGCTTCGCCTGAGCCACAGCCACCTCGCGAACGTAATCGCTCGCGCTGACACGACGTAGTTCCGCCGCACGCGTCACGACCGCGCGGCTGACGTCATCGAGCGGCACGCTGAGCGTTCGGCTGCTCGGTTTTGGCGATTGACGTTTTTGAGTTTTGACGGCACTCACAGATGAAGTCCTTTGGCATTCGCTTTGGTTGTCGGAGCCGCATCTCTTTGTAGAGCGTCAATTGCGTGTGATCAATCGCCAACTCGCCGGCAGCGTGACGGCTCCTCGCGATCCAGCCGCCGCACCTCCCACGGACCTTTCAAGAACATGCGATGAATGGGCATGTGAGCTTCTACGAATCAAAGCGACCGCACTCGTTCCGCGAATGGAGCGAATCCGCGCGGACAGCGGCTCTTCAATTCCGCCAAATTCATGATCGCGCAGATCTCGGCGAAATGTTCCGAGTTGGAACGCTCAAATTGGGCGACCTGAAGCAGACGGCGAAACGCTTCTTTGGGATTTGCGGTCGACTCCGGGTCGGGTTGACGTTGCACCGGACTCCCGAAAACTTTGGACAAGGCGACTTGATCCGCCAGCATCCAGGCCTCAAACGACTCAACGGCGACACCTAGTGCTCTCTGAATTGACGGCAAAGTACTCGCCTGAGCGGCATCGACTTCAGGGATTCGAGCGTCGATACGATCTCGGTCCATCAGCAACACGATGGCGTCGAAACCCCGTTTTTCCGCTTCGAGCATCCAGCGAACACAGCGTTTCTCATAACCTTTTCCTTTGCCATGATGTGCGCGGACGTTTTGGCTGGAGAGTTTATCTTCGGTGATCTCCCACTCCGTGCTGTGCTCGTTGATCCGGCAAACGAGTCTCCGAAGCGCCCCGGCGACCCCTTCCTCCGTGCGAGGATGCGTGCCGGTTGCCGAGAGGTGTTCGCTCCGTCCCTCCGAAACGATCAACACCTTCATGGCACGGTCTCCGCCGTCCCAATCAACGCCTCGTCACCTTCCGCCGTCCAAATTTCGCCGAGCGTGAACACGTCGAGTTGTTTGCGGACCAATTCGCTCTCCGAAAGGCGATGAACCGTCACAGAGCCATCGGCTTCCTTTCGAGTCAGCGACACTTCATTCGGCGAGAACATGTCGAGCACATACGGCGAATGGGTTGTCATCACCACCTGGGTTGCCGTCTGCTCGGTGATGATTTCCTTGAGAATGGCAATCACATCCTGCAAACGCTGTGGATGAATCCCGTTCTCCGGTTCTTCGATCAACAACAAACGTGGCGGCTTCGGAAGATGAAGCAGCGTGAGGTATGCCAACACCAACAACACACCGTCTGACATCTTCGATGCCGGGAGGTCAGTCACAGCTTGTGTGTCGAAGTAGATTCCCTTGGCTGGAGACGGTTTGAGTGTTGCCGCGGAATGCTCACTTCCGTTGCTGCTGAATCCATTGACCGTTTTTAGCCGGATGGCACGAATGTCCGTGAACAGGCCAAGAATGCGCGTTTCCAATTTGCGAAAGAGGTCGATGTCATGCCCGATGATGTCATCCAAGCAAGTCGCCAATCCAAACCCCGATTCGTCCATCTGAAAACGACGAGTCGGTTCCAATGCCGATGGAAGACTCAGCATCGTCGGCACCCAGCGAAAACAATTCACCCCATCGCACTCTGCGCGGATGCCACGATCGGCGGCAAGTAGATCCGGAACGTCATTCCCAACAAAGACTGGCTTCCCGCGAAGTTGACGTGAAGCGAGACAACTCAGACCAGCCTCTCCGGCGGGCAATCCCAGGGTGCGTCGATTGATGCCAACGGTTTCATTCGCGATGGAAACGACGCGTCCGGTTGGGCCAAATTCGCATCCCAGTTGGTAGATCGTTCCATTCGAAAGATGACCGGTGAAAGTCACGGCCTCTTCAACGCGGCACCAAACCAACTCGCGTCCCTCCCAGGAACCACGAAACGCGGTGGTCAACTCCGACTGAACACTCCGGAAAAACGCACCAAAAGCTTCCAGCAGGCTCGACTTTCCGCTGTCATTCGGGCCAATGAGGACGTGAATCGGCGTCAAATCAAGCGTGACATCGCGGAGCGCTTTGAAGTTCTGCACTCGGAATTGCGTGATCATCGTCGATCCTTTGAATTGCTCGGCCGTTCGTCCAAAGTCAAACCGTTTGGCTTTACTTCAGGTTGAAGTATCCAACAGTCAAACCAATCGCGACAGCGATCATCGTGGCGACAATCGCTCCCAATCGAGTCAAAACTAGATCCGTCATTGACCCGCAATTCGGACACAACCTTTCGAGTCCGAATGGTGCCATTGGGTCGTCCGAGAAGATGCAGTCATTCTTCTGCCACATTCGGTGGCATGTGTCGCATCGGAATCCACCGAAGCGAAGCCAGAACTGCGAACTCATCACCGCGTCCTCACAAACTCAATACGCTCGCGGCGTCGTTCGCCCCTGCACTCGGCCGGGCAGTCCTTGAATCCGCAAGAAGCCCTCCGCATCGGTTTGGTTGTAGCTGCCGCCCCCTTCCATTGTGGCGATGCCTTCGTCGTACAAACTGTTTGGGCTGGAACGCGACGCGGTGATGATATTGCCTTTGTAGAGCTTCAGCGTGACGTCTCCGGTGACGTGGCGTTGAGCGTTTTGGTTGAACGCCAGCAGCGCATCCATCTTTGCGTGATACCAGAAGCCGTAGTACACCATCTCGGCGACTTCCGGCGCGAGGCGGTCGCGGAGGTGCATCAGGTCGCGGTCCATCGTCAGTTGCTCAACGACGCGGTGAGCGTGATACAGGATCGTCATGCCGGGAGCCTCGTACACGCCGCGGCTCTTCATGCCGACGAAGCGGTTCTCGACCATGTCGATGATGCCGACTCCGTTTCGGCCGCCGATCGTGTTGAGATCCTTGACCATTTCGAGAGCTGACTTCTTCTGCCCGTTGAGCGACACCGGCACGCCCGACTCGAAGTGAATCGTGAGCGTCTCCGGCTTGTCGGGAGCGGCCATCGGGGTGACGCACATGCCGAGTTCAACCAGTTCGACACCGTTCGTCGTGAGCTTCTCCAGTTCACCCGCTTCGTAGCTGATATGGAGGCAGTTCTCGTCGGACGAGTAGGGCTTCGAGGTGGAGGCTTTCACGGGAATGTTCTTCGCCGCGCAGTAGTCGATCATCGCCGTCCGGCCGGGGAACGCGGCTCGGTACTTTTCGATGCGCCACGGGGCGATGATCTTCACGGCCGGGTTGAGTGCTTCGGCGGCGAGCTGGAAGCGACATTGATCGTTCCCCTTGCCAGTCGCTCCGTGAGCGAACGCTTCGGCTCCGACTTCGCGGCAGATTTTGACGCACTCTTTCGCGATCAGCGGCCGAGCGATCGACGTCCCCAGCAAATACCAGCCTTCATACTTCGCCTGAAACTGCATGATCGGAAACGCGAAGTCACGGCACAGTTCTTCTTGCACATCGACGATGCGCGACGACTTGGCTCCGCAATTTTTCGCCTTCTGCATGATCGCCTCGCGATCCTCGCAGGGCTGGCCGAGATCCACATACACGGCGTGGCAGTCATAGCCTTGCTCTTGTAGCCAACAGAGAATCACAGACGTGTCGAGTCCACCCGAATAAGCCAAAACGCACGACGGCATGAAGCACCTTCCTGAGCAAAATCCAAGGAACAAAACGTGAAATCCAGTGAGGCTCGGCCTTAGGCCAAAGTCCCGGACAAGACTCTCTGCGGCTTTTCTGAATCTGTGGGGATATCCCGAGTCATTCCCCCGCAGATTCAGAGAGGCCGCAGAGAAACCGCCTTCAATGAGTCTTCACCAAAACTCCATCACTTGGGCGAGCGTGGCGACAAGACTTGACTCAACCGCAACAAGTTTCGGAAATGAAGGAGTCCAAAGGGGCGGCGATTCTGGTCAGGCAATGAACTCGGAGCAAGCGAGTGCGGCGCGGTCGGTGCGTCGTCACGCCGGTACCAAATGAAAAACTTGCGTTGGCTCTTCGTGATTACGATCAGTTCTTCGGTCTTCTTCATGCGGGGCACGCCGAGCGCGTGCGAAAAAAAATCGCGCGCCGTGCTGCGCACGTCGCGGGTGTGGCGGTCGGTGCGCGACCGTGGGGCAGGCTGTCGCCTGCCCGGAAAACGGGTCGCTTCGCGACCCGACGCTTGAGCGGCTGTCGCCGCTCAAGCGGGGTGAGGCGGTAAAGCGGCTAGGCCGTTATGTCCTGGGCCGCGAAACACACACAGCGCGGAAGCCCGTGAAGCTGTACCGGTCGCCGGGAGTGAGCCTGTCGCGATAGGCCGAGCGGGTGTCCCTCGGATTGCTGCCCCAGGAGCCCCCACGCAAAACACGATAATCTGAGCCGCTCGTCTGCAGTGGGTCCGTCGTGACTCCCTGACGCCGCGCATACAACTCCGCGTCGTAGATGTCCTCGCACCACTCCCACACGTTGCCGTGCATGTCGTACAAGCCCCAAGCGTTCGGCCGCTTGGTCCCCACCGGCTGCGTCTGCGAACCACTGTTGTCGGCGAACCAAGCGTATTCGCCCAACTGCGACTCGTCGTTGCCAAAGCTGTACTTCCCCGGCTCACCAGCGCGGCAGGCGTATTCCCATTCCGCCTCCGTGGGCAAGCGACAACCGGCCCATTCGCAAAATGCCTGCGCGTCGTGCCAACTCACACCGACCACGGGTTGCTCCGGTTGATTGAAACGCCGGTTGTCCCAGTACGCCGGCGGCTCCACTTTCGGGCCGGCGGATTTCATGTACTCGCCGTATTGCGCGTTCGTCACCGGGTATTTCGCCAGCCAAAAATCGTGCGAGAGACGGACGCGATGCACCCGTCGTTCGTCGTCGTACTCATTGCTTCCCATGTCGAACTCGCCGTCGGGAATGGAGACGAAGGTGATCCCGGTTCGCTCATCGACGAAGACGTTCCGCTCGTTGGTGACGGGCGGCAGCGTGATCCCCAACCGACCCAAGATCTCGCGAGCAAAACCTTGCGTCTCCGGATCGACCGAAGTGGCGAAGGGGCTGACGATCTCAGCGAGGCCAGGAATTTTTGTGGCTCGCTCACGCAACAGCCGCAACACGGCCACCACCCGCCGCGGTGGCGCGGAATTGTTGGGACTCAATACCTCCAAAAACGGCGCGGCGGAAAACCCTTTGGCCTCGGCCAAAAAGTGTTCGGCCACGTCTGGACGAGTCTCGGCAATTCCGTTGGCGAGAAGTTCGCGGAAGAACACTTCAAAAAAAGGACCAGTGCGGCTGAGCGACAACAACGTCACCTCTTCCCACCAACTGTCGGTGGCTCGCGAGGCCAAGTCTTGGGCCAGTCCCTCGCGCACGGCGTGGTCGGCGGCCAGGTATTCCTGAAAGGTCAGGTGCAGAAAGCCGTAGCGTCCCTGATTGTCCCCCGCCAAGATTCCCGTCTCATCCTTCATCCGTTCAATGAACGCGCGACCGTCGTCACCCAATCCACAACCGAGTGAAACCTGTGCCAAGCCCCGTTTGGCCTCCGCCGCTAATTCTTCCATCGACGCCGCCTCGCGTTGCTGCTCCCCGTGCATCCACCACGCCATGCGTGCCAACACCGTCTTAGCGGCAATCGGATCGACGGGAAGCACGTTCCGTTCGTTCCGTGTCAGCTCCAACTCATAAACTTGTTGCCGCAAATGTTTCAACAGCACGAGCACGCACAGCTCGTACAACTCGAACCGATCCTGCGGCAGATTCTGTTGCCCCTCGTGAAACACGACGCACAGGATCGTGAGCATCAAAGGGTACTGACAGAGTCTCCGTAGCTGCTGCGTCTGGTAGTCCGGGCGATTCAGCAAATTGAGCAACTTATTCGCATGCGCCTCTGCCATCTCCGGGTGATTGAGTAACTTGTCGGCCGCACGGAACCAGTCGCCGACAAACTGGCCGATCTGCTTCTCGCTGAGCGGGCACACATGAAATTCCACGAACTGCGCCCCCAACGACACTCCTTTGCGGTTGTATCCGGCAAACCGGCAGGTCACCAAAAACCAATCGCTGGGACGCTGGCTGATGGCCTGCGTCACCCAAGTCGAAACTTGGGCTCGCGCGGCAGGATCGATCACCTCATCCAACCCGTCGAGTATCCATAACAAGCCACCGCCCGGCGGGGCGCTGAGCTGATCCAACGCCTCACCTGGCTCGTCGAGACCTTTGGCGGCGGCGGCGCTGCGAGTCTCGTCCGCCAAGAATCTCCGCAGCCCATTCGGATCGGCCAGCGCCGCGCGATTGAGGTTCCGAAAGCGAAGCAGCACCGGAGTGATCCCCGCCGGCAGCCCTAGGTCTTCGGGGGAACGATTACCGCCGGCCAATCGCCACGCAATCTGCCGCGCGCCGGTGGTCTTGCCCGAACCAGGCTCGCCCAGCAATACGACGCCGCGCTGGCCCAGCCGAGCCGCTTCATGAAAGACTCGTTCCAGATCGGTCACGTCACCTGCGGACTCAGTGTGATGTTTTTGGGAGCGTTCGAGACCATGCTCTTGCATTTGCCGAAACAGCGTCGTCTGCAATGGGACATAGGCGTCCGCGATCGGTAAATCGATCAGGAAGCTACGTCCCATGCCGGGCAACTTCAGCCGTGACGTTTCCTCGGCCAAACGCGTCAGGTAGGCCGTGACTGACTTTGGCAACTCAGGGAGCTGCCGGGGCCTCGGTTTCTTTTTCTTACTGCCGTTGGTTGGGTTCACCGGCTGCGGACAGAGTTGCTGCAAGAACGCGGGCAGCTCGGGGTAGTCGTCGCCATAGACCAGCGGACAGAGCCAGCGATGTGGCTGCACCGGCTTGGCTTCCTTGCTGCAGATCAGCCGGTAGTGACGATGCTCAACGCCCGCTTTCGTTTCCAGAGCCTCCAGTCGAGCCAGGAACTGGCCGAAGTTCGGATCGGTCAATCCTTCATCGCCGCAGCCGACAAACAGAAAGCTCTTGGTCATGCCTAAGGCCTTCATCACCTCTTGGATGAAGTCGTCATTCAACACAGATTCATACGAGCGAATGCCGAGCACGACCGACTCCGGCTCACTCCAGATTCCGTGCAGGTGCAGGACGCCGCAGTCAGCTTCTCTCACGAACTTGGCGACATCGCTTGGGTCTTTCCAAGTGACGTGCTTGAGCTTGGTGACTTTCTCGATGAGGTCGTCGTAGTTGGTCGTGACCAGCGGCGCGTTGAGCGCGGCGAGCGCCTTGATGACCTGGAGCTTGCCAGGCTCAGGCTCCAGCGTCTCGAAGTTCGATCGCAACCAACTCTTCAATTCGCGGCCACCATTCGGTCTCAGCATCTTATGCACGTCTTCCGCCGCCGACAGCAGCGCATCGGCGATGACCGCAGTGGCCATTTGCTTGTCGGATTCAAAATCGAGGCGTTCGGCGATGTTATCACACCAGCGTTGCGTGGCTCCCAAGTTCTCCCGGCAATGTTGGATGCCCGACTGGATCAAGTCGCGCCACGTCGGCGACTTGTTGTTCGTGGCCCTCGACACTCCGGAGCCGACGACGACAACGATTTGCCGGTCCTTGATCAGGCTCCGCAAGCCGTCTTCAATCGTGTGTGTGTCAGACATCTCTGGCTCCATTTCATTTCGACGTTGATTTCAGATTCTTTGTGTTCTTCTTCAGTTCTGCTGCACACGCTGTCGCTGCGTTGGTTCTCTTCGCGTTCTTTGCGACCTTCTGTTCCCAACACAGTTTGGAACAGAAGGTCGCAAAGAACGCGAAGTGGGACAAAGTGGTCTCGATTCGGTCAAGTGATTGTCGTTGGTGTCATTCTGGTCCGATACCGGTCCGACCACAAATGCCAGCATACAAAACGCTGTCGCCACGAGGCAGTTTGAGTTCCTGTGCGACTTCACGCTCCAGACATCCGCCGAGCGGGACGGTACTCAGGCCGAGGCTCGCCGAGACCAGGCAGAGGTTCTGCATCAGGTGTCCGGCCTCCAGCAGCAGGAAACGATCGCCACGCTCGCCGTACTTGGTGGCGACGCGCTGGGTGTCGCCGATCAACAGCCACAACAACGCGCCACCTTCCACTTGATGCAGTGACGGGACGAGTTCTTGCCAACGTCCTGCGTTCGCGATCGACACGATCTGCGACAGATGATGTCCGACTCGGTCGTAGTGATAGGCACCCTCCGGCAACCAGCCGCGTTGCCAATTCACGACAAACAATTCGACCGCTTGCAGTCCTCCGGCCGAGGGAGTTGGTCCGCGAAAGAAGTCGCCGGTGATGCCGTGCGCGGTCTGCAACAATCGGCCGAGCGTGCGGGCATCGGGGAGCTTCGTATCGAGCGTTCGACCACAGCGGCGATTGTTGAGCGTCGCGTCGAAGCTCGGCCACCAGCGTCGGCGGCTACGCGGCAGCGGCCACGTTGGGTAACCCGGATAACGGCGCGGCTCGACCACACTCCCGTCGGCTTCCGCCTGAGCGATTCGCTCGGCCATGTCCGGCAGGTTGAGGCGGTCCAGTTCCGTGAGACGTAACCACGAGACGAGTTGATTCATTGGGTGTCCCTCATGTGGCGCACGCGGCTCGCGTGCGACAAGTTGTCTTCGGCTGTCTCAGGCACTTCCGTTTGTCGCACGCGAGCCGCGTGCGCCACAAGACTCAAGCGAACGGGTGTGGCGGCACGGTGGCCCAGTCGGAGCACGCACGGTTCCACATCTTGCCACCCAGGAACGGCAGGCGGTGGTCGCCGTGCAACGGTTGCAGTCCCGGAATCACGACGCGCAGCACCAGCCAATCGAAGGGCGGCGTCGCCAATCCCGGTGGAGTGAGATTTCGAAACAAAATGGGTCGATCGGCTCCGAGCTTCGTCTGCAAGACGCGCAGACTCTCGACGGCATCCGCGTTGGGATCGGAGGTCGGCTTTGTGTTCTGTTCTAAAACCGTTTGTCGCAGAAGATCGGGATGCACCGCGTAGAACAGCGCGTGCTCGAAGAACGTCGTGGGGATGTTCTGCGCCGGTCGTCCCTCTTCCTGCCACTGAGCCAGCAGTCGCCGCACGCAATGCCGTCCTTGGACCGCTTCGAGAATCGACTTCATCCAACTCGCTCGGCGAGTTTCGCGGCACGCGGAACCAACGCTGAAGACCCAACCTTCATGATCGAGGCCGCTCACAGAGACCAACGTCACATGCGCGCTGAACGGCGAGCGGATGTGATAGAAGCGATAGCGCAGATTCGGACGATCGACTCGCTGCCAGACTTCCTCGCCGAGCAATTCGCGGATGGTTTCAATCGGCGACTCTTCGACCGGATAGATGCCCCACCAGCCGCCGACCAGCGCATCGCGTTCGATGACCTCTTGCGCGCCACGCAGCAAAACGGGATCGCCGACTCGCCCTGACGACAGGCCCGTCGAGAAGCCATAGACGTGACGCTGGCACTCGCCGCATCGAGGCACGAGGAACACCAGCTCTTCGGGAACCCACGCCGGCGCACCTGTGATGGCCTCGCGGAAGCAGACCCAACGGCAAACAGTTTCCGGCGTGAGCGGCACGAACGGAAAGTCGCGCGAGCCGTATTGATCGGGATGAAACAGAACCCAGCGACTTGGTTCGACAGCCGGTTCGTCCAACGTCCAAGAGTTCCATGAGGCTGCGATCGACGCATCGCGCGGGAGCGCGCGAGCCAGCAGTCGTTCGATCCCTTCGCCGACACACGCTTGCTCGGAGGCTTCCGCCGTCCAACCGGCTCCGGCGCAGCCGATCTCCGGTTCACCGGGATTCCACGGCGGCATCTCTCCCGCCGTCATCGGGATTGAAGGATCGTGCGGCCTCGGCTCAACCCGCACGAAGAGCGTGAACAAGCCCGTGAAGCGGCTCTCATACCAAGCGGGCATCAGAGCACTCCGGGCAAGTGGGGTCGAGGAAGACTCGGTGCGCGCTGACCTCCATCGAATCGAGTTCCAAGACATGCAGTTGAAAGAGGGCTGGATGAGGCGTGCCGCTCAGTTGAGCGAGCTTCCAACGGACGATCTGTTCGAGGATCGTCAGCCCCTCAACGGGAAACGTCACGGCAGCGAATGCTCCGTCTTGCTGACCATGCCGAGCGAGAGCTTCATAAAGCTGCGGCACCGGTGAGAGCCTTTGAAAGTGTCGCAGCAGACATTCCAAGCACGGTCCCGCGTTCGGCAGGAAGACCGGACTGACAAAGCCACGACTCGCCGGCCCGGTCGTCGCCCACAGCCACGGGCCTGTCCCCGCTCGCAGACAGCGACGATTGAATTCCCGCACGGCATTCGGATCGAGCGTGTCCTGACATAAAAGCGAGAGAGCTGGCTTATGCTCAGGCGCAGTGTTTGACCTGTGCTCCGATAAGCGATCGGCCAATTCGCCTCGACCTTCAACGGCCAAGCGGTATTCGTTCGCCGCCGCGAGTTGCTCAACCGAGCCGTCGATCAAAATACGTTCGCCATACAGTCGCTCAATCAAGGATCGTGCGGCCGAGCGTTCTGCTTCTGGCAGCTCGAGCAGCAACGCATCGAGCGAGTCTCTCCCCTCGCAGCGCTGCAACAGCACGGCCAAGCCGGTCGCGAGCGATCCCGCGCGAACCGAATACCTCACATCTTCGCCCGCGATCAGGTGCAGCAGCTCGCCATCGGCGATGACCGTGAAGGGGAGGGCCAGCCGAGGATGAGCGATGCGAGTGGCTGTCATTGAGATGTCCGTCTTCCAACCTCTGTTCTGCAAACATTGTTTGGCGTCTTCCCAATCGGAACTCGCCAATGTTTTGGTTGCGTCTCCGCGATGGGCCAAGGCCCATCGCGTATCTGCTCCGAAAATCGTTGAACGGCAAGCCGAAGGCGTCCGTGTTGACCGCGACCGCTCCCTCATGGTCGCGGCTCCAATATGTTCACAGCCTCGGAGCGTCGTGCCACATGGCGGCTCCGCCGCGCTACTCTTTGGCCGCCTCGATCATTCGCAGACGCAGCGTGCTGACGATGTCCGGTTGGTGCTTGAGCAGCATGTTGTTGACCAAGAATTCGGGGTACTGCTGATACTTCTTGCGAACCGTGTAAACGAAGAGCGTTTGATTCGCTCCGTGCGGCGTGATGCGGATCGTCCCTTTGTTGATCGGCAGTTCGCGAGTCGGCGCGTCCCACCACGCGAGATACCCGCCGTCGGGCGTCTCTTCGTGAGTGACAATGAAGTCGAGGCTGATCGTCCCCATCGGGGTCATCACGTCCGAGACAACGTGTCGGCGATTCCCTTCGAGCGGTTCGGTGCGCTGCTTGCGGCGCACGGTCTTGAACATCTTTTCCCACTCGTCGTAGTCCGACAGGATGCGCCACGCTTGGTCGATCGAAACCGGTATGACGACCGCCGTGCGGATCTCCCGATGCCCGTCGTCCGACAGCACGAGCTTCGCGATGACTCCCTGTTCGGGAGTCGTCGGGTCAACCATCTTGCTGGCGGCCCACGTCCCGCGCACGAAGTACCAGCCGAACAACAGACAGAAGCCGAGAAGCACGAAACACAGAATGCGTTTGATCGAGTGCTTCGTGGACGGCACCGTCGTCGCGCCGCTGGCGACCGGTGCCGGCGTGGCAGAGCTTGAAGTTGGAATGGATTCAGACATCAGAAAGTCTCCCGAGTGGTCCGCGTGTCGCAGACGCCAATCGAACATGGGCAGAGTTAGACGATCGGCAGAACGGCAGAACGTAAGTAACCCGAAGCGTCAGCGAGGGCGAGCGCTATAAAACGCGACAAATCCCAGATTCCGAACCGTGTGGAGCGCTCGCCCTCGCTCACGCTTCGGGTTATTTACCTGTTGCCGTCAGCCTGATCAGCGTTCAATCAACGGCTCAGCGATGTCAGAACCACACCAATCAAGACCATCACCAGCACGCCGATCAGACTGCCGACGAACATCCCGCTCGTGATCTTGCCGAGCTGTCGCCAGTAGCCGGACTTGTTCGGCAGGTCGCTGCGAAGCGCGATCTGCAATGCCGACAACCCGCAGGCCGCCAGCATCCAGAGCGGGCCGAGCAACATGACTAACCAGCCCATGATGACAACGGCGTCGGACATTTGGGCCGGATTCATCAATCCGCAGACCACTAACCCGGCCACAATCGCCACCAGAAAACTGCTCCAGAACATCCACTGACTGGAAGGGAGACTCTTACTCCGATCCGCCGTCTCGTCCCATTCATCAGGCTCCGCGCGATAGTTGCCGACGACCACCGCACCGATCGCGCCTCCCAGAGTGTGCAGACAACAGCAGCAACAACAGCAACACGAATAGAGCACGACATACTTCTTCTGTCGCTCGCCCCGTTCGGGCGGGTGCTGCTGAATGAGATCGTCGGAAGCGGGGAACGGTGCGTTGCTAGATGACATGTGAAGGCCCTCGATCGAAGATGATGTCCGTCGAAATGACTCTGACCAACAGCGGTGAGGATCGTAAAGCGAACGACGACAAATAAGAAACTCGCAACGTGAGCGAGGTCGCGAGCACTTCGTGGCGAGGCAGTGTCGATTGAGAGCCGCGACCGTGAGGGAGTGGTGATTTGCCAGGACGTACAACCGCTCCCTGACGGTCGCGGCTCTAAGAGTTCTCAGTTGATTTGATTTCTTGTCTGGGCACACTGGGACATCGGAGCCATGCCTTAGAAAATCCACCGTGGAATGGACGGTAACCCAATGAGCCTCCCAACCTTGATCGAGAAGCGCGTTTGCTTCCGATCTCACATCATTTTGCCCTCCCATCATTCTGCTGACTCGCGGCGAGCAGAATGATGGGAGGACAGAATGATGTGAGAGTGCTTGCAATCGTTGAACGGCAAGCCGGAGGCGTCCGTGCTAACCGACTTGGCCGACGCCTTCGGCTTGTCGTTAGACGATTTTCGGAGCAGAGACGCGACGGGACTTGAGGCGGCGGAGTCGCAACCCAAAATCCTCATCCGGAGTTTATTGAGGAAGTCGAGAACCAGTTTGGACAGGAAAATTTGGGACAGGAAAATTCGGACTCTCAATCAAGCCGAGAAGAACGATCAGTCTCGCCACCATTGAAGGTTGAACTCGCCAAACTCATTTTGTGTTTCATTTTCCTGTCCCAAATCTTCCTGTCGAAGATTCCCTTCCAATTCACGCGAAAGATCACGAACCCGGAGAGATTCCTTGAGTCACCGATATCCGCCCGGCCCGTTGAATGACACGTTCGGGACGCGGCATCTCGCGGCCATGCGAGACGACTTGATGGGGTTTTGCTCGCGGCTTCAGCGCCAGTATGGCGACGTCGCTTGGTTTCGGTTGGGGCCGTTCGACTGTTATCACCTGACTCATCCCGATCAGGTGCATGAGGTGCTGGTCGAGAAGGCTCGGAGTTTTCGGAAGCCGACGCGGCTCAAGCAGGTGTTCGGCCGCTTTGAAGGGCAGGGGCTGGTCGTCAGTGATGGCGAATTCTGGCTGAGACAACGGCGGCTCGTGCAACCGGCGTTTCTGCCGTCGCGGATGGAAACGCTTGTCGCGCCGATCACCGAGCTTGTCTCGCAGATGCTCGGCCAATGGGGCGAGGCGACCACCATCGACTTCGCCGCGGAGATGAGGCGGCTCACGCTGCGAATCGTCGCGAGGACATTGTTTTCGACGAGCGTTGACGATGCGGTCGAGCCACTCGGCGAAGCGGTGGATGTGATTCAGCAATGGTCGATGCGCGAGATGAATCGCGTGATGATCTGGCCGACCTGGCTGCCGCTGTTCGGTCAACCGCGAGTCCAAGCGGCTCTGGCGTTCGTGGACTCCGTGGTGCGCCGAATCATTCGCGAGCGACGAGCCTGTGTTGACCTGGAGACGCGCCCGTCAGGAAGCGGTTTGATCAACGACTCGCAACCGCTTCCTGACGGGCGCGGCTCCAAGACCTCCCCGTCACGCGGTGCGGACTTGCTGAGCCAATTGCTCAACGCGGTCGATGCGGACGGCAACGGCCGCCGCATGAGCGATCGACAACTCCGCGACGAAATGGTGACGCTGCTACTCGCCGGACATGAGACGAGCGCCGCCGCTCTGACCTGGACCGGCTGGCTGTTGGCGACTCATGCCGACGAGCAAGAACGAATCGCTCACGAAGTTCGCTCCGTCTTGGGGACGCGAGTGCCTGAGTTCAACGATCTCCCGCGACTCGTGTCCGTCGAGCGAGCGTTTCAAGAATCGCTGCGACTGTATCCGCCCGTTTATTTCCTCTCGCGCGAGGCGGCCGAGCCGGTGCGGATTGCCGGATTCCCTCTCCGGCCGAACAGCCAAGTCTTTCTGAATCCGTATCTGACTCAGCGCGACCCGCGCTGGTTTCCAGAACCGGAGCGATTCGATCCACGACGATTCACGCCAGAGTGCGAGCAGGGCCGATCGACCTCTGCCTGGTTCCCCTTCGGGGCCGGCCCGCGCGCCTGCGTCGGTCGCGGCCTCGCCATGCTGGAGGGAACGCTGGTCATCGCCGACATCTTGCAGCAGTATCGACTCCGACCAGCAGCAGGGCAGGGGGGGCCAACTCCCGAATGGCAGTTATCGTTACACCCAGAAGGAGGGCTGCGACTCAACGCGGAGCGCCGCTAGAATCGCGATCGTGTTCCACAACCGGTTGCGATCATGAGTGCAAGGTTTAACCGCAACGCCATCGGCGTGCGCGAGTCGCTTGGCCCGCCCGCCCACGCCGTTGGCGTTGGGGTTAAACATCTCAATCGACCTCCTCGCGGTCTTAAGACATCTGGAACGATGCCATGAGCCAATCTCCAATCTCACACAATCCGATGGCCGGTGATCCGGTGTCGCAGTTCGCCGCGCGAGTTCCTTCGCAAGCGTGGGAGCCGTTGCTTTGGTCGGATGATCCGCAGCAGGTCGTCTGGGCGTGGATCAAGCCGCCGGCCGTTCCGCAGGGATTGGCTCTGAGAATCCCCGAAGAGACTTGGCGAACGTCTTCACATCTTCAACAACTGACGCTCCGCCGATTGTTGCAGGTGGCCGGGGTCGATCCGAGTGGCGTGGCGATGTGGCAGTTTGCCGGCATGGCGTTTCCGGGAATGAATGGAGCCAGTCCACTCTTCGATCAACCGATCCCCGCGCCGGGACCGGGCGTCGTGCCGGAGATCATCGTCATCATCACAGTGCCCGCGATGATGATGCCCCCCGTGAATTACATGCCGCCACCAATGGCAACTGCTCCGATGGCGGCAACTCAAATGGCTGCGGCTCCGATGCACTCTGTCGCCAGCACATTCTCAGGCAATCAGGCCGAACTCTTCGAGCGGCTGGAGATCGAATGGACGGCGGTGCTCGATCTCGAACGGGATTTGGAGCGTCTCCGAAAGATGCTCGTCGATTTGTCGTCCCGGATGAAAGTTCTCAACCGCGACTTGAACTCCGACGAGCGACTGTATTCCAGCCGCGAAGACAAACAGGACTGGCAGGACGCGCGGCGGTTCCTGCGAGACGGCGAGAATCGACTGCGAGCTTGCGTCAAAGAGTTCGACATCGGCGATCCCAGCTCGGCTGGTTATCGCCGGGGGCTCGAACACATTTACCATCACTTCGTCCTTCCGCGCGTCCCCTTCAATGGATTGGAGTCCGCGCTCGGCCAGTTCGAGGCGCAACGCAAAATGATCATGACGCTGCAAGGCAAGATGAACTCGACGTACCTCGGAGCAGTCTCCAACGGCGAACGGCGAGCTCAACAGGTGCTGGCTCGGATTGCCGGCAAGGTGCGCGAAGCTGGAAACAAGAAGACGGCGCTCGGCGTCGTGATGGATGGCTAACACTCAAACAAATCCCCCACTGAGCTTGCCTCAGTGGCTTGCGGGCTTTTGCACTACGATGGCAGCACTCCTAAGGCTTGCGCGAGTAGCGCAGAAACCCGTGAACCACTGAGGCAAGCTCAGTGGGGACAATTGATTGATTACTAACCATGAAGGCCCACCATGAAGATCACCGAAATCGTCTGCCAAGTTCTGCGCTGTGAGTCGGTCGTGGCGAAGACCGCCAGTTGCCAAGACGTCGTGCTGGTGCGCGTGCACACGGACGAGGGACTCGAAGGGATCGGCGAAGCGGATTCCTCGCCAGAGGTCGTGAAGGCGATCATCGACGCGCCGTTCAGTCACAACATCGCCTGCGGTCTCCGTCACATCTTGATCGGCGAGAATCCGCTCGAAACCGAGCGGCTGTGGCAGAAGATGAATCGCAAGACGATGTACTTCGGCCGCACGAGCGTCACTGTCTCGGCAATGGCCGCGGTGGACATGGCGTTGTGGGACTTGAAAGGCAAAGCCTTTAACCAGCCGATTCACCGGTTGCTCGGCGGAGCGTTTCACAAAGAGATTCCGGCGTATGCCTCAATCCTGTTTGGCCGAGATGGCGAAGCGACTGCGGACATCGGCCGCCGCTGGATCGAAGCGGGCTATCGCGCCGTCAAATTCGGTTGGGAACCGATGGGCACGTCCGAAGCGGTCGATATTGACCTCGTGCGCGGCGCACGCAAAGGACTCGGCGACAGCGCGACTCTGCTGATCGACGCGGGCTGCGTCTGGGATGCTCGCACCGCATTGCGACGTGCTCACAAGTTCGCCGATTACAACATCGAGTGGCTCGAAGAACCGCTGCGTCAAGCCGACGTCGAGGGCTATCGCTGGCTACGCGACCGCTCACCAGTCCCGATCGCGGCAGGGGAGGGCGAGTGCGGCCGCGAATCGTTCCGCCCGCTCATCGACCAGCACGCGCTCGACGTCTATCAAGTCGATCTCTCCCGCAACGGCTTCACCGACGCCAGCTACATCCGCCAGCGCGTCGAAGAAATCGGAGCACGTCTCTGCAATCACTGCTACACGAGTCCGCTGACCGTCGCCGCCAGCCTGCACTGGCTGAGCACCTGCCGCGACGCCTTCATCTTCGAGGACTGCGTCGAAGACGTCCCGATGCGCAACGACCTGACCCACGAACGAGTCCAAGCCGATCGCGACGGCCTGATCCGAGTCCCCGACCGCCCCGGCCTCGGCGTCACGCTGAACGAGGAGTTTGTGAAGCGGTATTTGATCGCGGAGTCGCGGTGAAGTGCTTTTGGGTCACTCTGACGACGTCGATAAAGTGCCTTAATTCACATTCGGCTTCGGTCAAGTAATGACCAATCAGGTCATGCTCTTCGCGAGAAAACTGCTGATGCTCATTTGCTTGCGACGTGGCGCGGATAACTCGCTCGAATTCACGCCACAATTCCTCAAGTCCTTCAACTTGGCTTGCATGTTGCTGACTGAAAAAACCGGTTCGTGATTTCACCCAAACAAACATCGCATGGCCGATCGCTCCGAGTGCGATTCCCAATACGCCGTTGGCCGCATGGCGAATGAGAACGCTGGTTTCCAATTGGTAGCCGAGAAGCACGGCTCCCACCACAACTAAAAAGCAAACAATCCAAGACGACAAAACGCTCCAAGAGATTTCGGTAGGTCGGGGTGATCCACCTGTGAGACTGATGGTCTCGATAAGGGCGTGAGTCAATTGTCGCATACGGTGCGTTAGCGTCGTTAAGAGATCTAGTTGGAGACGAGCCGACGCCGTTTCGATGGTCGGCCTCATCCGCTTTCGTCTAATGTCGTGTAAGACTTTGTTGTTGACGTGTTCCCACTTCCGCACGAGTTCGCGAATGTCATTTGCCACATGCTCTGCGCGTTCAAGGTATTGATTCACCCGATGCGTGTCCGATTCGCTGACAACTGACATCATCCAACTCCTTCACACCCGAACGAGCGTATCGACCGTTTCCAGCAGGGCCAACAGGTTGGCGGCCCTTCGAGTTTGATCATACCCCGCTGTCGTCGGTGCCAACTCCTCACCGATGTTGGTCATCAGGTTTTGAATCACGAGCGATGCGGATACGAATTCGTGCGAGAACTGTTCGGACCCGCGCCGCGCGGCAATCTCATCGACAATTCGGTTGTATTCACCCTGTGTGTAGTGCTCTTCCACCGTTTTGCGATTCTTCCACCACAAATCTTGCTTGGTCACCAGCGTCAGCATCCAAATCCTGCCATAGGCTGCTTCGAGATGCGGCTGAATCTCCCGCAATACTTGCAATTCGGACTGCCGTTGGCGCTCGGTAAATGCCTTGAGGAATTGCAACCGTGTCATTCCAGGTTGGTAAACCTCGTTTTGTTTGAAGCTCTGTTCGCCACCAATGGCATGGTATCCGTAAGCGACCAGATTGATGACCCCAATTGATTTCCCTTTGCTCAACTGACGGAACAAATCGCTCCACGTCGTTTTGCGGCGGCGCTCTTGGCCCGGAGCAACGAGCAGCGTTGCCGGAACATCTCCAGGAAGACGAAATTCCTCCGTCCAGATCGACTCGCGATATTGTCTTGGCGTTGTTGACGGATCCAGCGAACCGGAAAGGATCTCACCGAGTGTTGACTTGCCGACGCCTCCGGGACCGAAGACCGCGATTCGCACGTCACCTTTCCGGATGTGTCTCCAGAGCCGTTTGGCTGCGGTCGCGATCGTTTCACGCTTCTCAAACAAGATCAAACCGGCTTTGAGTGATTCAACAAACATGATTGCTCTGTGCGACGGGATTTCGGATTCGCGTTGGTGATGCACTGCGGCTGGAATGTCATTCGAGGTGAAGTGATTCGTCAAGCAGAACGATCGGAGCAGCACACAGTTTGCCGTTGCGTTGCGGTGCGTTAGAAAAGCGGTCGCAATGGCGTTCGATCAATCTGGATGCGAAGGGAACTCTTATGGCCAAGAAGAAGTCTGCCGCCAAGAAGTCGAAACAGACGGTCGTCGCGAAAACCACTAACGTCAAGAAGCCGAGCAAGGTCAAGGTTGCTTCCAAGAAATCGTCCGCGACCACAAAGCCTGCCGCACGCAAAGTCGTGAAGGAGCCGGAGGTGTCGCTCGGCCGGCCGCTGGTCACGCAAGAAGAAAAACTCTACATGCTCTTCAAGGACGACTATCACGCTCGGCAGATTTTTGAGTTCTTGCGCGTCAACACGCTCAAGGAATTGGAGGAACTCAGCCCGCAGCAGATCGTCCGCCGAGTCTCGAAGCCGGTGTTCGATACGGTCGATCGGATTCGCGCGAAGCTGGCGGAGCTGAAACGCTCGCTGCGCGATGACGAAGCGTATGCCAAGGAATATCGGGACTCGCACTAACCGTTCGCCTTGAGGATCAATTCATGACTCGCATCGCCATCATTGGAGCTGGCCCGATTGGACTCGAAGCGGCGTTGCTCGCGCGGCAGCTCGGACACGACGTGCAGGTCTTCGAGAAGGGCCTCGTCGGAGAGAGCCTGCTCGAATGGGGACACGTCCGGCTCTTCACTCCGTTCGGGATGAACTCGTCCGAGTGGGGCAGGGGGGCAATCGCGCGGTCGTTTGGCGCGGACGCCGTTCCGCGGGACGACGAGTTGCTGACCGGCCGACAATTCGCCGCATACTACTTGCAGAGATTGGCTCAGCTTCCCGAGCTCGCTGGTTGTCTCCAGACGCATTCCGCCGTGTTGTCGATCACTCGCCGACACTTTCGCAAACCCGATGGCATCGGTTCGGCCGCTCGTGCAGCGCAGCCGTTTCAGTTGCTCATCCAGAAGCAGGTTCCCACCACTCCGAGAAAACTGCAGCAGCAGATTTGTCGCACCGACGACGTCGCGGAAACCGACGATGAAACCGAATTGATACTGCGGATGGGGCAGCGTTGGGAGTACGCCGACGTCGTGATGGACTGTTCGGGAACCTACCCGAATCACAACGGCTTGGCTTCGGGTGGCGGACCTTGTCTCGGCGAGAAAGAGTACTTGAACGAAATCAGTTTTCGTCTGCGAAAGATCGATCCGCAAAAGCACGGCGGGAAACGGACGTTGGTCGTCGGCTCCGGGTTTTCGGCCGCGACCAGCGTGATCGCGCTCGATGAACTGGCGCGACAGCATCCCCGAACCGAGGTTCTCTGGATCGCGAACTCGTTACCCGGCGCACTCCCGACAGTCGGGCCGCTGGAGCGAGTTCCCAATGATCCGCTTCGCGAACGGGACCAACTGGCAGTTCGCGCGAACGAACTGGCCGTCTTGGGACGCATCGAGTCAGGAAGGCGGCCGAAGTCTCAGCGACCGACGGTCACTTGGCTCGCCGACGCGTCCATCAGCCGAGCGTCGCTCACTGAAGACGACAAACAATTGGTATTCGAACTTGATTGGTCGCGAGCAACAGGGCAGGGGGGGCAACTGCCGACTCAACTGACTGTCGATCGCCTGATCGCCAACGTCGGCTATCGCCCCAATCGGTCGATCTACGAAGAGCTGCACGTCCACGAATGCTACGCCACCCAAGGGCCGATCAAGCTGGCGGCCAAGTTGTTGGGCGAGACCTCCACCGACTGTTTGAGTCAGTCCAGTCACGGCGGCGACGTGTTGAAGAATCCCGAACCGAACTTCTTCATCCTGGGCTCGAAGAGCTACGGACGAAACTCCCAGTTCCTGTTGCGAGTCGGTCTCGAGCAAGTGCGTGAGGTCTTGAGTTCATTTCGCTCGCGGCCATGACTCAGGCGAGCCGCCTGAGCTACGAAGCGACCCCGTCGAGGATGCCTCGGCGGGGTCGCTGAAATCAGGTCGAATCTCCACGCGAACGGCTACCGGTCCCTGATGACCAGCGTGGCCGAGGTCAACAACCCCAACTGCGTGTTGCCACCCGTGACGCCGCTCAAGGTGAGCAGCACGGTCTCAGGAGTTTCACGAACGGTATCGCTCGTGATCGTCACCGTGACGGTCTTGGAGGTTTCTCCCGCCAGGAACGTCACGGAAGCGTTCGTGATGGCCGTGAAGTCCGTGACGGCCTGAGCGGTCCCCGCCAACGCGGAGAAGAGCACCGTCGCGGCGGCACCACTGCCACCGGTTCGCGTGATGACAATGCTGGCCACTCCCCCTCGTTCCGTCCCCGTGTAAGTGGCTTGGCTGAACTGGATGGTTGCCGGAGCGATCGCCATCGCCGTGATCACCTCGCCGCCACCGACCGTGCCAACCAAGCTTGCCGTTCCCTGCGGCTGATTGCTCAGGCCGGAGGAGGTATTGATCTGGAACAACTTCGAGACGGATTCTCCCTCAAGCTGCATGACTGCCAGAGCCGCACCATTGCCACCGCTCCCCGCGCCGCTGATGTCGAATCCGACCATGTCCGTAGGATTGACACCCAACGAGCCAAGTGTCGTCAGCAATCCACCATTGGGGCCTCCACCGCCAGCCGTGTCTGCGGCGGCACCATCAATGGCTCCTTGTCGCACCAGGGTATTCAGCGTCGAGTCGATTCCGAACAACGTCGTCGCAGTCAAGCTGTCCAGGTCATTGCGGTCATAAGCGACGGCCACGACGTTGGGGTCCACGATCGGATCGGCAACGGGAAGATAGGATAAATCGGTATCGCCCTGAGTCCCTTCAGTGCCAGTGTTGCCATCAACAACAGCGAACGTCACCGGATTGAATCGCAAGTTGTCATTGGCCGAGTTCACGATCCGCAAGCGATCGACTGTCGGATTGAAATCGAAGCCAACACCCACTCCGGCGGTGAAGATTCCGCCATCCAACGCCGAGCCAACCACGGTGCCCTGACCGGTCGCCGTATTGATCCGCACAACATTGTTGGTGCTGGTCAGCCCGAACAATTCGCCAGTGGCCGGACGGAAGTCGATCGCCGAAATGGTCTGGCCCGAGACATTGGTAATCGGAACGGAAGACAGCAGTCGGCCGGGATCGTTGGCATTGAAGCTGACCAAGCGGTTGGTCGCCGTGACAGCGAAGATCACTTCATCACGGGGCAGGGCGGTCAGCGAGTCGAGAATCGTTCCCGAACCAATTCTTCCGACCGCCGTGGCCGCTCCGGTCGTCAAGTTGACCGTGTGCAGCCGACCGTTGATGGCGGCGAACGCGGTCCCGTCATCGTCGATGTCGAAGCCGAGTCGATTGCCCGTGCTCACTCCCAAAGAACCGACCGTCGTGAGCAAGCCACCATTCGGCGAGGGGGAGCCATTGACGCCGCCAATCGTCACCAGCGTTCTCCGGATGTAATCAATTCCAAACAGCGTGGTCACAGTGCTGCCTTGGAAATTCCGGTCGTAGGCGGCACCGATCACATTCGGGTTGCGGCCTTCGTTGACATCGCCGACCGCGTAGGCCAGGACAGTATCGGGCTGAATCCCCGCGTCTACAGTGTTGCCATCGACGAGCGCGCCAGTGCCGGGGTTGAGGCGGTAGTTTTGGTCGGAGATCGCAACGACGCGGAGTCGGTCCACGCTCGGATTGAAGTCGATCTCGGTGCGATTGCCAGTTGGCAGGAAAGCGGCATCCCCAGAGCCGACGCGCGTCGCCACGCCGGAGTTTGGATTCAACGTGTAGAGAGTGTTCTTGTCCGTCAGTCCGTAGACCAAGCCGTTGGACGGCCGCGAGTCGATGCTGACCAGATCCTCGCCCGTGGCCAAGCCCGTGACCGCCACAGTATTGGTGATCGTGGTCGGTGTGCTGCTGTCGAACTGGATCAGCCGATTCGAGGTGGTCAGCCCCAGCAGAGCCGTGGGAACCAGGCGAACCTCCAGCATTTCAATCTGAGCTTGAGACGAGGTCCAATTCTTGACTCGGCGAGACCCCTTGACGCGGAACAAATTCGTAGCCAGCTTGCGAAGCATGTCAAAACCCTTTTGAGATGTGATCGAGATGTAGCGAGTCCCCACGGATGCACGGACCCCGCCGCCAACCATAGGCCCGGGTGATCGTAGTTCCGATCGGAAAATAAAAACCATCAAGTGGACACATCTCGGCCTGGGTAGACTCTGACTTCATTGCCATCTCGCCCGGTTGAAACGAACGACGCGATTATGCCGATTGTGATCGAATCCCAGCCCGTCAACGATGATGTGCCCCGGCGGTTGCCCATCGTCGAACTCGGCGCACTGGATGAGCTTTGGTTTCAGGTGGCGGGCACGCGTTGCAATCTGACCTGCACACACTGCTTCATCTCATGCAGTCCGCACAACGACTCGTTTGGCTTCTTGTCGTTGGCAACGATTGAGCGGCGTTTGCTCGAATCTGTCGATTGGGGCGTCAAAGAGTATTACTTCACTGGGGGTGAACCGTTCCTGAATCCCGACTTGGTGGCGATCCTCGAACGGACGCTCGACTTCGGCCCGGTGACGGTGCTCACGAATGGAACGGTGCTCAAACCGGAATGGCTGGAACGGCTCCGTGCGGCAGAGCAGGGGAGCGTTTACTCGTTGGAGTTCCGCGTCTCGATTGACGGTCCAACGGCCGAGTTGAACGATCCCATCCGCGGCCCCCGAACATTTGAGCGAGCGTTGCACGGCGTCGAGTTACTCGTGCAGTTTGGCTTCTTGCCGATCATCACCATGACTCGCGTGTGGGACGAATCGCAGGACCGCGAAGTGCTCGGCCGCTTCCGCGAGGTGCTCCGTCAACACGGCTACGACCGGCCGCGATTGAAAGTCCTGCCGCGACTGCTGCTCGGAGCGGAAGCGAATCGCACTTGCGGCTACTCGTCATCCGATTTCGTCACGGCGGAGATGCTCGCCGACTACGACACGTCGCAACTCGTCTGCCAACACAGTCGCGTGGTGACGGATCGCGGCATCGCCGTCTGTCCCATCTTGATCGATTCGCCGTCTGCGATTTTGGGAGATTCATTGGACGCGGCAAATCGCGGCTTCGCGATCACACACGGCGCGTGCGCGACCTGCTATCAGTTCGGAGCGATCTGTACGAATCCATCGAGAGGTTAGCCTGGGAGTGTTATGAATCATGCAACTCGCATTCTTCGGCGGCATCTACAACAACCATCTCGCGTTGGCGGCGGCGATCGCCGATGCGCGGAGCCGGGGCGTCGATGCGATGTGGTGCCTCGGTGATCTCGGCGCGTTTGGGCCGCATCCCGATCGCACTTGCGAACTGATTCGCGAGAACGGCATCTCGGTCGTGCAGGGCAACTACGATCACAGCATTGGCCACGGCTTGAACGATTGCCACTGCGGCTACACCGATCCGCGAGACAACTATTTCGCGCAGCTCAGCTACGACTACACGCTGGCTCACACGCACGACGATCATCGGGCATGGCTGCGCTCGCTACCGACTCAGCAGCGATTGGAGATCGACGACGTGCGACTGCTGCTCTGTCACGGCAGCCCGCGGCGCACGAACGAGTTCCTGTGGGAATCGACAACGAGCACTCAGTTCCTCGCAAAGCTCGGCAACGATTTCGTGTGCGATGTGATCTTGGGGACTCACACGGGACTGCATTGGACCCGTTCACTCGATCCGTTCGCGTTCATCAACGTCGGAGTGCTCGGCCGGCCGGAGAACGATGGGACAACCAACGTCTGGTACACGCTGCTGCGAACGGGCAGCGATGCGAGGGCAGGGCGGTCCCCCCTACTCTGCGAAGTGGAGTTCGTGCCGCTGGCTTACGATCACGAACAACTCGCGCGAGAGATGCGCGACGAACGCTTGCCGGACGAGTTCATCGAGACGATCCTCACCGGCTGGTGGACGACGTGCTTGGAAGTCTTGCCGGCGAAAGAGCGACGACGAGGACAATTCTGAAGGAGAGCGGATGGCCTTATTCGCGTTAGCGCTCTATCTCGCCGTGGGGCTCTTGATTCCGTTGTGGCGTTTGTGGAGTCGTCCTCGATTCCCCAGCGCGTGCGTGGGCGCAATCGCAATGACGTTCATCGTCCTCGTCGTGCTGGCTTACTATGAGCGATACCGTCTGGCGACTGACATCCCATCAAGCATGGACCCGATCGGTGACGGGCTTGGCATTTTCTGCGACCTCATCGCGCGGCTGGGTGTCTTGATTTCGATCCAATTTGTTTTGCTTCTTTTCGCGGTCGCTCCGCCGAGACAGAACGAGAACTGTCCAGAATCCTCTGACAGATTTCGTTTGACGGTCATTCGCGGAAGTTTTTTGGGAAAGTCTGACTCTAACGGAATCTAGGTAGCGGTGTGAAAGCCGCGCATTGAGGCGGACAAGTAGAGATTGTGAAGCCAATGTTGATGAAACAGTTTCTTGTTAATTCGATGAGCCGGGCTGACAAAGTCTCG
>JBJXEX010000094.1:0-15425 GCA_046156195.1 Planctomycetaceae bacterium | reverse complement strand
CGAGACTTTGTCAGCCCGGCTCATCGAATTAACAAGAAACTGTTTCATCAACATTGGCTTCAAAATCTCTACTTGTCCGCCTCAATGCGCGGCTTTCACACCGCTACCTAGATTCCGTTAGAGTCAGCGTTTTTCGTTTTCTCCGACTTGCAACTCCTGCCGAAGAATCAGCGCTTCGGGATGATACGGATGCAACTTCAAAGCCTTGTCGATTTCGCTGAGCGCCAAGTCAATCTGGCTTCGCGACCTCGCGGCGTTGGCGATCACCAAACACTTCTTCAGACTCGTGGTATCAATACGAGTGAGCTTCGTGGGCGCTGCCGCTCCCTCTTCGAGGAACAATCCCTGGCCATTTGCCGTGAGAGTATATTGCAGCTCACGCGTTCGCGCCCCGAACTGGAGTTTGAGATGAGTCTTCTCGCGCGTGAGAGTTGCACGACTCGGCGGTTGATCAGGTCCATAGATGACAAACTCGGACGCGGTGATTTCGATGCGCAGGTCTGCCCCTGCCCATAGCCCATTGGGCAAGCCGACTGGAACCAACCCATCCGGAGCGGTCTCGGCGAGCGTCTTGCGAAGATTTAACGCTTCCTTGTCATCAGGCTTGATGCCCAAAGCGCGGTCCAAGGCCGACAGCGCATCTTCAATTTGTCCAGTCTCCTGAAATCCCTTCGCAGCTCCGAAGTGAGTTTGAAATTGTTGGGCCTCTTCAGCCCGTTTTTGGGTCGACTCGCGCTTTTTCTTGTAGGTGTCACTATCACCGCCGAGGCGCAGGATGCCGTCAATGATGCGAACGGCTTCCACATAGTCTTCATGTTCCAAACGATCCGTCAGGGCTGTTTCCATTTTCGTGCGTTCTTCCGCGCTCTGCTTGAAAGTCAACTCGCGGCGAAGTTCATCGACCTCGGCGTGATACGGATGCAGTTTTCGAGCGTCATCGATCGCGTCGAGTCCTTCTTTCCAATTCCCTGCATTCAGCGCTCGTCGAGCGGACTCGATCGACTTCGCCAATTGAACTTCATCGACACGGCGATAGTTCTTGCCTCCGTCACCGGGGCGAGGGCCTCTCAGGATCAACGTACCACCATTTTGAGAAAGCTCGAACTCGATTCGTTCAATCGGCTTTTTGACGAGGTCGATGTGGTCGCCTTCAATGCGGATGCGTTCCGTTTCAGGCGACAGGGTTACCCAACGGTTCATCTCGGTCTCGGTGATCTTCAAACGCTCGTGCCCGAGCTGCCACAGCCCCATGGGGCCGTTGAGCGAAGGGAGCGGCCCCTGCTTCTCCCAGGCAGACCAGAGACTCTCTGGGAGAGAGTTTTGATCAACGACGTCGATCAGCACTCGCAGCCGATTGCGGTCAGGCTCACTCAGTTCGGTGCTGGCGTTCAACAGCCGCTCGCCGTGTTCGCGGATTCGCTGATTGCGCTCTGCGTCACCGCCAAACTTCCGCGCTGCCGCGTTGCTCCGAAGTTGCTCAAGACGTTTTTTTCTCACACGCAAAACCTCTGGGCGAACGGTCAACGGCATCAAGTTGGTTTTGGTTGAGGCCGCAAACCACGGTGTCTGCTCGGTAGTACTGGGCAGTTCCGATTGCAGTTCTCGCATCCGCTGCGCCAAATAAGTTTGGAGATGCTGCACGCGAACCGCACCCTGAGCATCGCATTCCGCCGCTGACCGCAGTCCTTCCAGGAGTCCAACGGTGAAGAGTCCCTGACGTTTCTGAGGATACTCCCAGGCCACTTGACCTGTGCTGCACGCGGTAATCTGCACTTCCCCCAAAGCGTCGTCGGCCTTGAGCACTCGTTCCCATTCCGCCGACATCGAGTTGCTTAAGCTTTTCCGATTTTCAAACGCTTGATTCCGGCACGCATCCAAAATCAAAAGTTGCCTGCCCGCTCCGGTCTTATGTAAGTCGTCCCGAAGCTCCGTGACTGTGAGACAGGTCTGCTTCATGCGAGTGCTGTCATCCACCATTCCGTCAGAAGGCAGGACGAAGACGTTTCCGCCCAGCTCGCAACCATGAGTGGAAAATGTCACGACGACATAGCTCTGCGATTCTCCGGACGTGAATCGCTTGGCGGTGTTCTTCAGATTCGTGAGCGACTCCAGCAGCGCCGAACGATCGGCATCGGAGACTTTGACTCGCTTCTTGATGAGGGCCTCAAGCTGCTCGCTCGCGATCGGACCATCCGGTTTGCCACTGATGGCGAGCGTGGCCTTCTCCCCCTGAATCTGTTCACTTTCAACCACAAAGAAATGGGCGATCGCGATCGCGTCATTCACCGCAAAATTCAACGCGGAGATTGTCCGGTCTTTCGTGAAGCGATTGATCCCGACAAACAATCCCGCAGAATTGCTCGGTGCTGCGTTGTCTGGCACAACCCCGTTCGCGGCCGTCTGAGGTTGACCGATCACTACCGTCGATTGGCACAGAATCCAGAGTAACGCAACGGCTTGTAAACAACGCGCCCCATTCCTAATCGCGGGGATGCTCCGATGATTCATGACATCAATTCCGAGATTGTGTTCTTTAGTTGCCATTCTTAAAGATCGGTAAAGTTACCTGAAAATTACTCTCCATAAAACACTTTGACAACAGCACGCACGCCGCCGATTTCACGTTGAACCAGTTCCGTCGGGTCTTCTCGTTTGGGGCCGGCTTCGATCCCCACGGATTTCGTTTGAGGTGGTTCGTTCGGTGGCAGCGGATCGCCCGGCTTCCAGGCCGCGCGAAAGGCAATCGTGAATGTGCCCGACTCGCTCGCGGTCGGCAGATGCTGAGCGGCCACGCTCTTCGAATATTCGCCGATTCGGAACGCATCGACCGAGCGATCGTCTCGGTAATACCCCTTGATGTCGCGCTTCTGTTTCGGACCGACGAGGTCCAAACCGCCTCGACGATCGGGGCTGTCCGCCAACGCGAACCGAGTCAGACCATCAACATGAACTGCCGCCGCCGCTTCAAATTGCGAGCTGTTGTGCAAGCGCACGGCCACGATGTCTCCCTTGCGAACCTTCACCGACACCGTCTTGCCAACCACAACCGGACGGAGTGATTCGTAATTGCTCCCGCGTTCGACCAGCAACTCGACGCCATACGGACTGTTCCGCGAAGGGCGGATCACGCCATCGACAACGGTCAACGCCGCCTCCGGGGGACTGCCCTGCGGATCATCGGGCGGAGCGGCGGTTTCTCCAGTGGTGCCGGTGGCAATCTGACCTTCCTCGGCATTCAGCACGTCGATCGAAAAGTTGCGCGGGCTGCCATCCGCGAGCACAATGGTCGATCGAATCGTGAAACCTTGCAGAGGCTGACTGTCATCGGCCGGAAGCCGCAGCACTCGGCCCTCGACTTCGACGGCCGCCCCACGGCGAACCGTCACGCCCGATTTGGTCAGTGCCTCACCAATCATTCGGGAGAGTCCGACGTTGTTCTCACCGACTCCGCGAAACTCGCGAATGAAGATCTCGGTCGTGCCCGCGGCGATCTGCCGCACTCGCTCGGCCACTTTGGTCGCGGCTTGCTGTTGATTGAGCGCTCGCGCATCTGCTTGAGCAATCGCCGTCTGCCGCGCGCTCAGCGACAGACAGAGACCAACGACAATGATCAGCAGTTTGAGTTTCATGAATAAGGTTCCTTGAGAGTTGCGGTGTCTGACCCCTTGGATGGCCTTTTGAAGTTGCGCTCTTTCGAACAAATTCCGACCACGACACCAAGAATAAGGCCCGAATTCATTCGCTTCATTCCTTTGACCAGATTCCTTTGATCGGAATCCTGAAACACAGGTTCGCCCCAGGGATCAAAGGAATCTGGTCAAAGGAATGAAGACGACTTCAGAAATTGACAAATCTACGCGGAGCCGAGTTCAAAGCGTGCAACTTCAAAAGGCTTGCCCGAGGCGAGCGCCGACGGCTCACGGAAACACGCGCTCGGGAACTCCCAGACCCAGTCGTTCGGACACCACTTGAAAATGTGAAAACGGTTGCTTGTCGCTCAGCGTATCCCAAGTCGCGCGCTTGATCACTTTGCCTTGAGCCACCACCGCCAGCCCGAATTGTCGATAGGCTCGATCTTCAAACAACGCTTTCAACATCTCTGGTTTCTGATGAGCCAGTTCAGCAGCCACGTCTTCAAAGAACAAGTCTGTCGTGAACTGCCGAGCGATGGCTCCCACCGGTTCGCGCTTCAAGATGTCGTCGTCGCCTTTGAGGAACCGTTTGGTCGCCAGGCTCAGCGCTTGTTGAAACCGTTGAGCGTCTTGCTCGACGACCTTGGCGAACTCGGCCGACGGCGGATACAGCCGAGTCACTTTCTGAGCGGCCGTGCCGGTCGCCGCGTGACCTTTCAGGATGTCATCCTCGAACGGCTGCATGCCACGAGCATGACAGACCATGCACGAGATCCCGTTGATGACTTCCTTGTTCCCCAGCGGTTGCTTGCTGTCGAACACGACGTTGATCGGACCTTTGTCGATCCGCTTTCCCTTGCCGTCGATCAGCAAGTACGCCTGCAGTCCGTTGGGCAGATTGAAGATGATCTCGCCGCCATCCTGCTGAAAGGCGAACCGGCTGAACTCGTTCTCTTTGAAATCCGGGCCGAGCGGGAACTGCGTCAAGTCCTGCCGCCCGCTCGTCGAGGCGAAGTCGTAGCTCTTCCAATACGCCCCGTAAGCCGACGGATGCCGGTCCACCAGCCGGTTGTGCTCGGAGACATTGCTCTTGTTGAAGCCCGCACGTTGCAACCGGTTCTTTTGAAAGTCACGCTCGACATCCACCTTGAGTTGCCGTTCCAACTCTCGATCGGCACCGGGTCCGCTGGGGAGCCGCAGCAGTTCGTGATACAGCGGCGGGACTGCCGCCGTGGCCACGAACCAATCTGCTCGCACGATCGGAATTCGCGAACCGGTCGCCGAGTACACAAACGCCGCACTCGCCGACAGTTTTTCGTTGGCGCTCGAATCGTGAGCCATGCCGTAGGGATAGTAGGTCAGCAGCTTGGTCCACAGCCGCCCTTGATCCCAACCAATTTTGGCAAGATCGACTCGCAGAATGGTCGCGTGCTGGTCAATCACTTCGGGGACGTAGATCACCGGCTCCCAGCTCAGGCTGTTGACCAGCTTCGACAACGCCGCGCGGAACATCCGCAAGTCCGCATCACCGACGGTGGGGTTGTTGTACAGATGATGAATTGTGAAGTACCGCAGGTCGGCCCGTTCGTCCGGTTGAAACTTTCGGAGGTCGGCTTCGACGGCGGCGTAGACATCAGCGGCGGAGACAAACGGTCGCCGCGTCGAGGTCTCGGCCAATTCGGGAGCACCCGCTTCGATCCATTCTCGAATCAATGTTTTTTCGGCTGAGGACAACGGTTTGCCCGGCGGCATGACGGTGTCTTTGTCGGTCGAGCTGACTCGCAGCCACATCTCCGACTGATCGAGCTGCTTGGGCACGACCGTCTTCTTCTCCAACAGCAACCGCCGATCGAGCACATTCACCCCCGACTGCGGATTGACCTTGCCGTGACAACTCCCGCACCGCTGTTCGAGCAGCTTGCGCGTGTTCGCCCCAAGGTCAGCATCCGCCGCCGTCGCGGGCAGCGTCAGGAACAACAGTAACAGACAAGCCAGCCGAATCATGATTGTTCTCCGTTTGTTGTGGGTCCGGTGGGTCCGGGGTCGGGTGTGCGAATTTCAGAAATCGCCGTGATCGGTTTGGGAAGTGGAGGAGTCGTGAACGGCGATTTCTGAAATTCGCACACCCGACCCCTCGTCTCGCCCTCGCTGACGCTTCGGGTTACTTGCGGCTTCGCCGCGCTACTGTTTCGCCAACGGGAACGACCGGATCGTTCCCGGCTTGGCGGTGACGGGGTGTTGTTGGCCTTTCGATAAGCTCTTCACTCGCTCGCTGACGTAGGTATCCAGTTCGTTCGAGTAGATGACTTTGTCCGAGTTCACGTCTGCCTTGCCGGACAGTCCTTCGTTCAGAGCCAGAGCGAAATAGCCGGCTCGATGGTCGTTGCTTTCCAGCGAGAACTCGCGGCCCATTGACGAGGCCATCACGATCACGCCGTAGTCGTCGGTGGCCAGGTCGCGAACTAAATCGTCTGTGAGCGATGTGGCTCCCTTCCGCTTGTCGCCGTTGGCCGCTCCGGCATGGCAGGCATCCAGCATCATCAAGACTCGGCCGGGGATGCCTTGCAGCACTCCCTTGAGCTGCGCGTCGGACACGCCGGTGCCGTCCAAGTCGGTGGGGTCCACGTCATGCGGCAGCAGGAAGAACGCGCCGGTCGCGTTCTTGTCGCCGTGTCCGGAGAAGAACACGATCCCGACGTCATGCTGAGTCATCTGCTTCTTCAGCCAAGACAGCCCCGTCGTCATGCCCCGTTGAGTCGCCTCTTTGTTGACGATCAGTTTCGTTTCAATCTTCTGAAACAATCCCGCACCCTTCTCGCGGAAGACGCGGTCGATGCGGCGGGCGTCTTCGTCCGCAAAACGCAGGTCGAGCGCGTCTTGCTCGTAGTCCTTCACGCCGATCGCCAGCACATACAGCGACGGCAGTTTGGTTTCCATCTCGGCCTTCTTGAACGTGACCTGTACCAAGGACGACAAGCCATGACTGACGGCCGAATCCGCTCGGACCTGGATCGTGTGTTTCACGCCCGGTTCCAGCGGGACGAAGAAGCGTTCGGTGACTTCGCGTTGCGGCGCGTTGAACTGCTTGATGCCGGCGCGGCCCCCCATCGGTCGACCGTCGAGCAGCAATTGCATCGAAGTGATGGGATGCTTGCCCACTTGCTGAGCCACCGCACGAACCGTGATCTCCTCTGTGTCCGCGGTGATCGACGAGCCTTCGGGCGAAGCGATGAGTACCGTCGGCGGCAGGACTTCGGCGACCTCGGTCTTCTCGGTCATGCGCCCTCGAGCGGTGTCGGCTTCCGCGAGCGCTTTAGTGACGCTGCCAGTCTTGAGCAGAAGCTTGATGACGTCTGGTCGGTAGAATATCGAACGAAACTGGCTGGCAGGGAGGAAGGAAGCGAGCTTGTCCGGGCCGTTGTTGACGTGCCAGCCCATCAAACGCTCGCCGCCGGGACTGGCTGCGTAATAGCCCTCAGGAGTCCACGCAATCCATTCGTCCTCCGCAAAGAATAGTGAGAGCAGCGGCAGAATAATGCCGATTCCGTTCGCTTGGAAATTGTTGACTACGTCTTTTGGCGCACCATTCTTTTCGAGTATTTCCGCGATCCGAGCGAATCCATCTTCACGGTCGATAAATGGTCTCATCGCAGCATTGCCGAGAATTAACTTGATGCCTTCGTTTTGCAAAGCCTGCCTCGGAGTTGGCGTCTTGGCCAACTCCGAATTCCAGATTCGGAGCGTCGCGTCGCCCGCAGCGGACAGCAGGTAACGGCTGTCGGAGGAAGAGCTGACGGCCACGACAGCGCCGGTGTGCCCCTGAAAATTGTGAAGCAGCAACCCCGTCCGTACGTCGAACAGGTATAGGCCACCGGATGCGCCCACCACCGCTCGCTCTTCCGAGAGCAACGAAAAACAGTTGACTCGATTGTATTGACGCTCGTAGTCGTTGCTGAACCGGAGCGTGGTTGGCTCTTGGCCGCGATGGAGGACATCGACCGTGGTCATGCTGGAGCCTTGCAACTTCGTGTTGCCGTGTTCAACCCGCGCCCGAAGGAACCGCGAGAACTCTGAAGTTTTTGTAGTCCCCGCAGTCCATTCCAGCGCCCTCACATCAAACGCTCGCTCCAAGGGTCTGCTCGCATTTACCTCAGTGTCTGTGCTCTTGTTTCCCCATGCGATTGCTGTCCCCTCTGGGTTCCATGCGGCGCTGAAAGGGAAGCGTCCCAGCCCGGCCAGCTTCTGGCGCACGCGACCATCGGACGTCTGCCAGACGAAAACTTCATTTTCAGTACCTCCGATTGTGGCCGCGAGGCGGCTATCGCGTGACAACGAACCGCCTAGCACCGTTGTGGCGTGCTTGTCGAATGCAACCACCGTTCGCCCAGACGACACGTCGAGCAACCCCGCAATCGGCCTTGCGTTCCGAGAGCCCTGTGTCGTGTACAGCAGCCGCTGGGAGTCTACCGAAAACGTGACGGAAGTGATTTTGCCGATTTCGTTAAATGCTTCGAAGGATGGGCTTCCAGACTGCCCAGCGTTCCCAATAGCTGGCGGGCGGGCACCCGGCCCGACGTCCCATAGGCGAAGCGTGTTGTCATTGCTTGCAGTGGCCAGCCGCTTGCCGTCGGGACTCCAAGCGATATATCGAACGTCGTCCCGATGTCCGCGGAGCATGGCCAGTCGCTGACCGTCGCGCGGCGTCTTTGCGTTCCCGTCCGCAGGAATGGACCACAGTGCGGCGGTGTCATCCAACGACGCCGTGGCGCACCGCTGGCCGTCTGGCGCGAAGGCCACGCCGAAAACACCCTCGGTATGACCGCGTAGTACGAACTCGCATTGCCCATCCGCCACTCGCCAGACTTGGGCGGTATTGTCGCCGCTCCCGGAAATTAGGCGTTGGCTGTCTGCCGAGAATGCGAGGTCTGTGATGGTGTTCTCGTGCCCCTTCAGCAGCCGCACCACCTGCAAGCGAGGCAGCGAGATGAGGTAGATCGGGGTGATCGTCGTTGTCGGAATCCGATACATCCCCCCCACCGCCAACCAGTCGCCATTGGGCGAGAGGGCAGCGGCGTAGAGCTTGCCTTCTTCCCCATCGCCGATAGGCGTGCGGAGAGTGCGGAGTGGCTCACCGCTGGCGACGTCCCACAGCCGGATCGTCTTGTCATCTGAAACCGAGATCAGCTCGTTCCCATCCGGCGTGAACAGCACCTTATTCACCGTCGCCGTATGCCCCCGCGCGTCAATCGCCAGCCGCGGCGGCTCGGCCCCCCCGCGACTCCCACGCTCCACACCAGCAGCACGGCAATCGACCAGACGCCACCGCTTCGTAGCCACGCTCGCCAGAGCGTGGGCTGAGTCACCAACCAACCCACGCTCTGGCGAGCGTGGCTACGTTCGGCTGCGGCTCGGCTTCTTGCGCTGGCGAGCGGGGCGGCGTTAGCCCAATGGTGATGCGGAAGCGTCGAAATCGCACGATCCAACCGGGGGGCTGACGCCGCCCCGCTCGCCAAGTCGTGCGCGCGAACGTCCGTTGTTCGTCCACGTCGCGCCCACGCCGTTGGCGTTGGGGTTAAACAATTCATCCGACAATCCCCGCGCCCGGTGGCGTGGGGGTGAGTCGCTCGTTTCGTCGATTGTGTGGTCATGATTGGCCCAGTGCTTTCGAGATAGATCAAGGGACAAGACTAGAAACGGTCGGCTGGCATCGGCCTTCGGACACACGGCCCTTGGAACACTCAATCCCGATCCACTTCAATCTCGCGTTGCCGTTGTCGGAGCAGTTCCTTGGCGTGCGGTTGAGTCAGCCACTCGAAGACCGCGTCCAACACGTCCTCGACGTCCGCATGATTCGAGAAGCCACGCACCTTCAATTCGGTCAGGCGTTTCTTGAGCATCGCGATCCCTTTCGATTCTCGGCTGGCTGATGAAGAGGGGCGATTTCTTGTCGGTGAGTGGACTCATTTGATTCCGAAAGTTGTTGCAGATGAGTCAAGTTCTGTCGCCACGCTCGCCCGAGTGATGGAGTTTTGGTGAAGGCTCGCTGAAGGCGGTTTCTCTGCGGTTTCTCTGCGGACTCTCTGAATCTGTGGGGCATGACTTGGGAAGTCCCCGCAGATTCAGAGAGGCCGCAGAGAAACTTGTTCGGGACTTTGGTCTGAGGCGCAGGCTCGCTGGACTCTAAATTGTTGATGGGCCGAGCGACTGTATCCAACTGCCAGTGGAAATTCCGCAGCTCAATCGCCACGTCTTCCCCCAGAGAACGGACGACCTGGGAGAATCTTCCCGGCAAATGGAAATTTTTCTGAGACTCGTGGATTCCGGGTCTGGGGAGTTTCCCAATCGGCACGTCACGGTGAGGATTGCTCCCCGGCCGCGAATGGATTCTGATTCTGATCAATCCGAGGCTGTGAACCTTTTGGAGCCGCGACCGTGAGGGAGCGGTTGCTTCAAGGACTGATAACCGCTCCCTCACGGTCGCGGTTCCCAATCTTCGCAGGCTCTTTGAGGCTCAGCATTCTTGAGGTGGGGGAGCGATGTTGTACCTTGAGACTTCCGTGGAATTGGTGATGCAGCGATTGAGCGTGGGGGATCCGTCGGCGGCCTCGGAGGTGTTTCATCGTTTCTCAGGGCAGTTGATTCAATTGGCTCAGCAGCGGCTGAATTGGCGACTGCGGCGGAAGCTGGACCCGGAGGATGTGGTGCAGTCGGCGTTTCAGAGTTTCTTTCGGCTGCATTCCGAACAGAAAACCAATTTCGCGAATTGGGAAGCGTTGTGGGGACTGCTGTCGCTGATCACGCTCCGCAAGTGCGGTCGCAAGCTGGAATACTTCAAGGCAGCCTGCCGTGACATCGACTTGGAAAGCTCGCCGTTCACGGACGCAAACCATGTCGAACACTCACGCGGCGACTGGGAGGCGGTCGCACGAGATCCGACTCCGGCGCAGGCCGCCATACTCGCGGAGACGTTGGAAGACCTGCTCGACAAGCTCAACGATCTCGAACGACGCGCCACGACGTTGTGCTTGCAGGGACACACCGTGGCGGAAATCAGCCAACAGATTGGCCGCAGCGAACGAACCGTCCAGCGACTCTTGGAGCGCTTGGAAAAGGAACTGTTTCGACGCTGCTACGAACCTGCCGATGGCGGGGGATGATGCGACGGTTGTGCTTTCAACCCCAACGGCCTCGTGCCGTGGGAACAGGTCGAAGAGTTGCTCGGCTTGTCGGATTCGCAAACGGCGTTCGTGATTGAGATGCAAGGCCACAATCGTCGCGCGGCCAATGGGCGTCAAACCGAGTAGTCTGAACCCGTCCCAAGCGAAATGATCTGACCAAGCGTGCTCTCGCGGGGGGGAACAGCCGCCCGGACTCGCCGGTGTCGGGAGCCATGAATTCCGTGCGATCACGATCATCGAGCCGTTGGTGTTCGCGTCCATCAACTCTTGAAGCCGACGATCCTCTTGGGGCGGCAATCGCAAATAAGCCACCGATTCGACAAGATCGACGGGGACTTCCAAGGCCGCAAGCTGTGGCTCGATTGCTGGCTCGCACTTGCTGCGCTGCCGCAGTCGGAACGGGACTTGGCCAAGCTGGGCATCACGTCGCATTTACAAAAGAAACTGACCGCGTCAACTCGTTCGACGCAACGGCGGTTGCTGTCTAACGAACGACGCCCGCTGTCATTGGCTGACAACGAGCGTTCGGAAATTGCCCGGCGAGGATTTGAACCTCGACTAAGTGATCCAGAGTCACTCGTGCTACCGTTACACCACCAGGCAGGATTTTCGTTTGGGGCGGGAATATACGCACGCAACCCGTTATCGCCAAGAGTGTCCGGGCGATTGAACATTGAGTCGTCGTGTCGCTCGGTTGTCAGCGTGTGACCCCGAAAGCCAGCAGGTTTTTACAACCGCTCCTGCAACCAGATTTGTTGGCTTCCCATCGGTGCCAGTCGCTCGCATCGTCTGACGATTCTTGATCGGTGACGAATCGAGAGGCAGCATCGTGCCGAACGAAGTTCGCAGAACGTGTCGTCAGAGGGCGTTCGGTTGACGAGCAGGGCGAAGGGATGAAGTTTAGCAGCGGTGCCCAACCCCGTTGGCGATTTTCGTCGGAGCGCTGATGGACTCGGTCAGCCGCCGGTCAGTCGAGATCCCCGCCGGAAAGAACTCGGGCCGCGGCTGGAACGGCTCGTGCATCAAGGCTCGGACTTCTGTCGAGTTTTCGTCCCAACATCCATGTCGGCTCCCTCCTCCTCTTTGAGAAGAGAACGGATGCCGACAATTGCAAACGCCGTGAACTCGTCAATTTGTCAGACATCGAATCCGGCAGCGTCAGAAACTTTTGGAGTTGCTCAGTTATCGAATTGGCCCGATCCGGCTTGCCGGGATGTTGAAAACGATCGCGAGCCTCACTGATCCGAACGGTGCGCGTTACTCCACCGGAGCCGCGTCGCGGAAGGTGTAGAAGCCCAGCGGGGCGAGCTTGAGCGGAACGGGGTTTGGCGCGTTGGGCAGCTTGAACGGAATTCCGTAGCAGCCCACTTTCCCGGTCGTCATCTCGGAGACGTAAATCACGCTTGCGGCCGGTTGAGTTCCCGCGGTCGCACGGATCGGTGCCAATCCCGCGGCCATCGCGTACTGCGGCTTGGCGCTCTTCACTTGTAGATCCGCAGCGACGTTGGCTTCAAAGAACACCACAAATTGATTGCCCTGTTTTCCCAAGCAGGCTCCTGTCAGCCGCCCGGTCAAGAAGTCGAGCACGAACACCGCTTCCAAACCATCCGCGACATAGACGGTACACATCCCGAATTTTTCATTGCGATCCGACGTCGCCGCGGTCAGCGGACGATTCGGCCACAGGGCCGCGATGCCCAACCCCAGCAACATGCCGGCGAGCAACCAAATGGCGCTCGGAAACTTGCGGGACGAAGGGACGGAAATCGTTTGGGGAGCAGTTGGTTCCACGAGATATCTCCAAGTAAGCGAATGGGCACAGGCCAATTGGCCAAGTCGTTTGGGAAGTGGGTCGCAATCTACCGGGAGGTTTCCACAACGAACAGGGGAACTCGTCTTCCGAGATTTGTCGCGGTTGCACTAACGTCCGCCGCTCAAGGCTTGTCGAGTTTACTTCGTTGAACCGCAAGCCGGAGGCGTGCGCGTTCGCGCGGCCAGCGAGCAGCACCCAGCTTGTCGAACGCGCACGCCTCCAGCTTGCGGTTCAACGAGCATTCAACAGGCCGCTTGGTGGGCATCGCTGTCGGCCGACTGGGGGAAGGGAATCTCATGCGTACGATCACGGTCATGAATCAAAAGGGGGGCGTCGGCAAAACGACGACCGCCGTCAATTTCGCGGCGGGGTTGGCCGCTCGCGGACGCCAGGTCTGCTTGATCGATCTCGATCCACAAGGGCACGCTTCGATGCACTTGGGGGTCGAGCCGACCGGTACCACGCCGACGATTTATCAAGTCTTCACCGGCGAGAAGACGCTCGCGGAAGTCCGGCAACTCGTGGCCCCGAACTTGTGGGTCGCGCCGGCCAATACGGAACTAGCCGCCGTCGAAGTCGAACTGGCGAACGTGGCCGATCGTGAGTTGATCCTGCGCGCCGCGATGCAGCAGTTCGTGCAAACGCAAACGCTCGACTACATCATCTTGGACTGCCCGCCGTCGCTGGGCGTGTTGACGATCAACGCCCTGACCGCCGTGAAAGAGGTCATGATCCCCCTGCAACCGCACTTCTTCGCGTTGCAAGGTTTGTCCAAGTTGCTGGAGACCACCGCGCGAGTGACTCGGCGGCTGAACCGCGAACTGCGCGTCACCGGCGTGGCGATCTGTCTATTCGAGACCGGCACGCGACTGGCCAGCGATGTGATCGCCGACCTGACCAACTTCTTACGAGCCAGCGATCCGCAGGCTCCGTGGGCCAACGCGCGGATCTTTCAAACGAAGGTCCGCCGCAACATCAAGTTGGCGGAAGCGCCAAGCTTCGGCCAGTCGATCTTCGACTACGAACCGAAATCTGCCGGCGCGCAGGATTACGCTTCGATCATCGAAGAGATCCTCACGATGGAGTCCGTCACCGCCTCGCACGCGGCGTGACGTGTGTGGCGCATGCGGCTCGCGTGCGTCAGGAGTCGAGTCACTCCGAGGCAGAGAAGATTTGAGCCGCGACCGTGAGGGAGCGGTGATCGATCAAGCCGTAGGACCGCTCCCTGACGGTTGCGGCTCTAAGAATTCGCCTGCCCGGTCGCCTTCGCGTTTACCATCGGCTCGATGGCTTGGTTGATTTTTGCTCGCACCAGCCGTGTAATCCGCCCGCCCGTGCAGGGCTGTTTTTTTCGCGGATCATTGACCGGAGATTGACCTCATGGAAACGACTAACGGCGCACTCAACCGCAAACTTCGGATGGCACTTGTCGGCGGCGGCCAGGGAGCGTTCATCGGCCGCGTTCACGCAACCGCCGCAGTTCTCGACAATCGGGCCGAGCTTGTTGCCGGCGCGCTCTCGTCCAACGCCGAAAAGGCCAAAGCCTCCGCGCCTGCTTACGACATCAAGCCCGATCGGGCTTATGGCTCGATCGAAGAATTGGTCGAGAAAGAATCGAAGCTGCCGGCCGACAAGCGGATCGACTTCGTCACCGTCGCGACTCCCAACCACACGCACTTTCCCATCGCCAAGGCCGCTCTCGGCGCGGGCATCAATGTGATCTGTGACAAGCCGATGACGTTTGACCTGGCAGAAGCCGAACAACTGGCGGAACTCGTGGCGAAGTCTGGCGCGGTCTTCGCCCTGACCCACAACTACACCGGATATCCACTGGTCCGAATGGCTCGGCAAATGATCTTGAACGGTGACCTTGGCGAGATTCAGGCCGTGCGTTCGTGTTACATCCAGGGCTGGCTGCGCACGCGGCTGGAAGAGAGCGATCAGAAGCAAGCGGCGTGGCGCACCGATCCGGGCAAGTCGGGAGCGGCGGGCTGCTTCGGCGATATCGCGACTCACGCTTACAACCTCGGCCGTTACATGACGGGCCTGCTGCCGGAATCGGTCTCGTGCCATCTGAAGGTTTTCGAGCCGGGTCGCAAGCTGGACGATTACGGCCACGCCGTCGTTCGCTTCGAGAACGGTGGACTGGGAACTGTCACCGCCAGCCAGATTTCGCACGGTCGCGAGAACGACCTCTTCATCGAGATCGACGGGACCAAGGGAGCGATCCAGTGGCGGCAAGAGGAGCCGAATGTGCTCACGCTGCGACGCAACGGTCAGCCGCACGCGATCTACACGCGCGATCCGAACGCGCCGCACATGAACGATGCCGGCAAGGCCGCGTGTCGTCTTCCCGCAGGACATCCCGAAGCATTCTTCGAGGCGTTCGCCAATGTGTATCGCTCGGCCTACGACGCCATTGTCGCCCGCGCCACCGGCGCAGCGTGGGAGCAGGTCAACACGATCTACCCGAACGTCAACGATGGTGTCGAAGGGATGTATTTCATTCAACAATGCGTCGCCAGCAGCCAAGAGAACGGCGCGTGGCTGCCGCTGAAACACAAGCTGGCTCGCAAGTAGCTCGAAGCGTCTCGTTGCCGCGCTTCGCGTCGAGGATTGCGTTTCCACACGGGGCGTGGAAACGAGTCGAGTTCTTGGCGAGCGGGGCGGCGCTAGCCCAATGGCACTGACTTTAGATTTACCGTGATTGGCACAGGTTTTGCGCAATACTGACTCCCTTTGAAAAGGAGTCAAATTGGCATGGAAGCGAGTCGTCGTGTGTGGTCGAGTCCGCAGCAAGAG
>JBJXEX010000063.1:0-4589 GCA_046156195.1 Planctomycetaceae bacterium | reverse complement strand
CGTGAGCCGCAACCGTCCGAGCTACATGCTCTCATGGTTGCACCGTCTTGAGAAACGCATCCCGATCGTGCTCAGTTCTCTGCACATCGGCGGAGTGAAGCTGCTGCATCTCCCCGCTGAGTCGTTCATCGAATACCAACTCCGTGCTCAGAACATCGCGAAAGACAACTTCGTCTGCACCGCCGCTTATGGCGACGGCGGCCCGTGGTACATCCCGGTCAAAGAGGAATACCCCAACGGCGGCTACGAAGTCAGCGTCGCCTTCTGCGAACCAGAAATTGACGACGTAATGACGGAAGGGATGAAGCGAATCCTGGCATAGTTATCGTGTCGTCGGACATTGAACCCGAAGGGTTCACAGCCATTAGCCGGTGGTTGAGCGCAGCGACACCACCGGTTCACGATCGTAATGCAACCGCACCCCGGTAGGGGTGCCAGCCGTTTGAGCCGTGTGCTGTGATCCCTTCGGGATCAATGACGAATTGCCTCATCGCGTCCGGTGGTATCGCTTCGCTCAACCACCGGCTAATTGCTACCAAGCCTCCGGCTTGAACCAGTGAAGTAACGGCGGCCCGTGGTACTTCCCGGTCAGGAGGAAGCCGCCTACGGCGGCAACGAGTAGTCCCGAATCGTCTTGAGGTCGCGCTGCGCGGTCACAGCCCAAACGAGTCGAGTCATTCGTCGTCATCCTCTTCCAGCTCACGGAAGACTTCGTCGTGAGGGACGACTCGGCCAGCACGAATGTCGTCGAGACCTTCTCCGATCTTCTGGCGGACAACGATGCGGTACAGCACTTCGACCTACGGCGATGGCAGAGACAAAACGGATACAGCGAGGGTCATCTGGATGACGAACTCAATGCGACAACGATCGGTAAAAGAATCTGTCCGATCTCATCCAAATAAGCCGTCAATCCGCAAGCCACACCACGTTGACTCAGTTCGGCGAGGCTCGTTTCGGTCCAACAAGCTTCTTCTCGGTCGTGCTGACCGTCCGTCAGTTTTTGCAAAACGAATTTCGGTGACCGCGAGTTCGCTGGATCGCTCGACTGGAGACGTTCCGAATGACGAGTTGGATCGAAGCCAAGTCCGTGGTTGCCATCGCTGAGTTCACGAAGCAATTTCTTCTCCAAACCTGCCCTCGCATTGAACCCGGTCAAAACCCACGCTTCACGCATCCGGCGTGCGAAACCAATCACGACGGCTCCAGGAAACGGATTCTTCGAATCGTTCCGTGCCTGCTGCATGCCTCGCATCCGCTCGTCTTGGCCATCTTGATCACGCAGCAAAATGACCGCGTTGGGCGGTTGCTTCAGGGAATAGAAAAGGCGGAGCGCCAGTCGAGTCGCGTGTGCGTCCATTTCACCCGGCACTCCGTCGAAATGGCCATGCACTTTGATCCGCTTCTGTTTGGCCAAATCTCCGACGTGTCGCCATTCGAGAAGCAGTGACGGCGATTCATTCGCTCCGATCCAAGCCCGCAACTCCGTCAAACGATCTACCGCGATTCCATTTGGCGATTCGATCAGCACGCGGTCGGCCAGATCGCACCCCGTTCGTTGGTCAGCGGCGGACTCGCACACTACTCCTACCAGCGTCGTCATTGCGCCACCTCTGCCGTCGGAGTCACCCAGTTCTCACCGACCATGCTCCAGAATTCTCCCGGAGTCATGACCTCTTTCCATTTCTCAAATTCTGGATGGTCGCCCAGCTTCGCGCAGAGTTGATACCCATTTTCATCGAGCGTCGTGACACGGACTTCTTCGGGCTGCAAGCAATCGAGCAGATAGGGCGAGTGACTCGTTGCCACGACCTGAAGGGCGGGATTCTCACGCTGAACTTGGCGAATGATGTCGATGACCTGTTTTTGAGCTTTCGGATGCAAGCAACTTCCCAAGTCATCCAGCAGAATCAATTCGGGCCGCGATGGCGAATAGAGAATCGTCAGCAATCCCAAACAGAAGAGAGTTCCCTCGCTCATCAACGAGCCGGGTAGACGCTCACCAGCCTGCGTGTCGAACAGTACTTCGTGGCCCGGGAAAGTTCGTCGCCGATCGAACATTCTGGTCTCATCGCCGATCGTCACTTCCTCCATGACGACCTTCTCGACTTGCGTGGGCTTTAGACGAATTCCGGTGACGGTCGGAACGAGACTTTGCAGACCCTCAACGATCTGGGCGTAGCCGGGGTCATCCGCCAGCTTGAGATGCGCGAGCATGGATGCCGTTCCTTCACCGTTGAATTCGACGCGCGGTGATGAGTCGCGGCTATAGGATGGCTTAGCAATTTCGTCGGCACTCAACCGAAGTAACACCGCGTTTTTTACGATGCTTGGGATTTGAGAGTCCCTGGACGAATCAAGGGCGAATCCCCGAATGGAATGTTCGAATGGCGAGTCACCAATCTTGGCCTTCAACAACAAGTCGAATCCACTATTCCGATTCGCCGGCAAGTCGAACTCCAACTGCATCTCGTTTTCATTCGTGAGTCGCAGTGAAAGTTCCATTTGGTCAAATTGAAATGGACCGTCCTTCGGCAATCGTCCCGTCGCCAATAAACAGGGCGAGCGTGCCGCGACGAAGAGTTTACGCGGCGATTTGTGTCCGATTTGTGACACAAGATAGATGCCCTCCAAAATGCTGGTCTTACCGCTCCCATTGGGGCCGACGAAAACCGTGAGCGGTGCAAGCTCGACATCAACGCATTGCAACGCCTTGAAATTTCGGAATTTTGCGACGGCAATCATGAATTCGCTCCACACCCTCATCTGAATTGGCTTGAGGCGATCAAACGGACGCGACCGTCCCAACCAACTCAGACAAATGGTTGCTCGCATTATCGCGGAGTTCACGCGAAGCGCAACCGGCCTTTGGCTTGGGGAATCGGGCGGCCCAACTCCTTGGCGGTTTGTAGCCACTCGCGACTGATTTGACGCACGTTCTTTAACGCCGCCTCATACGTTTTTCCGTCCGCCAGACAGCCGGGCAGTTCGGGAACCTCCGCAATAAAGGCTTGGTCTTCGTCGCTCCAGAAGATGATCACTTCGTAGTTCATGGCAGCTCCAGTCGGTCACGGAGGCTAGGCGTTTTTTTGTAACGAGTCGAGTTCTCTCATTGCTGACTGATGACGAACAGACCAAGCAATGCTTGCGGGGCCGAGTGTCTTCTCCGCAGCACCGGGGGGCTGACGCCGCCGCGTGCGCCTGTCTTATTGGTGGCCGCGCGAGGGATCGCCTTTCTCGTCCAGCCAGGCCAATCGCTGGGGATGCCAGAAGCGGATATGAGCCGCCGCGGCCAGCATCAACAGCGTGACCACGCTGATCGCCGCTCCGACCAAGACCGAACGCGGTCGATAACTCCAAACCACCGAATGCGAACCGGCTTCGAGTTTCACGCCTCGGAACAGCTTGTCGATTCGCAGCGGCTCGGCCGGCTGGCCATCGACTGTCACCGACCAGCCGGGATAGTCGAGGTCCAGCAGCACCAGCACCCCGCGCTGATTCAAATCCACTTCGCACTCGACGGCGTTGGATCGCGATTTGAATGACGTCAACTTGGAATTCAATAACAGGGCTTGGCCGTCCGATGCACGAAGCTGTGCGCGGCCGAGCGATTGCTGGAACTCATACAAGTACAACGGTTGCCCCGATCGGCCCCAGGCTCGATTGAGGAAGGGGTCGTCTCCTTGCCAGATGAGCCGCATCGACTCGGTAAGCGGCTGCGATTCAAAGCTCAGCAGATGCGTGATGCCGCCGTGACTCAGCCAGTCGTCCGGTTGACGCAACGAGTCATCCACATACTCGGCCGGGCCGAACGTGAGATAGATCGGTGTGCTCGACACGCCCAGTGTGCTTGGCAAGTTGGCTCCCGGTGCGAACAGCCGGAGCGTCGGCCGAGTCTGCGCCGCCTCCAACAACTTTTGTCGCACCGGACTTCGTTCCAGAGATTTCAGCGGCGGCGTCGCCACGATCTGTGTGAACGTCACCAGTCGGCTGATCGTCCAGAACTCGACGGCCGTTGTGAGCAGCACCAGACCAATCAATCCGACGCGCGCGTCGATCGCGATCGGCCGCTCCGAGAGCCACCACAACACCCCGCTGACGCCGATGACGGCGGCCATCAACACGCTGAGTTGCAGTTGAGCCATCAACGGTCCTGTTCCGTGGGCATTCGTCGCCAGCAACGTCAGCGGACTGAACGTGGGAACTTCGGTCATCACGGCGGCCACGTCGTCACCAAGCAAGTACCACGAGCACAACGACCACATCGAGCCACAAATCAGCGTCCACACCAAACAGCGTGGGATATTCGGCGATCGCAGAAAACGATCAACGACCGAACCCGCCAGCACGGCGACCGACCAGGTCGTGAGCAATCCGTAGCGTCCCAATCCTTGGAAGTAACTGAAGCCCGGCAAATGCTGAGTCAGCGGCAGCAGCCATCCGCTCGTGTAGAGTCCGCTGAGGATTGCGATGCTCAACCAAAACAGAACGAACCGATCCACGGGCTGCTTAGTACGACTGCACACTTTCGTAGCCGCGTTCGCCAGAACGCGGGGTGTCCGATCCCGCGGTCTGGCGAACGCGGCTAC
>JBJXEX010000038.1:0-30883 GCA_046156195.1 Planctomycetaceae bacterium | reverse complement strand
TTGAAATACTTCAACGAGACGATGGCTCACCCATTCGACTGGACCTATACGGGAAATCCAGTCTCTCGTTCGTCAGTCGTTCCGTTCTGCCCGCCCCACCGCCGTCCGAACCGACTCTCAAAAGTTGAACTGGCTAAACTCGCGTTGTGATGGCAGATCAACTACGAACTGAGGCACTAGCCCTCCATCTCGCGCTCCATCGACGCAAGGTCGATGGGGCGATGCTCGAAATCGTCAGTGGCGCAAAGTGCGTCGTACGTCCTCTCAGGGTTCGCCATCAAACCCGTCTATTCGAGATTTTGTGTTTGCGGATATATCTGCGAAGTCCTGGCGAGCGGAGTGGCGTCAGCTCCCGGTGCAATCACCACAACTGGGGGCTGACGCCACCCCGCTCGCCTGTGTCATTCGTTTCGAAGTGGTGCCTGAAATCGAAAGGTCTGGTCTTGTTCCGCTGCTGTCTATTCACTGTCGCGTGCCTGACCGGGTTGAGTGGGTGCCATCCCTTTCACACTCGTGTCCCGGACCTCGTGCCGCGAAGCAGTGATCAAGACAAAGCGTTGTGGAACTATCACGATCCTTTCCCCGATGATTCGCTCGGTCCGGCGACCGATCATCGTCCGGCTGGCTCACGGTTGCAGCGGACCATGCCGCGACGATCGCTCGAAACGCATTCGATCACCGACGCGATCAGGACTCAGCCGCTCGATCCATCGCAGCCGACTCGACCGGAAGCGAGGTTGAATCCGAAGACCTCGAACGTCGTTCAACCCTGACAATCCTCAGAACTGGGCAGGATTTCACGAGGTTTTCATCGCGCTTCGGGCGAAGATCGGCTTTCGGGTCACTCGGCCGACCGCTATAGTCCCCGCCCCTTCGAGCTTGCCTCGGTTTGGCCCACCCGCTTTTTTCTCCCACGGAACTGATCTCGCATGTCCGCCTCAGCGACCTTGGATCGCCCACTCAAAGTGTCTCTGCACACCCCCACGACCCCTCACGGTCACACGCACATGCCGAAACCGGAACCTGCTCCCGAACCGGAGATGCCACAACGCCGCAGCGACATTCGCAACATCGCGATCATCGCGCACGTCGATCATGGCAAGACCACGCTCGTCGATGCGCTGCTCAAGCAGAGCGGTCAGTTCCGCGACTCCGAACTGCGCGAAACCTGCATGTTGGACTCGAACGATCTCGAACGTGAGCGGGGCATCACGATTCTCGCGAAGAACATCGCCCTGAACTACAAGGGCGTGAAGATCAATATCATGGACACCCCCGGCCACGCCGACTTCGGCGGTGAGGTCGAGCGAGTGCTCAACATGGCCGACGGCGTGCTGATCCTGGTCGATGCCTTCGAGGGGCCGAAACCGCAAACGCGCTTCGTCACCCAGAAGGCGTTCGAGCGTGGCCTTAAGCCGATCGTCGTCGTCAACAAGATTGACCGCTCGGAAGCTCGGCCGCAAGAAGTGCTCAGCGAGGTCTTCGATCTGTTCGTGGAACTCGGTGCCGATGACGACATTCTCGACTTCGCGTATGTGTTCGCATCTGGCCGCGAAGGCTACGCGACCGACGATCCGAAGGTCCGCACGAATGACGTGCAAGCGTTGCTCGACAAGGTGCTGGAGTTCGTCCCCGGCCCGATCGTCGATCCCGACAGCCCGCTGCAAATGATGGTCACGACGCTGGAGTGGTCTGAATACGTCGGCCGCATCGCGATCGGCCGCATCGTCAGCGGCAGCGTGACGACCGGCCAGAAAATCGCCGTGATGAAGGCCGATGGCAAAGCCCTGAGCGGTGAGATCACCGAGGTCAACCTGTTCGACAAGCTCGGCCGCCTGAAAACCGAGGGTGCCGAAGCGGGCGACATCGTGGCTCTGATCGGCCTGCCCAACCCGGAGATCGGCGACACGGTTTGCGATCGCTTCCAACAACGAGCCTTGCCGCGCATCGAAGTCGATGAGCCGACGCTGTCGATGCTCTTCACGATCAACGACTCGCCGCTGGCCGGCAAGGACGGCGGCAAGTTTCTCACCAGCCGCCACATTCGCGATCGGCTCGACCGCGAACTCGAACACAACGTCGCCCTACGCGTCGAAGAGGCCGGCTCGAAAGAAAAATTCCTCGTCTCTGGCCGAGGAATCCTGCATCTCTCGGTGCTGATCGAAACGATGCGCCGCGAAGGCTACGAGCTTTCGGTCGGCAAGCCGCAGGTCATCATCAAGACCATCGACGGCAAGAAGAATGAACCGTTTGAAACACTGACGATCGACGTCCCGTCCCAATACGTCGGGGCCGTGATGGAACCGACGTGTACTCGTCGTGGACAACTCCTCGACTTGGTCGCCAGCGAGAATGGCATCAGCCATTTGACGTTTTCGATCCCCGCTCGCGGCCTGATTGGCTTGCGAACGCGATTGCTCAACGCGACGAAGGGCGAAGCGGTCATTCATCACCGCTTTGATTGCTTCAAACCCTGCGAAGGCGAAGTCCCGCACCGCCCGAACGGCGTGCTGATCAGCCAAGAGAACGGCAAAGTGGTCGCGTTCGCGATGGGCAAACTGCAAGAGCGCACCGACCTGTTCGTCAAGCCGAGCGACGAGGTTTACGAAGGGATGATCGTCGGCGAGAACTCGCGCGACAACGACATGGTCGTCAACCCGATCCGAGAGAAGAAGCTGAGCAACATGCGAGCTTCCGGCAGTGACGAAAACATCATCCTCAAACCGCCCCGCGATATGTCTCTGGAGATGGCCCTCGAATACATCGAGGACGACGAGTACGTCGAAGTCACACCGAAGACGATCCGCCTGCGCAAAGTCGTTCTGCTCGAAAGCGAGCGGAAGCGCCTGCGGTTGAGGTAGCAAAGGTCATCGCCAAGACAATCCGTCCGGCGATTTTTCAGGAATCGAGTTGTCGCCATAGATGTCGCTTAGGAACATAGATGTCGCTTAGAAACCGAGTGGCAATAACTTCCCGATGTCGTGGAATGGAGGATGTGTTTTAGACCGCTGGAACTCAAGTCGTCAGGGAGGACGAGATGGTCGAGTATTCGGCGGATGTGGAACGGCACATGAAGTGGTTTGACCGGTCGTGATCCGATGCGGCCGGAAGTTCGCTGAAGCCTGACCGTTTTGGTCCGAAAGGAATTTCCGATTGCCCCGCCAATCGTGCGTCGGCGGAACATTGATTGGCCACGAACGCCGCAATTCGTGATTTCTTCTCCCTCGCCGCGCTGGCCTCATTGGACTTCGTCGCTTTCGAAAGTTGAAGCGAATGAGTCAGGTTATTGGGAACGCTAATCAACGCTGATTTTCGCTAATCAAACCACAGTCTTTGTGTGATGAGTGTTGATTAGCGTTCCCTTTGTTTGTCGGTCTGAAGTGAGCCTCGTTGGTATCTACACAAGTCGGTTGCGCGGACGAGATCGTTGTCGTCTTTACGCGGAATGTTTCCTGCCTCCGGCCCTGCGATCCGTGCGAAACCCAATGCCCTGCACAACTGTGGAAAGGAGATTCCGCACGGATGGCAGGGCCCGAGCACGCGATAACGACCGAGGGCATCGATACCGATTTGTAGGGACCAATGATGCCTGATCGGTGGGGGAGCCGACCGGAAGGCCGGTGACATCTATTCAATTTCCGTGACAATCATCTTCGGATCGCGCGGATACAGACACTGCGTCACGGGGACGATGAGGAGATCCAAATCTTCCCTCACAATGGCTCCGATCAAGGCGGAATCGCGGTTCGGCTCCACGCCTGCTTGAAAGACCCCTTGCGGCCGGGCCGCAACCAAAACATTGGCGAGTTCTGATTGGGATGACGCTATGCAATCTCACATCATTCTCAGCCCACCCATCATTCTGCTGACTTCCGGCGAGCCGACTTCGCTTCACCTTCCCCACAGCATCAGCAGCGACGACTTAGGCACTTCGCCAAATCGAAACCGAAATTCTTCTCATAAAAAACTTTCACAGTTTGCAGTCCAGAGGAAAACAGAGCATCGTTCGGCCTTTGTCCTCCCGACTTTTGCCGCTCGGACACTCGACGACACCGGCAAACATGAGCACGCCCATCACGCCCAGGAATGAGAAGTACACTCCGCCGATCGCCTTGTTCTTGTCTCTGGGTTTGAGGTCGTTTTACGCCTGCGCGGAAGGCTCGATCCGCGGCGCGCGACTCGATTCACTGGCGTTGGGACAAGAAGCATTCGTCAATTCCGCTTCCGGCTTGTTAGATTCGCTCTTAAAGCGCAGCGAGAAGATCACCACCGAGGAGACCAGCATTGAACCGCTCAAGAACCAGATTCCGTATTTGAACTCTCCCAGCGCGTCCTTGAGGAATCCAATCGTGATCGGCCCCACCGCTCCCCCCAAGTTGCCAAACGAATTGATCATGCCGATCGACGCGGCTGCCGCAGTGGCGGTCAAAAACAGGCTGGGCAGCGACCAAAATGCCGGCAGATACGCTTTCAATCCCGTCATTGCCAAAGTGAACAGAGCGACCGTGAGCCAGAGCGTTCCCTCGCTGAACGGGGTGGCCGCCAAGGCGATCGCTCCCAGAACGATCGGCAGCGTGGCGTGCCAGCGGCGTTCGCCTGTGCGATCCGAATTCCAGCCCACCAGCAGTTGCCCGATCACCGAACCGATCGGGGGAATGACCACGAGGTAAGCCACATCCTTGAAATCCAAATTGTACCACGCCTTAAAGATGGTCGGCAGATACAGTTCGACGCCGTAGTTGCCCGTCACCACGAAAAAGTAAGCGGCCGACAGCGCCACGACCTTGCGGTTCATCAGGGCTTCGCCAATTGTCATGTGCGAATGCCCGCCGCCGAGCGCGGCCCGGTCCTCTGCCAATGTGGATTCCAGCGCCTGACGTTCTTCTTCGGTCAACCAGTGAGCCTGATGTGGCCGATCCGTCAACCAAAAAAGCACCACCAACCCCAGCAGCATCGCGGGGAGTCCCCAAAACACAAACACCCACTGCCAACCGACCAAGCCCAGGACTGCCGGTGAATCCACGCCGATCCGCATCAGCCATTCGGAAATTGGTGGGCCAATGATTTGTGCCAGTGGCGTGCCGATAAAAAACCACGCCAAGGCTTTCGTGCGTTGCGACCTGGGAAACCAATGAGTGAGGTACACGATCACACCGGGGAAAAAGCCCGCCTCGGCCACACCCAATAAAAAACGCACCGTATAAAACTGCAACGGCGTCTTCACCCAGGCAGTGAGGATCGTGAAAATTCCCCATGTGATCATGATCCGGCTGATCCATTTTTTCGCACTCCACCTCTCGACCAACAACGTCCCAGGGATTTCGAGCAGCAAATAGCCGATGAAGAAGATCCCCATCCCAATGCTGAAGACGGTCTCTGAGAAATTGAGCGCCTCGCGCATCTGCAACTTCGCGAAGCCCACGTTGACTCGATCGATGTAAGCGATCACATAGCACACGAACAACAGTGGCAGAAGTCGGAGATACGCTTTTCGACAGGCACGATTGAGCGCGGCGGAATTGCTGGCGTTGTGGTTCATGCGGCATCCAGGGCTAGGGGAGATCGAAACACTCCTGAGCTTATTTCAGGTGTTCCCGCGCGACTGCACCACACAAATCGCTCGATTGACGGCGCGGAGTTTTGGTGAGTGCCAGCTTATCTGCTCAGAGAGCACTCCGCGAGGATCCCGCTTCGACCGGTGGCAGTGACCGGCCCCGGGCAGCGGCTAAAGACGCCGGAGCTGGCTGACTTCCCAGCAAGCCGCGGATTGGGTTCAACCGTTCGCGAATCTGCGCCGATGTAAGGGGTCGTAGCGCTTGTAGTGACTGCAGTCCTGCGGTCGATCGGCAGAAACGCCCGATCGAGATGCGTGGAATCTGGCCAAAGAACAAGACCGTGATTTGAAAGGCAGGCTCATCAGCCGGAACGCGCTAGCGTCCGGTTCGATGTGTCGCAGAACCGGACGCTAGCTTGGCATTGTGAGGTGCTTGGCGGACGAGAACAGGTGGCTTTTGTTTCGTGGCTTCAGCCCCAAAGGGGCGTGACTCGATGGCCCAGGGCGCTAGTCCTGGGCACGCACCACAACGCAGGTTTTAAGCCCCAACGGGGCGCGACTCGCCTGGCGTTCGCGCGAGTCACGCCCCTTTGGGGCTTATGACCAACGTCGTTTCGACGATCCCAGGGCTAGCGCCCTGGGCTATCGAGTCACGACCCTTCGGGCCTCAAACGCAACAAATCCCGGCCGAACGCAAACCATCGTCAACCCACATTTTCAACTTCCCACGCTGAGTCCACCCACTCCACGGAGCACCATGAGCCGCAGACACAGAACCAACGCCGCCGGGGTGTCGCTGTTTCCGTTTCTCGACGTGCTCGTCTGCACGATGGGCTCGCTGATTCTGTTGCTGTTGGTCGCGACCAGTCGCATCCGAGCGGCCGCCGTCGATCGAGCCAAACAAGCCGCCGCTCAGCAACGACTGAAGACGGATCAAACTCCCGCGCCGGTCCTTGAACCGATCGTCGTCGCGGTGGAACCGGTCGCTACCGCCGACGATCCCACTCCCGAATGGCAGACACGAATCGAACAACTCACGGACGAACGGAACGCTCTGCGGAATCAGCTCGCGCAATCGAAGAACCGTTTGGCGACGGCTCAGTCAGTCATGATGCGAACCAAAGTCAAAGCCGCATCGGCGGAGGATCGGCTGCAAGAGATTCGGACTCAGCAAGAGGCCGCCGCCGCCGAGCGTCAGCGATTTCAAGCCGAGATCGACACGCTGCAAAGCGACCTGACGGATGCCGAAGCACGGCTGACGAAGGCGGTCGAACGCCAAAAGTCGTTGAAGTCCAAGTTCGCCTTTCTGCCATTCGACGGACGCACCGGCACCACCAAGCGGCCGATTCTCATCGAATGCACGCAGGACTACATCCGCTTCCTCCCCGAAGACATCCGCCTGACTCCCGCCGATCTGAATGGGTTCACCACCGGCTTCAATCCGTTGCTGATCGCATCGCGCGAGTTGGTCCACTATTGGAAAGCCTACGAACGAGTTCACTCGGCCGACGCCGATCCGACCAAAGATACCGATGCCTTCGAGACCGATGTCGCGGCGCTCAACGACAAAGAGCGCGAGCCGTATGTCTTGCTGCTGGTCCGGCCCAATGGAGCAGTCGCGTTTCACATCGCCAAGAGTTTGCTGACTCAGCTCAAAGTGCCGCACGGTTACGAGCTGATCACCGACGACATGGAGATTGACTCGTCCCGTCCCGATCCCGAAGCCAAGCAAGTTTGCCAAACCGCGGTCACGCAGGTCTTGGCCGAGCGTGACAAGATGTTGCAGGTACTCACCCGCAGCCGTGAGCAACAGCGGGAACAGCTTCAGCTCGATCCAACCGCGCGGACGTTTGTGACCAAAGAGATCGACGATTCGTCGAACGGATTCAGTCGTCCGAAGCCGCAGTCGACTGAGGCCAACGATTCCAGGAGCCGCGACCGTCAGGGACTGGTTTCCGCCGTTGCGAGAACACCGGCTCCGGACGGGCGCGGCTCCGACGGTCGGCCACTCACGGGGACGCTCGCGGCGAACGCTGTCGAATCGAATGACTCACAACGCATCGGTGGGCTGAAAAACGATTCCAGGAACCGCGACCGTCAGGGAGTGGATTCCACCGTTGGGACAACACCGCTTCCTGACGGGCGCGGCTCCGACGGTCGGCCGCTCACGGGAACGGTGGCATCAAGCCGTGCTGAACCTTTCGAGGAGCCGTTGCCACAATCCAATAGCCGACGTTACGAGAACGACGACTCGAAGCCGTTTCCCTTGAACGGAGAGCGGACGAAGCCCACAGCCTCGAAAGTTAGAGACGACGGTGCCTCCTCGACGAAGCCTGCGCCGCAACGTCCCGGCGCACGGCCAAGCAACGATCCTCGCGCGGCCAACAACGCGACCAACGGTGCGGCGAGCAACGGAAATCTCGCACGCATGAAGCGGAGATACTTGATGCCGCGCTCCGGCATCGGACTCGAAAAGGCGATCGCGATTCGCATTTCGTCCCGACGTGTGATGATCGGCGGCGAGTATGAAATTCCGATCGAGCCTGGCGTGAAAACCGAGAGCCTGATCGACCGCGTGTTGCTCGCGATGGACCGCGTTCAATCCGGCTGGCCGAGCGCCGGCGAAGGGTATCACTGGGTGCCGACGATCAAGTACGAAGTCCTCCCCGGCGGCGAGCAAGTTCATCAGCGATTGAACTCCGCGCTGTTCGACCTCGGTCTCGTGTCGAACGTCGAGTACCTCGATGCCGATCCCGATGCACCACCGGCTCGCGCGGGACAGCCGGCTCGACTGCCTGAGCTGAAGCGGCAGGCGGGCCGCCCGCCCTATGACGGCGGAGGTGCGCGATGAGTCACCGTAAAAAGCCTCGCGAAGAAATGGAATTTGGCTCCGACTCGTTTCTCGATGTCGTCGCCAATGTCGTCGGCATCCTGATCATCTTGATGGTCCTGGCCGGCATCCGAGCCAAGACCGCGCCGGTCAACCTCGCCGAGGAAGTGCCGGATGCGAAGTCCGTCAAAACCGCACCGCCTGTTGTCGTCGCCGCACCGCCGGTGGATGACGAAGCAACAGCGGCTCGGCAACGCGAACTCGCCGAACTGAAATCCAAGTCCGATCTGTTGCAACAAGAACTCGACCGGCTCAAGCAAGCGGCTCAGGAAGACGAGACCAAGCTGACGGAACTGCAATCGCAAGACGCCGTACAACGCAATCGGATCGCCGCGCTCGCCTCGAATCTGGAAGGCGAGGTCGCGGCGTTGCGAGGCAATCAACAAGAGACCGACATCTTGGAGGCCGCCGCTCAAGCCGTGCGAGTGCGACTCAAGAAGCGAAAGGCGGAAGTCGTTGCCGCCGAAAAACAGCCGAACCGCGTCGAACAACTCGAACACCGCATCACGCCGGTCAGCCGAGTCATCAACGAGAACGACACCGAACTGCACTTCCGCTGCCAGGGGAATGCCGTCACGACCGTCCCGATTGAAGAACTCGTCGATCGCATGAAAGGTCAAATGGAACGCCAGCGCGACGTCATCCTGCGACTGAAGAAGTACTCCGGCTCGGTCGGCCCGGTGCGCGGCTGGAATCTCAACTATGTCATTGAGACGCAGCAGCATGTCGGCATGGTCCGAGCCAGCGTGTCGCAGTTTGAACTCCAGCCCGAACCTGATCTGGTCGGCGAACGGAGCGAGGTCGCGTTGCGTCCCGACTCCGCGTTCCGCAACGAACTCCGCAAAGCCGATCCGGGGAGCACGCTCACTTTCTGGGTCTATCCCGACAGCTTTGTTTTGTTTCGCAAACTTCAGGCCCTCGCTCATCGCGAAGGCTTCACCGTCGCCGCGCGACCGCTGCCAGATGGGACACCCATCATGGGCTCCCCCAACGGCAGCCGATCCGCGGCACAATGACAATGGATTTTCGATTTTTGATTTTCGATTTTTGATTTCTCGTTCCCACGCTCCGCGTGGGAACGCCGCCTTCGACGCTCCGCGTCGTCGGGTTGACGCTCCTCGCGGCATGAAACATTGCAGAGCGTTCGGGCTGCGGAGCGGCGGGGAGTCGTTCCCACGCGGAGCGTGGGAACGAGAAGAAAATGTAACCCGAAGCGTCAGCGAGGGACGATTCGGCACGGGTCATCAACTCCCTCGCTTACGCTTCGGGTTACTTTTCAAGGACCAACTCATGTCATCGCAACCATCGATCAATCGCCGTCAGGGGATGGGCTTTTCCTTCCTGCTGGGAGTCGTCGCGACCGTCGCTTTCTACGCGCTCGTCTTCTTCACGCCGTTGCGCGACACAATGCTGTATCGCTACACGACGGAGCACGCCGTCGAGTTCGTCATCGTCTCGCTCTTCTGCTGGGGCCTGATGGATGTGCTCCTGAAGATCGTGGCCTTCCCGAAAGAGAGCCTCGCTCTGCGACACGAATGGCTGCCTCAGCGCAACGGACGCGAGCCGGCCGCGAACGCACAGGTGTTGCTCGACCGCATCCGTTCGCAGCCGCAATGGGTACAAGACTCGAAGGTCGGCAAGCGGCTGATCGCCGCGTTGGGATTCGTCACCGAGAAAGGGACCGCCGACGACTATCGCGAGCACCTGCAATATCTCGCCGATCTCGATGACGAGAACTCGCACTCCAGTTACGGATTGATTCGCTTCGTGGCCGGCGTATCGCCAGTGTTGGGCTTTCTCGGCACCGTGATTCACTTCGGCACGGCACTCAGCGGCATCTCGTTCGACGACTTGGTCGAGCGTCTGCCGGGCGTCGTCAGCGAGATGGGTTCGGCGTTCAACACGACGACCTGCGCACTCGCGGCGGCAATGACGATGATGTTCGCGCTCTTCGTCTGCGAGCGGATCGAGCGAGGCATCATTCACGCGATCGACCGGCTGATCGAACGCGAGTTGCTCAACCGTTTCGAGATCAAAGACCCCAGCATCCTGCCGTTCCTGTCGGTGGTGGAGTCGGCCAATCAAGAGGCATTGGCGTCGATCGGTGCAACGCTGAAAGGTCAAATCGACCTCTGGAGCCGGACGCTCGACGAACTGTTTCAACGCTTCGATCAACGCCAGCAACACGAACTGCAATCGTGGCAATCCGCGCTCAACGTGTTGCAGCAGAGACACGAAGCCTACGACAACCATCTCGAAGAACGGCTGCATCAGTCGCTGGTCATGGTGGATGACAAGCAAGCACAACACTTGCTGCTGATTCAAAAGTCTGTCGAAAAAGCGGTCACCGTGCGCGACGATTTTTCCGGCTTGGCCCGATCACTGGAGACGATCGCTCGCGGCGAAGGGAAGCTGGCCGAGACTCAAGCCGTGTTGTCCGACAACCTCCGAATCCTCCGCGAGACTCAGCAGATCGACGAAGCGTTGCACGGTCTCACCGCCGCCATTCACTTGCTGACGACCCGCCACAATCTGCCGGGAGTTCGCGGAGCGGCGGCGGCCTGAGATTCGATGCGGGCCCGGATTCCAAACTTCCTGACACTCACAAATTCCAAGTGTGCATTCGCCACCGCCAAGCTTGTCCATTGGTCTTCTTCGTTTTCGGAAGAAGACTTCGATCTGCCAGCGGTCTTGGCACAGCAGTGCGACGATTTCGGCAGGGACGTCGAGCAGGTTGATCATGATCCGCCGGAATCCATCACATAACTGCTGGCGTGCCTCACAATAGCTTCTCGAAATACTTCTGCCCGGTGATATCCTTGTCCCGGATCTCCCGCTTCGTATTGTCCGACTTCCTCCGTGCCATGCCGGAATGATGTGTATGGCGTAGCGATAGCGCAATAGAGAACTCTTATATTATGTCTGCGCAAATCTCGTGTCGAACAGTATTGGACCTGACTCATTTCCGCCTTCCCCTGATGCAAGACGCGCGTTTGATTTGTGAGCCGATCTCGGCGAGCTACCGAGAGCTTCTCGCGGATTGCTTGCTCGGCGAATTCCTCCGCCGAGGCGATCAAGCCCTCGGATCGTAGTTCGTCGATCTCATGCACCAGCGGTTCGGGAACAGTAATCGTGGCCATGAAGCCGCTCTATTTGTCGGCCGACGAGCAGGCAAGCGACATCTGTAGGCTTCAGCCCACGGCGACTTTCGGAGGCCGCTCTGCGGCAAAGAACGCTCGCGATTCAGCAACAGACTCGGCGGTGCTGGTGATGCCACACGATGCTCAAGGTTTCAACGCAGGCGCACTCGTATCGAAGAAGAGTGCTACCCTCCGAATCATTATCCGTCTTCATCCGACGCCGCTAACTCCGACCAGAACGACTCCCCCGTGTCTTTGAAGGTCCGGTTCGGTGCCAGAGATGCGAAAGTCCAGACTTCTTGCTTGTAACTTTCGATGTATTCGTCGAGTTCACCGTCTTCGATGAAATCGGCGACCGAACGGCCATCGACAAAACTCGTCAGATTTAGCCAGATCTCTGGTGGCCCGTCTTCTCGGTGCGTGACCTGAACGACGGAGAACGCGAAGTAATCGCCTTGTTCGCGGGTCCGCAGCTTCACGAATTCATTCCGTCGGGGAAGAACCGCCAAAGTCAATGTTTTCTGTAGTCGGGCAATCCGCTCGTGCGAGACGAGATACAACGAGACTTTCACGTCAACCATGCGATTGTCCTCTGTTATTGTCCGAGTTGACTAACACGTCGAGCCACTTGCCCCGCAAGACTCCGCAACGGCAGGCTCACCCGCAGACTCACGTCGTTCCTTCCACAGCTTATGTGACTCGTGGTCGCCGGTGATGATTTCAAAGCCGAGGTCTTCGACCATTTGGAAGTCGAGTTCCGGCGGTTGGCCTTTCGTCGTCAGGTAGTCGCTGACGAATAGCGAGTTGGCGACGTACAGGGCCATCGACTGGAGCGAGCGGAGGTTGATCTCGCGGCCGCCGGCGATGCGGAGTTCCACCGTCGGGTTCGTGAATCGCAGCAGGCAGAGCACCTTCAAGCAGTAACGCGGGTTGAGTTCGCGGACTCGCTCAAGCTGCGTTCCTTCGATCGAGTTCAGGAAGTTGACCGGGATCGACTCGACTTTCATGCCGCGCATTTCCATTGCCACGTCGATCAGGTCGGCGTGCTCCTCGCCCATGCCGGCGATCAGGCCGCAGCACAGTTCCATGCCCGACTCGCGCACGGTGCGCAGCGTGGCCAGCCGGTCGTCGAACGAATGCGTCGAGCAAATCTGCTCGTAGAACCGGCGGCTCGTGTTGAGGTTGTGGTTGATGCGATCGACGCCGGCTGCCTTCAACGTCATCGCCTGCTCTGGCGTAAGCAGACCGAGGCAACAGCAGATGTGCAGACCGTGTTCGTCTTTGATTTTCTTGACGACGTTGGCGACGTGCTCGACCTCGCGGTTCGACGGGCCGCGACCGCTGGCCACGATGCAGTACGTCCGCGCCTGCAAGCTCGCGGCAGCGGCGGCTCCTTCCATCAGCTTCCGCTCGTTGAGCATCGGATAGCGATTGATCTCCGCTTCAGAGTCGATGTTCTGCGAGCAATACCCGCAGTCCTCCGGGCAGAGGCCGCTCTTGGCGTTCTTCAAATAGTAGAAGTGAACCTTGTGTCCGAAGTGTTTCCGTCGAATCCGAAACGCGGCGGCGATCATCGCGGGAACGTCATCGTCGGGAGCGGTGAGAATTGAGAGGGCTTCGTCGCGAGCCACTTCGCCTCCAGCGAGTACTCGGTCAGCGAGAGCGTTCCAGTCCAATGCGGTCATCGTCATTTGTTGTCGTTCCTCAGGAGGTCGGTTCCGAATCGGGGGCGGCAGTCTAACGCGGTCTCTAAAAAGGGGATAACGGCTTTCGGCCGTCGGCTCACGGGTATCGGCCGGCCGATAGCCGTGAGCCGAAAGCCGATGGCCGTGATACCGTTTTTACTCCGGCACCAGCCGAAGTTCCTTCAAGTCCATCAGGTGGTTCTTCAATGACTCGGTCGAGCGAACCGTCAACCGATGCTGGCCGGCAGGCAGATTTAATTCACCGAGAATCGCCGTCTGATAATTTTCCCACGCGCCGGTGCCGACGATCTTGGCTGTGACCGATTGCCCTGAGACTTCAATGACAACCTCATTGCCGGCGGTGCCGTTGTCGCAGGCGTAGTTCATGCGGATCGAGTGCTTGCCCGGCTTCGCGACGTTGATCGTCCAGACGGCTCGGTCATCGACGCTGCCCCAGTAGCCGAGGTTCTTGAACGGTGGCTCGAAGAGCAAAGTCTTGCCGTAGATTTCGGCGTTGGTTGCGAGAAGTTTGAGAGTGCCGCTCGCGTCGGCGATCACGGCTTCGGGTTGATTGCCGTCGAACTTTTTCGGCGGCGGGCCGCTCGACTGCACGAACGCAATCAGGTCTGCCAAGGATTCGGCCGTCATCACTGGCTCTTTGACGTTGAGCCATAAGCCGAGTTCGAGTCCCTCCGGCATGTACGACTTGTTTGAGGCGACGAACTCTTCGATGTCTGCTCGCAACAGCGTCACCGGCTTGCCGACCGGCCCGGCCAGAGTGATGGAGTTCCCTGTCTCGGCGACGATCATGCCGACGACGATGCGGCCCTCTTTAGTGGCTGCCGCATACGCGAGGTATTTCGCCTCAACGGCTTTGTTGGGATCGAGGATTGCCGTCAGCAGGGCCGCCGTCGATTTGTCCGTCAGCGCGACGAGATCCGGCCCAACCGGCGTGCCGATGTCACGCAGTTTGTGACACGCCGCGCATTGACGTTGCTTGAAGACTTCCGCCCCGCGCGTCGCGTCACCCGGTTGTTTGAGCTCCTTCAACTTGGCCGCATACTCGGCAACAACCTTTTGCCGATCCGGATTCGTGACGACATCCAACAATTTCGCCGCGCGGGCTTTGATCGCGGGATTCGTGTGCCCAACCAATCGCTGGCGTCGGACGGCGTCGATCTCGGCGGTGGAAATCGTCTTGGCCTCGATCTGATCCAAAAGCTGATCGGTCCAAGCGACGCGACTCAGAAGTGCGTCGAGCACTTGTTGTCGCAGTCCCGGCGTCAGCATCTTCCAACCGCTCAGCAGCGCGGTTGCCGAGCTTGCATGATTGATCCGCGACAACGCTCCAATCGCCGCCGACTGAATCGTGGCCGGCACCTGCGGGACCAGCAACGAGCCAATCAACTCCGCATCCGCCGCGCGATCGTCCGGCGTCCGTCCGAGCAACGGCAGCGAGGTGATCACTCGATCTGAGTCTTCCGCTTTCAAACTTGAGATTCGAGATTTGAGATTTGAGATTTCCGTCCGTGCGATTTTGATCCGTTCGGCGATTTGTTGTTCCGCTCGCGCGAGCCGTTCCGGAGCGATTCCTTTCAATTGGTTCAAGGATGTTCCGCGCCGGTCCAAACCTTCCAGCACTTGAGCCAGCATGACCGACTGAGCCTCGGTCGTGACGACACCGTTGAGGACCGACTCAATCAAGCTGAGCAACGCTTGATCGTTCCCCAGCGTTGAAGCCAAGCCGAGCAAGGTGCTCGCCAACTGCGGAGGCAACGGTTCTTTGCCGGCCGACTTGAACACGTTGGCCACGACGCTGGCGACGTTCTGCGCATGAATCGAACTCATCGCCGCCGCGACGAGATATTTGTCATCCCGCTCGCGATACAGCAGTTTGCCAAGCTCATGGCCCAGCGACCCGAACTTTGGATGCCCCAGCGTGTACGCGAACTGCATCCGCACGAACGGATCGGGATCGCGGCCCATTTGCGAAAGCTGGTTGATGAGCGGATCGGGCAGATCGCCGTCGAAGTTCTCGATGGCCTGTAACGCGCGGCGACGAACTGCGGGATGAGAGTCACTCAAGGCTCGCTGAGCATCTGCCAGCGAGATTGCCTTAAAGCCATCCAGCAGCGCGATGGCGTGCAGTCGAGCGAGCGGCGATGTCGCGTCGGTGACAATCTTTCGCAGCGAGGCCACGGCTTCGTCGCCGGTTGCTGAGTGTTGCCACAACAACTCCCGATATGCCATGTCGCGCTGCCACCCATTGGGTGAGCTAAGCAGGTCGAGCAATTTGGAGTTGGACGTTGGTTTGTGGCGCACGCGGCTCGCGTGCGTCGATCCTTGCACGCGAACCGCGTGCGCCACAGGGACGACCCGATAAATCCGCCCCTTGTCGTGTCCCGCTCGCAGGTCGAGCTTTTCTTGCAGGGCCGGCGGGATGTACTGCGGGTGCTCGATGACTTGGCGGTACATGTCGGCGATGTAGAGCGCTCCGTCCGGGCCGGTCTTGATCTGCGTCGGCCGGAACCAGTTGTCTCGCGAGGCGAGGAATTCGGATTGCTGCTCGTCGTCCGCCCGCCGACTGGTGAAGGTCACGCCGTCGGCCGTCATGACCTCGTGATGCACCAGGTTGTGGACCGGTTCGGAGATGAAGACATGTTGCGGAGTGGGGAGTGCGGAGTGGGGAGTGCCGAGTGAAGAAGAGTCGTCGGTGTTTTGAGTTTTGTCCGTTGCCTTTCCTGACCCCTGACCCCCGACCCCTGCCCCCTCAACCAACAACACATCCCGATAGACCATCGCGCTGTTGGCGGACGTGAACCGATTGGCCATCGCGAAATCGTTGAACCGCGCGAGCGTGCGGCTGATCGGGAAGACCGGCGATGGTCCCGGCGTGATCGAGACTTGCTTGCGCGGATCGGGCGGCGCGACGTGCGGATTGCGGCGGGTATAAAAATCGTCGAGCACGAAGTGATACATTGGGTTCGCATTGTTGTTGCCGAACCAGTTGCCGAAGTCGTCTCGGTTGCGGCCGAATTGCGTTTGCCCGGAGGTCGGGTCGAGTTCGCCGGTGTCTGGGTTCCAGCGGAAGTCTCGGCCGCGAATGTCGATCACTTTTCCAATGAACTCGTTCCGACGCACCGCGTCACGATCGTCCGCTGGCGATGTCGTTTCATCTGACTCTGAGGGCGCGGAGCGGCGGGGCGGCGTTCCCACGCGGAGCGTGGGAACGAGGGAGACGACTTTGATCGCCCCGCCGCTGTCGCCATTGGCGCAGTGGACCATGTTGTCGAGGCCCCAGCTAAAACCGTTGACTCGATGTTGTTGATTCCCCTCGCCGAATCCGGTGAGCAGGACTTTCACTTCATCCGCGCGACCGTCTCCGTTCGTATCGCGAGCGAACAGCACGTCGGGAGCAGCGGAGATGAGCACACCGTCTCGCCAGGCCATCACGCCGTTGGGGAAGTTGAGCTTGTCGAGGAACACGGTGGACTTGTCGTACTTGCCATCGCCGTCGGTGTCTTCGAGGAAGCGAACGCGACCGCCACCGAGCGTGTGGCCAGCTTGTTTCAAAAGTGTGGCACGACGCTCCGCGTCGTGAGTTTGCGACGCGGAGCGTCGCACCACACTGTCCTCGCCATCCGCTTCTTCCCCTGCACCGACGCCGAGCGGATAGTCGGCCATTTCAGCGACCCAGAGTTTTCCATCCGGTCCCCAATCGAAGGCGACGGGGTCGCGGACGAGCGGTTCGGCGGCGACTAGTTCGACTCGGTAGCCCGGCTTGACCTGAATCATCTTCAGCGAGGCTTCGGGCGACTTCGGGCCGGGATCGTCGCCTTCCGTAGGACGGACAATCCTGTCCGTCTTGTTCTTATCATTTTTGTTCTTTGTTGCTTCTGGATCGGGGGATTTTTGTGTGGCGGGTCGGACAGGATTGTCCGACCTACGGGATGAGGCCAGCAGTTGGTCGAACGACCGCCGCTCGACGAGGTCTTTCGATTTCGCCGTGTCCTCGTTCATCCACACGAGTTCCCGCTTGTGGACCCAGAACCCGTTGTTCGACCCATCCACTCGCACGATCGGCGGCAACTCTTCGTTGGCCGGTTTGTCGCCGCGTTTGGCGGACAGCAGCTCGCGCGACCATCCCTCATATTCTCCTTCCCACAACCAGATGCCGTATCGCTTGTGATCGGAGAAGACGATGTCGAGGTCGCCGTCTTCGTCGATGTCGATGAAGCGCGTGCTTCCCATGCGGACGGAGTCAGCGGGGACAGGCAAGTAATTCACTCGCACCGACAAACCCGATGAGTCGCATGAAGCCAGTCGCGTGGTGCCGTCCGCCGGGTGAATGAATTCCAAGAGCGCTTCGCAATCGCCGCGACTATCAAAATCGATGAACCGCAGATCGAGCAGTTTCGCCGGTTGTCCGCCAAGAACAGGACCACTCGACCCATGCCCCGCGATGCCACTGCCTGAATCGGTCCCCGTGAAGAATTCGATTTGGTGGCTGAAGTCCGCAGTCGTCCGCTCCGGCTTCGAGGAGTTGATCAACAACTTCGAGACTTCTCCCCAACCGGCGTTTGTCTCATCGTGAGCCATCGTGAGTGCGTAACGGGAGTCCGGCTCTTCAAAGTCAAATAGCGACAGAAGCAGTTCTTTGTCGCGTTTCCAATTCGCAGCGTCCGGCTTCCAGTAACGTGGAATCAACTTGGCATTGAGAGTGTCGATGAAGCCATCGCCGTCGAGATCGGCCACTCGATAGCCCGCCGAAGCACCGCCGATTTTCCTCAGCGACTTGCCTCCCAGCACATTCTTGTTGAGCCGCTCGACCGCCTCGCGGAAGTTCAGGAACTTGATCTTCTTGCCGTGCTTGGTGACGGCGTGGTCGATGAGTTCGTTGATTTGCTCCGGCTTGATCCAGTTGTGCGGGTGGAAGACCAAGCAAAACACCCCTTGCTTGATCACGGTGCAGTCGAGCGCCGCTTTCCAGTCCTCAATGGTCACCGGATTGTTCGGCTTGTGGCGATGCTGAGCCGACCAGTCGCTGGGGAGCACTGTCGGAAACTCCCAGCACATCCGGTCCACCACGAACGGGTAGGGATAGTTCTCGATGTAGTTCGTGAAGAAGCGATCGGCGGGAAGATATTTTTTGAAACGCTCGCGCGTGAGCGGCACGGCGCTAGCCGCCGGTGTTGATGCGGAGTCGCGCGATTCACCGGCGGCTAGCGCCGTGCCGCTCAGGGATTCCAATACCAGCTCGCGTGGCAGCGCCGGATCATCCGACGTGAAGACCTGCATGACCGAAGAATCCGCCAGCAGGAATCGTCCGAGCGGCGTCGTCTTGTTGAAAATCTCGGTGTAGAAGCGCGGGCTGAGCGTGTTGAGCGAATCGCAGCAGGGCATCCGAAAACAAACCGGCTTATTGTTCGGCACCTCGTTGAGCAAATCGGTACAGCGATCGACCGTGGATTTCGCTTTCGCGAGATCACCGCTGTTGAGCAACGGGCACGGGTGGTCGATCGTGTGAACCTCCAGGCTCAACCCTTCACTCAGCCACTGTTGCAAGTGCGGGTGCTTCGGGTCGATCGAGCAAGTGAAGATGCTGACCGGGGCGCGGCCGTCGATTTGCTTTAGCCGGTTGAGGATCGGCCGGAGATAGGCCTCCCACTTCTCATGCCCGCGCATGTCATCGATGCCCAGGATCACGACCGCCTCGACTCCTTCCTCGCCGACCCACATCGGAGTCGTCAGCTTCGGGAAGTCACGATGCGGATACCACGGATTGGACGGCTCATCGAGATACGTCAGCCGATTGGCGTTTGGCTTGTCCGTGTTCGGCTTGTCGGCGGCTGACGCGAGAGTGAATGAGAGCGAAAAACATCCAGCCAAGCAGAGGCAGAGCATCATCCGAGACATGCAGGCGGCTCCTCGAAAAGAATGAGCGACGGCGTTCGATCCGGTCCTTCGGAAGATATCCGGCGAGCGGCCCGAAGACACGGCTCCGGTCTTCCGGCGAGAGTGGTGTCATCTCGCCAGCGCTTGTGCTCCATTTTGCTCCCTCCATTTTTCGCCAGCCATCTGGGCCATTCGGAAGAGCTGGCGAAATTTGGAGGGCGAAAAATGATCTGCCGCGGCGGACCATTGAAAACCTCAGACAAAAACGGACACAGTTCCAACCAGTCACTCGAAACCCAGAAGAAGAAATTCTTTCGACAACCACTTCCCCAGAAAGGAGACGTCATGACTCAGCCGCAGCCCGAACCGATTGATCTCGCGAGGTTGCCGGAGTTGGCTCGCGCGGTCATCGCGGCCGACCGGTTTCCGTACTTGGCGACCATCGACGGGGATCAACCGCGAGTGCGACCGGTCTCACCAGTGCGGACGGACGGCTTCATCGTCTACGTCGCCAACTTGCGGATGTATCACAAGACGGCCGAGATCGCCGCGAACCCGAATGTCGAACTTTGCTATCTCGACGAGCGGCACGATCAGGTCCGCATCACGGGGGTCGCGGAGGTCGTCACGGAGCGGCCCGTCCTGCAAGACATCTGGGATGCGAATCCGCTGCTCCGCCAGTATCTCGGCAGCTTGGAGAATCCGGCCTTGATCGTGTATCGCATCCGGCCGAAGCAGGTCCGCTTCATGCGCGAGTGGGCACTGAACTACCACGATGTGCCGCTACCAAATCCCAATCTCCAAAATCCAATGCCCAAGGAAATCCCATTTTCCAAAACCCAATGACCAAGGAAATCTGCAACACGCCGCAGTGGGGCGAGCAAAATGCCGCAGGTGTTGCAAAGTGCTCGGCTCGACGAGCGGTCTCACGGCTCGACCGGCTCATGGGGGATCTTGAAAAGGCTCGGCGAATCCAGGGTTTCATGGTCTTTTTCAAAATAGATTCATGTTTGGCATGTGTGCTGCAATTGCATTGGCTCGCCGTGGTGGCAGGCGTTGGCCCGCAACTGCAAACCTAGGCAAACCCGAAAACGCTGTGAGTGACTCGTCGTTGCTCACAGCGTTTTTTGTTTCTAGGGTGTCCGCCTCGCGGCCCTCGACTCTTGCCCCGGCCGCCAAGGAGCGGCCATGTCTGAAGCATCTTCCCGTCCGTCCGGTGTCCGGCATTTGATTGTTTTGCTGCTGACGCTGATGTCGGTCCTGCTGTACCTCGACCGCTTCTGCGTGTCGTTTGCTGGCGACTACATCAAGGAAGACCTCGGCCTGTCGCAGACGCAGATGAGCTTGCTGCTCGGCCCGTTCTTCTTTTTGTTTTACGCACTGGCTCAGGTGCCGTCAGGTTGGCTGAGCGATCGATTCGGTGCGCGAGTGATGCTCTCGATCTACGTCGTGGCGTGGTCGTTGTTCACCGCTCAAATGGGATTGGTCGCGGGCTTCGCGATGTTGTTGGTCGCGCGATTGATGTGCGGCATCACTCAAGCCGGAGCGTACCCAACGGCCGGGGGAGTCATCAGCCGCTGGGTGCCGCTCTCGAAGCGAGCGACCGCCAGCGCATGGGTCGGTCTCGGTGGTCGTATGGGCGGAGCGATGGCTCCCGTCCTGACTGCGTTTCTGATGGTGTTGTTTGTGCCCCTCGAAACGAATGTGGATTTCAACGAGGCAGACCTGCTGGACGGCTCGCGGCTCTGCGCGCGACTGACACCAATTTCCGACACGGTTCGGCAAGCGATCGACGCGACGAGTGATTCTCAAGAAGATCGAAAGTTGTTGAACAAGAATGTCACACCACTCGGCGGAGCCGCGATTCAGCAAGTCCGTGCCTCTCTGGGAACCAATGGGGAGACTCCGCTCTCGACGATGCTCAAGGCCGTCGCTGACGAACTTCGACTGAAGCAGCTTCAACAAGCCGTCGACGCCAAAAAATCCGAAGCCGTGGCAAAGCCTTGGTGGCAATCGTTGTGGGCACAGATTCGGAAGGCGCTCAATTTGACGAACGCAAATCCGCTGATGTCACGGCTCAACGAAGATCAAAGCCGCTCGCTGATCGAGGCGCTGAAGGGGCTGCTCGACCAGCGAGAACTTTATGACGAGGCGGCCTTCGCCAAAGTGAATCTACCGCGAGAGGGAATCGGATTCGCCGAACGAATCAAGAACGGCGGCAAGCTTTCATCCTCCGAACAACGGCGATTCAACCGACTGCTGATCGAAGCGGCCTTTCCCGGCGAGATTCGGAAGCTCTACGGTCGCGGTTGGCGGCCGGTGATGATCGTCTATGGGTTGTCGGGGGTGATTGTCGCGCTGGCCATTTGGTTGGTGTTTCGGAACCGGCCGGAAGAGCACTCGCGAGTCAACGCGGCAGAGCGAGCGGCCATTGAAGCGGGTCGGCTGGCGACGGCGGCGGACACTGCCGCCAAAGCCGGCCGCTTGCCGATACGGCCTTTCTTCACGAACTTCAGTCTGTGGTGCAACTGCGCGAATCAGATTGGCACGAATATCGGTTGGATCTTCCTGGTGACCTGGTTGTCGCGGTACTTCATCGAAATGCACAGCGTTCCGATCTTGGAGCGGAGTGTGCTGGTGATGATGCCGAACCTCATCGGCATTCTGGGGGGATTCATCGGGGGCCGCTGGGTCGATTGGTTACTGCCGCGCATTGGACTGAAATGGAGCCGCAGCTTGCCGCCAATCATCACGCGCTTCATGGCGGCGGGCGGCTACGGCATGTGCTTGTATTTCGCGAGTCAGCCAGCGGGATCGGCATTGAATTCACCGTATGCGTTCACGGCCGCGTTTTGCTTGATCTACTTCTCGGTGGATCTCGGCCAGTCGGCGTTCTGGGCGTACGCTCAAGATGCTGGCGGCAAATATGTCGGCTCGGTCCTAGGCTGGGGCAACATGTGGGGCAACCTCGGAGCCGCGTTCGGCCCGCTGCTCTACAACTATTTGCTGGGCGAGAGCCCGACCGCCGCCGAATGGAACAATCTCTTCTGGCTGGGATTGATCGCGTTCGTGTTCGCGGGAGTCGCGACCTTCGGCCTGGATGCCTCGAAGCCGGTATTTGAGGAAGGGCCTAAGACAGCCGAGGACTCGAAGTCCGCCGCGACGAACTAAGCATGGCGTTCGGAGGTTGATGCGGCATCACACTCTCCGTCTTTTTTTTGACTGCTGTACTTTCGGCTTACTGAGCGGATTCGTCGTTCCGCGCGGATTTGGCGCATCCCTTTCTCTGGCGACGAGTGGAACACTGCGGTGTCCCAAGATCGCCGCGATTGCCTCGCGATAGAGCGCGAGCGCCGAGTTACCTAGCTCTTGATGTCCGGCTTATCGGTCGATCCCACCACTCTTGCCGGGAAAGAAACCTCCGGAGGGTTCTTGGATGTGGGCCAGATCGCCGAAACGCATGGACTCGCTGAGCCACGATAACGTCACGGTGCCGATCGGGCCGTTGCGGTTCTTGGCGACAATCAAGTCGGCTTCGCCGCGGCGATCTTCGGGGTCGTACATATCGGGGCGATGCAAGAAGATGACGACGTCGGCATCCTGCTCGATCGCGCCACTTTCGCGAAGGTCGGCTAGGCGCGGACGCTTGTCTTCGCGGTTCTCGACTCCGCGATTGAGCTGGGCCAAGGCGATGACCGGAATGTGCAGTTCCTTCGAGAGAAACTTGAGCCGTCGTGTGATCTGAGCAATCTGCTGTTCGCGCGGCGCTTGACGTTCTTCCGGTTCGATCAATTGCAAATAGTCGATGATGATCAGCCCCAATCCGAACCGGCGTTGCAGCCGCCTCGCGACCGCGCTGATCTGTGGCATCGAACGCCCCGGCTGATCGTCGATGAATAGCGGCGTCTGACTGAGTTCTGATGCGGCCTTCATCAGCGCTTCGTGTTCGATTTCGTCAATCGTTCCCGCACGCAGGCGATGGCCGTTGACCTTCGCGCGGATGCACAGCAAGCGCTCGGCCAATTCCAGCTTGGACATTTCCAAGCTGAAGATCAGGCAGCCTTTCTTCGAGTCCGCCGCGACCGATTCGGCGATGTTGCAGACCAACGCCGTTTTTCCCATGCTCGGCCGAGCCGCCAAAATGATGATTTCCGAGCCTTGAAAACCGTTCAGCTTTTCATCGAGGTCCGTGAATCCGGAACTCAAGCCGCTGATCGTCCCCTCCATCTCGAGCCGCGCTCGAATCCGATCGAAAGTGTCGATCAGGATGTCGCTCATCTGGATTTTGTCGGCCTTCACCTGCTGTTCGAGGATGCTGAAGACACGTTGCTCGGCCGAGTGCAAAACCTCGTCCGTCTCGCGCGAGCCGGAATAGCATTCCTCCAAGATCTCAGTGCAGGCGTAGACGAGGCTGCGTTGAATCCACCGGTCGCGGACGATCTTCGCGTAGTACTTCGCGTGGGCCGCGTTGGGAACCGTTTCGAGAATCTTTGCGAGGTACTCGACACCGCCGATCTCTTCGAGCTGCTTTCGACGATCAAGTTCCTCGGCCAGCGTGACCGCGTCGAGACCGCGCACGCCACTCTCGTACAACCCCATCACGGCGGCGAACATCTTTTGATGACGGTCGGCGTAGAAGTGATCGGCGATAAGCAGGTCGCCGACTTCGTCAATGGCCTCGTGCATCAGCATGATGCTGCCGAGCACGCCCATTTCGGCTTCCAGGTTCTGCGGGGGCAACTTGCCCTGAAAGCCACGAGCGTCATTCGCAGCGGCCATCGCAGTCCTCCTGTCCGGCGAGCGGCCGGAGCGTCAATGCAAACAGCGGAGGGACTTTGCCCTCCGCTGCTGAAATGTTCTCAATCCTCTGAACTCTGAGCGAACAGGTTTCAGGACGTTTCGTCCGCTATGACTTCGCTGCCAAGGCTGCTGCGGCGGCGGTCGGAACGACCCACACCTTGACCTCGGTTTCAATTTCGTGAGCGAAGTGCAGCTTAACGGTGTACATGCCCAGCTCTTTCAGCGGGCCATCCAATTTGACGTGATCCGGTTCAACGGCGTAGTTGGCCGCCTTGAGCGCCTTGCTGATGTCGTTGGCCAAGATCGAGCCGTAGAGATGTCCTTCGGCGGTCGCGTTGGCTTCCAGTGTGACGCTGTACTTACTGACGGCGTTCGCCAAATCTTGAATCGACTTGCGACGATCGGCTCGGACCTGATCTTGTGCGGCCCGGTGCTTTTCGACGCGCCGCTTATTCACGGCCGTGGCGACGGTGGCCAGACCATAAGGCAACAAATAGTTGCGGGCATAACCGGGCCGAACGCGGACAATATCACCTTGCTTACCCAGCGAAGGGATTTCCTCGGTCAACAGCAACTCGATTACGGATCGATGGCCGGTATTCACTTCCGCGTGCTGATGTCGTTTGTTTGGCATCTTCGCTGACTCTCTCAATTTTTTCTCGAATGATCAGAACTAAAAGGGGACATCACCGCTACCGCCATCGCTCCCTGACGGAGGTGGCTCGAAACCGCCCGAATGGTCGGGAGGTTCTTGATTGTATGAGTTCCCGCCGTAATCTCCCGAAGAGGTCGGTGGACCACCGGGGCCACGTCCACGTCCGCCGCCGCTTCCTCCACCGCCACCGTCGCCATCTTGGCGACTGCCAAGCATTGTCATGGTTTCACCCACGACTTTCAGTTTGTTGCGTTTCTGACCGGTTTCTTTGTCGTCCCATGTATCGAGCTGCAAGCGGCCTTCAACCAAGACTTGTTTGCCTTTGGTGAGATACTCACCCGCAATCTCGGCTGTCCGGCCCCAAAGTGTGACATCAACGAAAGTGACCTCTTCCTTTTTCTGATTGGTCTGCTTATCGACCCACGAACGATTGACCGCCAAACCAACGTCTGTCACAGCCAATCCGTTCGGCGTGTAACGTACCTGCGGGTCACGAGTCAGATTTCCGACCAGGATGACCTTATTAAAACTGGCCATAATTTGGTTCTCCCGTCTCTGTGAGCGGCAGGCTTGATCGGCCTCAAGGAAACGAGACCACGATGAGCGTTATTCTTCGATCTCCGCCAAGGCATCAATACCTTCGATCGGAATCTCGTCCTCGCGCCCACGGCGAGCCGGTCGCGGTGCTTCATCCACGTTCTCAACGTGCCGGAATGTCCCTTCCTTGCCGCTGAGTGCGTTGACCATCGCGTCGAAGAGCACCTTCGGGTGCTTGAGCACCATGTGACGCAGAATGGTTTCGCTGAGATGCACTTGCCGAGTCACCTCGGTCAGACCACTTGGGGGCATCGTAAAGTACGTCAAAAGGTGCAAGCCTTTTTTGTGGCCTTTGACCATGTAGGCCATTTTGCCATCCGCCCACGGGCGATGAGCCACAACCGTCGCACCTGATTTTTGCAAAATCTCCAGCACATGATTCGTGCTGTTGTCCGGGCTGGCGGCATATTTGCCGCTATCCAACAGGAACATGCCTTCGTAGAGGTTCTGAGCCAAGTCGAAACTCCCATGCCGTGCAGAGAAAACAAACCCTATCGCTTCGATGATCGAAAGGGGGCGAGTTTGTAACGCCTCCGCCAAGATTTGCAACGGACGCAAACGGCTGGTTGTTCAACCGCACGAGCCGCAAATCAGTGTCTCATTGAGCTGCGACATTCCAAAGTTTCTGAGGTGTTGCCAGATTGTGATCGGCACTCATAGTTTGATTGTGCGGCCCAATTGAGGGGCGTTATACCGCTCGCGGGGCCAAGACGTTTAACTGCTACGCCAACGGCGTGCGCGGTTGGCGATTGCGACAGCCGTTCCACCGCGGCGCGCACGCCGTTGGCGTTGCGGTTAAACATTTCGCGTCAGGCCGCATGAGGCCGATCTTCCCCGTAGCATCAAAACTCATCCGGCGTTAGCTCTTACGGACTCGCTCGCTGAATCATGACTTCGCATCAATCAACTCAGACAACACTGGTTCTCGCTCTGTCGATGCTGCTTTGCGTTTCAACCGCATTCGGTGCGGATCGGACGGGCGAGCAGATCTATCAGCAAATTTGCAGTTCGTGTCACGGCGCGAAGGGGGAAGGGACAACCGAGAGTTATCCGCATCCGCTGGTTGGCGAGCGGTCGGTCGGCGAGTTGACCGAGTACATCACCAAGACGATGCCAGAGGACAAGCCAGGAACCTGTGTCGGTGAGGAGGCTCGCAAAGTTTCGCAGTTCATTCACGACACGTTTTATTCGCCGACCGCGCAAGCTCGGAACAAGCCGGTGCGAGTCGAGTTGTCGCGGCTGACCGTGCGGCAGTATCGCAACGCGGTCGCCGATCTGATCGGTAGCTTTCGTGGAGCCGGTCGTAGTGACGACAAAGAAGGCTTGCGCGGCGAGTACTACAAAGCTCGCAGCTTCCGAGGCAACGGGCGGGCGATTGACCGAGTCGATCCCGTCGTGGCCTTCGACTTCAAAGACAAGAGTCCCGACGACGAGAAGATGGAGCCACACGAATTCTCGATCCGCTGGGAGGGAGCGGTGACGGCTCCCGACACCGGCGACTACGAATTCGTGGTGCGTACCGATCAGGCCGCGCGGTTGTGGATCAATGATCTCAAACAGCCGCTGGTCGATAACTGGGTGCAATCGGGCAAGGAGACCGAACACCGCGAGTCGATCTTTTTACTGGCCGGTCGCACCTATTCGCTGCGATTGGAATTCTCGAAAGCCAAGCAAGGGGTGGATGACAAGAAGGCCAAGGAGAAGCCGCCGGCTCCCGCGTCGATCTCGTTGGAGTGGCAACGACCGCATCGCATCACCGAAGTCATCCCGGCTCGATACCTCTCGCTCAGTCGGCCGAGCGAGGCGTTTGTCGTGGCGACGAAATTCCCGCCGGACGATCGGAGCGTCGGCTGGGAGAAGGCCACGTCGATCTCGAAAGAATGGGATCAAGCCACGACCGATGCGGCCATCGACGTCGCGACTTTCGTCGCGTCACGGTACGAGGAATTCGCCAGCACGAGGCGCGACGCAATTGATCGCGAAGAGAAGCTGAAGAGTTTCTGCCGCCGATTCGTCGAACGGGCCTTTCGTTCCGCCACTGGCGGACTCGACGAGGAACAACGAGCCATCTTCGTGGATCGGCGTTTCGCCGACGGTGCCGATCCCGAAACAGCGGTCAAGCGCGTCGTGTTGTTGACGCTCAAGTCGCCTCGATTCTTGTATCGCGAATTGGGAGCGAGTCAGGCTACGGACTCGTTCGATGTTGCGTCCCGCATCTCGTTCGCGATGTACGACTCGCTGCCCGATCAAGCGTTGCTCGATGCGGCGGCGAAGGGTGAACTCAAGACGCGCGAGCAAGTCGCTCGTCACGCTCAGCGGTTGCTGGCCGATCCCAGAACAAGGTCCAAGCAGCGCGAGTTCCTGCTGACGTGGCTCAAGGTCGAGCATGTCCCCGATGTGTCGAAGGACTCGGAACGCTTTCCCGAATTCAACGCCGTCCTCGCGAATGATCTGCGTACGTCGCTGGAGTTGTTTCTCGACGACATCATCAAGAGCGACGAGTCGGACTTTCGACAGTTGTTGCTGGCGGACTCAGTCTACTTCAACGGCCGCTTGGCGAAGTTCTACGGAGCCAAGCTGGGCGACACGGAACCGGCGGACGACGCTCCGTTCCAAAAGATCGAGTTGGAACCGGAGCAGCGCGCGGGTGTGTTGTCGCACCCGTATTTGATGGCGGGATTCGCGTACACGGGGAGCAGCTCGCCAATTCATCGAGGCATCTTCATCGCACGCAGCGTGCTGGGCCGGTCGTTGCGACCGCCGCCGGAAGCGGTCGCACCGTTGGCTCCGCAACTGCGGCCGGACCTGACGACGCGCGAACGAGTCGCTCTTCAAACCAAACCGGAGTCCTGCCAATCGTGTCACGCGATGATCAACCCGTTGGGCTTCACGCTGGAGCACTTCGATGCGGTCGGCCGATTCCGCAAAGAAGAGAACGGCAAACCAGTCAACGCGGAGGGAGCCTACCGAACTCGCAACGGCGAGCTGCTGAAGTTCGCGGGAGTCAACGACCTCGCCAAGTTTCTGGCCGACAGTCCCGAGACGCACTCCGCGTTCGTCGAGCAGTTGTTCCACTTCCTGGTCAAACAGCCGATCCGAGCGTTCGGTTCCAACACTCGCGAGACGCTGCGAGCGTCCTTCGTCAAAGACAATTTCAACATCCACCGGCTGACCGTCGAGATCATCACGACCGCCGCGTTGCCCGGAATTGTCCCAGGCTCTGCCGTGACAGCCGCTGAAGAGCGGTGATACATTGTGGTCACTTTGTGTCACCTGAATCCGACGAGGAAATCTAATGATCAAGCAATTGACGAAGCACGGAAATAGTTGGGCCGTCGTGATCGACAGGCCGGTCATGGACTTGCTGAAGATTGAACCGGAGACTCCGCTGGAGATCACGACCGACGGTCGCGTGCTGACCATCACGCCGGTTGCCGACAGCGTTCGGCAAAAGAAGTTTGAGGCGGCCTTAACCAAAACGAATCGGAAGTACGGCCGGGCATTAAAGAAGCTGGCGGAGTAAAGCATGTCGCCCATGCCGTTGTTTCTGACGTTGGATGAAGTGCTCATGATTCACGCCGACCAAATTGAACGTTACGGCGGAAGTCCAGGAGTGCGCGATCTCGGTCTGCTTCAATCCGCGATTGCACAGCCACAAGCATCGTTCGGCGGGCAACTTCTGCATTCCACAGTATTCGAGATGGCGTCGGCGTACCTGTTCCATTTGGTGAATAATCACCCGTTTGTTGATGGCAACAAAAGAGTCGGCACAGTTGCCGCATTGGTGTTTCTCGAGATGAATGACGCCGAAGTGACTATCGCTGAAGACGACCTTGCCGCGTTTGTCCTGGAAGTTGCTCAAAGCTTGAAGGACAAGTTTGAGATCGCGGACTACTTTCGCCAGAACGCATCCCAATCATCGACCTGATGTTTTTGAAGAGTCTCGCCATGTTGACTCGTCTCCTTAAACTCCGAGGTGCCCTAAATCTGCTTAGCACGTTGACCGCCGCGACGACGGTGGAATTGACGGAAGCGGTCTTCCGACAAAAAGAGCAGCGTCGTCAAACATTGGCGGCCATGCCGGTCGAAGAAAAATATCAACACGTCCTGCAACTTCAGCGAATGGTCGCGGAAACGCTGAAAGCCGCCGGCCGGCCTTGTCCGGCCGTCTGGCCAATCACCACACCAAGGTCGTAAAGCGAACACCCAACTCAACAGGAATCCCTCGTGACTCAAATTTCCCGCCGTGAATTCCTCCGCGACCTCGGCCTCAGCTCCGCCGCGTTGCCGTTTGTCTTGAACTTGCCGAGCCTCGGTTTTGCGAACCAGCAAGCTCGAAAGCAACGGTTGGTCGTGATGTTCAGTCCCAATGGAGTTGTCCCCTCGACGTTTTGGCCGGACGAGGAAGGGGCCGAGTTCAAGCTGAAGGAAAGCCTCAGCCCGCTGGAGCCATTCCGGGATCGGCTGCTGACGTTGAATGGAGTCTGCGACAAGGTGCGCGGTGATGGCGATAACCACATGCGAGGCATCGGTTGCTTGCTCACAGGAGTCGAACTCTTTCCCGGCAACATTCAAGGTGGCTCGCACACGCCGGCCGGTTGGGCCAGCGGATTGTCGATTGATCAGGAGATCAAGAATTTTCTGCAAGCCAACGAGGCGACTCGCACGCGGTTTGGTTCGCTGGAGTTCGGTGTGATGGTCCCCGATCGCGCCGATACTTGGACTCGCATGTCGTACTCCGGGCCGAACAAGCCGGTCACTCCGATCGACGATCCGTATCAAATGTTTTCCAAGCTGTACGGCAAGTTGAAAGACCGCGAGAGTCTCAAGAGCATCCTCGACGACTTGCAGGCGGACTTGAAGAAGCTCGCGTCGTCCGTCAGCGCCGAGGATCGCCAGCTTCTGGAGGAACAAACCACGTTCGTCCGCGAACTCGAACAAGAGTTAATCACCTCCGAGAAGGAAGCGGTCGGACATGCGGTCCCGGAGTTGGAGCCAGGCATCAAGGAAGAGAACGACAACATGCCGAAGCTCTGCAAGCTGCAAATCGACTTGATGGTCAACAGCTTCGCGTCGGACTTCGCTCGCGTGGCGACGTTTCAGATTACGAATTCGGTCGGTCAGGCAAAGATGCGATGGCTCGACATCAACGAGGGGCATCACGAAATCTCGCACAGCCCGGACAGCGACGAGAAGGCTCAAGAGAAACTGACGCGGATCAACAAGTGGTATGCCGAGCAGCTCGCCTATTTGGCGAAGCGATTGGCGGAGACTCCCGAACCGGGAGGGCAGGGGAGTCTGCTCGACAACACGCTGGTCGTGTGGACGAACGAGCTGGGCAAAGGGAATTCGCACACGCTCGACAACATCCCGTTCGTGCTGGTCGGCAACGGGTTGGATTTCAAAATGGGCCAGTCACTGAAGTACGACAAGACGCCCCCCAGCCGAGTGCTCAACGCGATCGACCAGGGAGTGGATTTCGTGACGGGCAAGTCGATCAAGCCGGGGAAGGTGGCTCACAATCGGCTGTTGCTTTCGTTGGCTCATGGGTTTGGTCATCGCCTTACGAAGTTCGGCAACCCCGACTTCTGCGGCGATGGACCGCTGCCGCTGACGTGATCGATGGTAGCCGCGTTCGCCAGAACGCGGGCTTGGACACCCCGCGTT
>JBJXEX010000034.1:0-24573 GCA_046156195.1 Planctomycetaceae bacterium | reverse complement strand
TTCGCCAGAACGCGGGATCGCACACCCCGCGTTCTGGCGAACGCGGCTACGACGTGTGTTGTTGCTCACGTCCGCGTCAGCACGGCCTTCGGAACGTCATAGGTCCGCCCGGTCGAACTCGATTCATCTCCCACTTTGTCGCACGCGAGTTGATAGAGCCGACGTCCGGCCGGCGTCGGATATTCGGTATTGATGCAGGCTTGGCAGAGTGAGTTCGTAGGCAAGCCGATGCTGCGAGCAATCGCGCTGACCGGCAGATAGCGCAGCGAATCGGCTCCGATCGCGCGAGCCATTTCGACCTCAGTTTCCCGGCTGAGTTCGGTCGCTCCGCGCATGAACCGCGGCGCGAACAACTCTTTCATGGTGCTCATGTCGATGCCATAGAAGCACGGCGCGATGATCGGCGGACACGCGACGCGGATGTGAACCTCTTTGGCTCGACCCCGCTCGCGGATCTGCGAGACCAACGCCTTCATGGTCGTCGAGCGGACGATCGTGTCCTCGACCAGCAGCACGCGTTTCCCTTCCAGCACGTCGGCCAGCGGCGTGTACTTCGCTCGGACTTTGTCGGCGCGGTTAACGCTCTCAATGAACGTGCGGCCGACGTACCGATTGCGAATCAAGCCTTCGAGGCTGGGGACGTTCAGTTGATACGCCATGCTGTCGGCCGCCGCTTTCGCCGTATCGGGAACGGGAACGACGATCGTGTCCTGGTCGATGTCGATGTGCTCTTGCCGAGCCAGTTCCTCGCCCAACCGCTTGCGAGTCAGATAGACGCTGCGATCGTCGAGATTGCTGCACACGTTCGCGAAGTAAATCCACTCAAAGAAACAATGTGCCTGCTTCGGGCTTTCGGCGAAGCGGCGTTCAAACTCGATCTTGCCGTTCTGAATGATGATCGCCGTGCCGGGGGGCAGGCTGCGAATCTGCGAGTCTCGGAAGCCCATGTTCGCGAGTGCGACGCTTTCACTAGCGGCGGCGAACAGCGGGCCGTCGATCGCGTAGCACAGCGGCCGAATCCCCAGCGGATCGCGGGCCACGAACATGTCCCCCAGCGAGTTCAGGAACACGACGTTGTACGCTCCGTCAAATCGCCGCGCGAGGTTCGACAACACTTCCAAGAGATCCGGGTGAGCTCCCCCCTTCGCGATTTTGATTTCCTGACAAAGCAGGTGCATCAAGATTTCGGTGTCGGTCTCGCGAGCCAAATAGAAATCGGGATTCTGCAAGACTTCATCGCGGAGTTCCGGGTAGTTCGCCAACTGTCCGTTAAAGGCGAAGCTGAACCATTTCGACTTCTCGATGTGATGCCGCTCGAACGGCTGAGCGTAGCTGCGGTCGTCCTTGCCGCAGGTGGCGTAGCGGACGTGTCCAATCGCGGCCGAGCCAGCGTAGTCGGACATCAACGACTCGAAATCCTGGCGCTTGTTGAGCTGGAAGACCTCGGCGACCGTCCCGACTTCCTTGTGCGTGTCGATGCGTTGATTGCGATCCGCGCTGAACGAGGTCATGCCGGCGGCGAGTTGCCCGCGGTTCTGGATATCCAGCAGCAATCGCGGAATCAGCCGCGAGGTTTGCTCCAGTCCTTCCTTGGGAGTCAAATCGCTGCGGCCTCGATTGGGAAGATGATAAACCGCCGCGATGCCGCATTCGTGATGCAGTTCCGACATGAATGGTCCCGCCGTGATTTGGTGAAGAGCAAAAGCGGGCGGGATGGTAGCGGCCAGTTCCGAACGAAACCAACCAGCCGAAGTTGGACTCGCACCGACGATTCGACATTTGCGGGGCCTGACCAAGATCCCTTGTCTGCAATCGACAGGAAAACTGGGGACAAGAAAATTGGGGACAGGAAGATGAAAACAATTTGAGTCTCGGAACTTCCCATATCTTTGTTTCCAATTTTCCTGTCCCAAATCTTCCTGTCGAATCTGCAATCTGTCTGTCGAATCTGCGTTCGGGAGTGTTTCGGCCTATCCCGGAAGCAATTGCCACCCACAGATTCTGGTGACGAGGTCAATTTCCAAAGCCCGAACGCTTCGTTGCGACGCAGCATTGGAGTCAACTCGGCAACGACTCATTGAGTTTTGGATCTTGGACCTTTGCGGTTTCGCCGTGCCATCCACTTTCGCGAACGGTCTCCTTTTTCTACATATCGCGGGATGGGACACCTTTCGAACGCCTCTTCGCCGACTCGGCAAACTGTCATCGACGCCGCCAAGACGATCGTGGTGAAGGTCGGCACGAATGTCTTGTCGAATGCCGATGACTCACTCGACCTCCACCGCATCGAGTCGCTCTGCGATCAAGTGCTGCGGATTCTGGACTCTGGCCGCAAGGTCGTGATGGTCAGCAGCGGCGCGATCGGGGCTGGCATGGGACTGCTCAAGCTCAAGCACCGGCCGAAGGACTTGCCGCACCTGCAAGCGGCGGCGGCCGTCGGGCAGGCGCATTTGATTCGGCTCTACAATGACTGCCTGCAACGCCGAGGCTACTCCGCCGCACAACTGCTGTTGACCGCGAACGACTTCAAGAACCGCACGCGATACCTCAATGTGCGGAACACGCTCAACACGCTGTTCGAATACAAGGTCGTCCCGATCATCAACGAGAACGACACGGTCAGCATCGCCGAGATCAAATTCGGGGACAACGACCAACTCGCCGCGATGGTGACTGGCCTGATGGACTCGCCGCTACTGGTGATCCTGAGCGTCGTCGCCGGGTTGTACGACGGCGACCCGGCCAAGTCCGGCAGCAAGTTGATTCCGTTGGTCGTCTCGTGGGACGCCGCGTTGCGGACGTTGGCGGTCGAATCGAAAAGCGCGCGCGGTACCGGCGGGATGCAATCGAAGCTCGATGCGGTTCGCATCGCGACGGCCGTCGGCGAAGACGTGATCATCGCCGACGGCACGCAGCCGCGAGTGCTCGACGAGATCTTGTCTGGCAAGGACATCGGCACGCTGTTCCTCGGCAAGCACAAAGCGGTCCCGGCTTGGAAGCGTTGGATCGGCTTCACGGTCAAACCGAAGGGCCGCTTCCGGCTCGACGCGGGAGCACGTCGCGCGATCGAGCATCAAGGCAAATCGCTGCTCGCCGCCGGTATCAAATCGGTGGTCGGTGAATTCGCTCGCGGCGAAGTCGTGGCCTTGGAAGACGAACACGCCGAGGAGTTCGCTCGCGGTCTGACGAATTTCGATTCGCGCGAGACTCGACTCATCGCCGGCAAAAAGACCGCCGACATTGCGAAGGTGCTGGGCGATGTCCCGTATGCCGAAGTCATCCATCGGGACAACCTCGTGGTGACGGTGTAGGTGACGAGGGAGCACTACGAACTGGGCAGACCTTTGGCACGCTGCATCTCGATGAAGCGGCCGATCATTTCAAAGGTCCGCTTGGGGAGTTGGCTTTGTTCCCAAGCTCCCCAAGCCGCAGTCAACGCGAGCGGCCAAAGAATAAACATGCTGACCGTTCCGACGACCGCCTTATCCATCCACTTGCCGGCACCGATTTCGACCACAAGCTGCGAACTCTGGCTGCGGAACAGGACGTTGAGCGCCGAGGCCATGCCCAGCGCGTTTCGCCAAGCCCCTCGTTTCCGAACTTGCATGATCCGCTCACCTCCTGGCTGGGTGAGTTGTTGGACCTCAAAGTTTTGAGCCTGGAACCAAACCTCCAGCGATTGGAACAGGTCGGGTAAATCGACCCCCTGGGCGTAGAAGGACTGAGTCGTATTCGCACCGCCAGAGGTTGGGGCGACTTGGACTTGTTCGGTTGTTGGCGGATCCTTGGGCCGGTCCACTTTTTTCATTCCGCCATTCGGCGGAGGAGCAGCCTCGGTGTGGCCTTGCCGAGTCATCAGCGTATAGACCGAACGGACGAGTGGCCGCAGATGGTTCTCCAGTGGAGGCGTGAGCGCATCCAGTCGATGGGTCGTGTCGAGAAAGTATTCCAGCGATCCCGTGGGAGTGACGTCTTCGATCCGAAACGGGATGACCGGAATCTCCTTGCCGACCGCCAGCTTGATTTCGCGTGCCACATGCTGTGACTGGTTCGCGTGCGAGGAGAAGACCAGGACCATGACGGAACATTGCTGGATCCCCTTGAGAATGGCTTGCTCATAGGGAAGTCCGGGGGTGACATCGCGCGGAGCAATCCAACATTGGATGTCGGCGCTCTCCAGGGCCGTCACCATACGGTCGGCAATGGACTTATCCTTCGACGAGTGACTGATGAAAACATCGTGGCTCATTCTGGCGACCTTTCTGCCGCGGTCCAAACGCCTCTCGCCAGTCGATGGAGCATCACCGGCTTTTTGATGGGCGGGACACAGGGGACGCCACTTTACTTCAGGTCTGTAATTCCGCAATCGCCACGGACGCGGCAGCGTCGGGCGATTCGCCGTCAAACGTCATCCACCGAGGCCCGTGGCTAGCGCCTCAGGCGGCCTTGGCGATGAGGAGATTCTCGGCCGGGGCGACGTGTTGCAGGAGATACTCGGCGACCCGGTGAGTCGCGCCGGTGTGAACGTAGCGTTCGCGCAGTTCGGCCATCTCGCGTTGTGCCGCGAGCAGTCGCTCGTCCACGCTCAACCAGCCGTGCAGGACTTCGGTCAGCGGCGTCAGCAGTTTGGTTTGGCCGCCGACGAAGATGAATTCGGGCATGACCTCACGATCCACGAACAGGTTCGGCAACGACACATGCTTCACCTTCACCAGACGGCGACCGATCAGGTAAGTCACCCACCCACACCAGTAGACCACGGCGGCCGGCTTGCCGCGCGCAAGCACTTCCAAACTCACCGAGCCAGAGACCATCAAACAGAACTCGCCCGCCTGAATCACCTCCGGCGTCTTGCCGACGAAAAGATGCACGGGGAGACGGCTGGCGCGAGTCATCAAGAATGTTTGGCAGAATCGGCGATGCGATTCTTTGTAGCACGCGACGAGAAATTGGACGTGCGGATGCCGTTCGTGTAACCGCCGCATGACCTCGACCATGTTGGGGAAGTTGTACCGCACCTCGCTGTCTCGCGAGCCGGGCAGGATCGCCACGCTGCGATGCTTCGGCGATGACCATCCCTCGACGAATTCTTGGTCGAGGCGATGTTCGGCAACCTCATCGAAGAACGGATGGCCGACGTACTCGACCTTCACGCCTCGCGCGGCGTACCAATCTGGCTCGAAGGGCAGACAACAGAGCACGTCATCGACGTTGCGGCGGATGCGTTCGATCCGCTTTTCGGACCAAGCCCACAGTTGCGGCGGGACATAAAAGATGACTCGCACTCCCGCGCGCTTGGCATACTTCGCGATCCACCAATTGAAGCCGGAAAAGTCGATCATCACCACGGCATCGGGACGCTGTTCTTCAAAGTACCGCTTCGCTTGTCGGACCAGTTTGAAGACTTTCCACAGCAGCGGAATGACGACGAAGATGCCCATCACCGCCATGTCGGTCAGTCGAAAATGGATCTCGCAACCGGCGGCACGCATCTCCTCGCCGCCATATCCGACGCAGCGAACGTCCGGCCGCCGCCGCTGCAACTCGCGAATCAGATGCGCCGCGTGTTGATCGCCACTCGGCTCGCCGACGGAAAAGAACAAGTGCATGAGCGATTCCCTTCGCGCGATCCCACCATCCTTGGATCGCGTGCTTGAACAGTTGGATTGAGCGATTCGGGACACTATTTGTGCCCGCCGAAAGGGTCAAGACGGGTCGTCAGTCGAACGGCAATAGATAAGTAACCCGAAGCGTAAGCGAGGGCACGCGTTCCACAGGATTCGGAATCCGGAATTTGTCGCGTCTTTGACCGCTCTCCCTCGCTCACGCTTCGGGTTACTTAAGACGGGCGTCAGTCTTAGGGAGCCTTCGTCAGCAGCGCCTCGGCTTGCTCGACGATCTCGCGCAGGCGACGGGTACGCGTCGGCTCATCACGCAGCTCTGCGGAACGGAATGCCGAAGTCCAAACGACCTTTCGGTCTTTGTACGCGACGAGCGTCACGCTGGCGGCGGGATCGAGGCTTAAGCTGTCACGATCCGCCAACGCTTCCGGCCCAACTCCCAACGGCAAGTTGAGCTGTTGATCGAACGAGACCGTCTGCAAGTGCGGCGAGACTTTGCTGGGTTCATCGCTGAGCATGACTCCGAACGCACGCAGGCCATCCGCGCGACGGCGGTCCACCAATTCATCAACCGCCTTGAGCACCACCGAAGTTCCCGACTCCAAGCGTCGGAGCAGAATCATCACCACCGGACGATCTCCATTGCGGCACACGAAACAGACCGATCGGTTCATCTGCGGGCCGGTGATCGCGCGCACGAAGAACGACGGCACTTCCTTGCCGACCGCCGGGCCAACGAGCAACGCCTTGGACTCCGACGCGGGATCAGCCGCTTCGGCTGCCGGATTCTTCAACGCAATGAGTCCAAGCGCGGCGATGAACTGGCGGCGGTTCATGGGGCGGCCCTCGTTTTGATGGAGTGACGTAGCCGCGTTCGCCAGAACGCGGGTCATTGGCCATTTCCCCGCACTCTGGCGAGTGCGGCTACGCAAATGCGGCGACGCGAATCACAACACCGACACGATGGCGTCGCACAGGCGATCCATCGACGCCCCGTTCATGCCGGCGACATTGATGCGGCCATCACGCACGAAATAGATGCCGTGCTTCTCCCGCAGGGCATCGACTTGTTCGGGCTTGAGACCAGAGAAGGAAAACATCCCGATCTGCTGCGTGATGAATGACCAATCGCGGCCTGTCTGGCGGCCTTCCATCGTTTTCTGAAACAGCGACCGCATCCCGTTGATGCGATCGCGCATGGCGGCGAGTTCCGCATCCCATTGTTGACGGAGCGCTGCATCACCCAGCACCGTGGCGACGATCGCTCCGCCATGTGATGGCGGGTTGGAGTAGTTGGTGCGGACGCAGCTCTTGATTTGGCTGAGCGCCGTTTCCGCCGCCGTCGCGTCCTTCGCGACCAAAGTCAGAGCACCGACTCGTTCGTTGTACAAACCAAAATTCTTGGAGAACGAACTGGCGACGAGTAACTCCGCTCCCGGCCGAGCCAACGCGAACAGGCCGGCGGAGTCTTCTTTCAATCCGCGACCGAAACCTTGGTACGCGAAATCCAGCAGCGGCAGCGCGCCTCGCTCGGACAGCACATCGGAGATTGCGGCCCATTGCGCGGGAGTCGGATCAACACCGCTGGGGTTGTGACAGCAACCGTGCAAGCAAACGGCGTCGCCAGCCGCCACGGTCTTCAAGGCCGACAACATCCCGTCAAAGTCGAGAGCATTCTTCGCCGCATCGAAGTACGGATAGCTGGCGACGTTCAAGCCCGCCGACTTGAAGATGCCTTGATGATTCGGCCAGGTCGGCGCACTGAACCACACGGTCGCTGACGGAAACAGTTTTTTCAAAAAGTCGGCCGAGACGCGCAACGCTCCGGTCCCCCCCGGACATTGAGCCGTGCAAGCTCGGCGGGCCTGCACGATTTCGTGATCGGCTCCGAACATCAACTCGCGAACGGCTCGGCCGTATTCCGGCGACCCTTCGATGCTCAAGTAGGTCTTGGTGGCTTCCGAGTCGAGCAGTCGACGCTCCGCCTCTTTCACGCACTTCAAGACCGGAGTTCGGCCCTGATCGTCCTTAAAGACGCCGACGCTGAGATTAACCTTGTCGGGGCGCGGGTCTTTCTTGAACGCTTCGGTCAGTCCCAGAATCGCATCCGGCGGAGCGGCAATCACTTTCTCAAACATCAAACCACCTTTTCAAAAAGATCACGGATCTCAACAGCAAGAACCCAAACGGCGAAGAATTCTCATGCGGAGACTCGGCGACGGGAAGCATCTGACATCGCTTGTTCGCCAGATTGTTCGAGAGCGCGGGCACGAGAGGCTTTCACTGCACGAACAAAAACTCCCGCGTGTTGAGCAACGCCCAGATGACGTTGCCGTAGCCGGCGGGGCCAGCGGATTTCATTTCTTTGAGAGCCACCGCACGCTCGGCGGTCGTTGGGTGGCGGTTGAGCACCAGGATGAAAATCTTGTTGATCTGCGCCTCGACCGATTTCTCGGCCGTGACTTCGTTGTAGATCACCGAGCCTTGCTCCAGCATCATGTGCGTAACCGGGCCGTTGAACATCGTCAGCAGTTGCGGCACGGTGCCGTCGGTGTGGCTGTCGGCGATGCTCTGCCGATCGCTCTGGCCGAACTGACGCAGGAAGTGCCCCTCCGGCAACGGCTGCGGCAGCTCGGACGCACGGACCAACTCCTGACCTTTGTAGAGCCGCTTGTTCTTCTCTTTGTTCTCTTCCTTCTTGACCTCGTCAAGCCGGTTCACCTTCTTCAGCAACTCCTCGGCGGTCGTCTTCTCGGTGAGCGAGACGGTCTCGACGTACTCGTCATCATCCGGGCGAATCACTGTGTCCGGGTTCGGCATCGTCAGCGTCAGAAGCGAATCCCAGACTTGCTCGGCCGTCAAGCGGCGGAGCAACGGGCCGGGAAACAAGTACGGCTTTTCGGGATCGAGTTCCGCGTATGTTGCCGCTCGCTGGTAGGTCTTCGAGTAGTAGATGATCCGCTGGAACTCCTTCAGATCGAACTTCAGTCGGGCCAGTTCCTTGGCGAGGAACTCCATCAGTTCGGGGTTCGTGGCTTTGGTCTCGTCCTTCAGGTCATCGACCGGTTCGATCAAGCCGATGCCCATCGCCTTCTGCCAGAGCCGATTCGCCATCGTCAGTGAGAAGCGCGGGTTGTCCTCGTCAGTGACCCAATCGGCAAAGATTTTTCGTCGTTCGGAGTTTGTGATCTTCGACGGAGCGGTCCCCCACAACACGGCCGGGACGGCGAACTGCTCCGGCTTCGCATTGTCGTATTGATAGTCGTGAGGGAATTTGAGCTGCTTCTTGTCGTTGCTCGAAACGCCGCTGCGATTCAGCCGCATCATCTGCTTCGCCTGCCGAGCCTCATTGGATTCCTTGCCATCTTTGTTGGAGGCTTTGTCGATGTCTTTGTTGTTGATGTTGATCTTGGTCGTCGGCCGGTACTCGATGCCGGCCGTGAACGCCGCCAGCGAATAGAACTCTTTTTGAGTCCACTTATCAAACGGATGATCGTGGCACTGAGCACACCCGATGCGCGTGCCGAGAAAAATTCGCACTCCGTTGTTGAGGTTGTCCAACGGCATCCCCGGATCACGCAGCACAAAGCCCACCGCCGGTTCATCCCACACGCGGCCCTCAGCCGTCAGCATGTCATGCACCATCGAGTCCCACGACTCGTTGTCTCGCAGACATTCCTTGACCCAGTCGGAATACGGTCGCAGGTAGTTGTCGTTCCCCGCCCGATCGACCAGCCGCAGGATGTCCGCCATCCAGTCATACATCTGACTGGCATAGCCCGGCCGATTGAGCAGGCTATCGACGAGCGCGATCCGTCCGCTCTCGGCCCGATTGGCCAGATAGATCTCGGTCTGTTTCGAAGTCGGAATTGTCCCCGTGATGTCGAGAAAGACGCGGCGAAGGAAATGCTCCGGCGAGGACATTTCGTTCGGCTTCTGCCCCGCCTTCTTTAATCCTGCTTCGACGAGCGCGTCGATCTTGGCGGCCGAGCGTAATGCTGCGTCACGCAGCTCTGGTTTGACCGGGGCGATCTCGACCTTGGTCTTCTCGGCCCCGGTGGGCAGGTTCGTCTTGGGAGGAGCCGGCTTCGCATTCGCTCCGCGCTTCATGCTGGCCTTGGTCTTGCCGCGAGCCTGCGAATTCTGAGCAGCCTCGGACTGATCCACTCGAACGTCGAACATCCCCACGGCCACCGCAACCAGAGCGGCCGTCAACAACACGAGCTTGCGATTCATAATTCTCTCTCCAGAGCCGCTCGGAACGGCGACTCGTTGCGCGGCGGGCATGATGTCGCCGGGCGGTTGCCAAGACAATTCCGAGCCACTGATTTTCGACTGACTTCCGGCGAGCAGAATTCGATTGTCCGAGCCGCCGCCGTTTGTCATGCCGCGAAGGCCGGGACTTCTTCTGCTGCCGTTGTGATCGACGCGACGTTTTCTTACGTTGAGCCATCCTTGGCTCTCCTGATGAGTTGTTGTTTGCACAACGCAAAGCATCAGTCAGAGCCAAGTTTTTTCAAACGCCAATCCCAATTGCCCCCCAAGGCCTGCGATCAAAGTTCGCCTAAAGGCATAAAGGCCTAAGGGGCAGTTCCGAAGAAGTTTGGTTCGATTACAAACTCGAACACGACGAACGCTTCTTGAAACGCGTCGCCCAAGCGAAATGCAGCTTGCGTCGAGGCAAAGGCATCCGACTTGAGGATGTGGAATAGCGGGATCATGTCAACCTCTCAGCCTACCACCAGCACCGGCTTTCGGCTCAACGACGGGCAGATCGAAGTGGTCGATCCGCTTGTCGCCAAGTGCCTGCGGGAACGATCGTTTGCCGAGCGGTTGGAAATGGTGTTCGATGCCAACCGCACAATGCGAGCATTGATCGCGGGACGAGTAAAGTCCGATCACCCCGATTGGTCCAGCGAACAAATCCAAGCGGAAGTCGCAAGGAGATTTCTTCATGGATCAGCGTGACCTCCTGCGGATGGCGATTGATTGCTTGGAACAATTGCAGATCCCGTATCTGGTCTGTGGGTCGGTGGCCAGCGGCGGTTACGGTGAGCCTCGCATGACGATGTTTGGTCGAAGTTACAATTTGAACGGCGGCGGAAAGTCCGATTGTTCGGCGAGGTCGATGGCTTCAGCGCCAGCCCGGAAGACATCATTCTCAGCAAAATGAGATACTACAAAGAGGGTGGTTCGGAAAAGCACCTGCGTGACATCGCCGGAATCCTGTGTGTGTGGGCGATCGACGTTGACCGAGACTACATCGCAAACTGGGCGCAACGTCTGAAAGTGTCGGACGTCTGGGAATCAGTCCTTCGCCGAGTGGCACAAGTTGAGGAATAAAAGATGTTCGAGCGGCCTGTGCCTCGGCGAGACGTATTCGGCCGACTTGGCGGCGGAGTCGGGGCATTGGCACTTGCGTCATTGCTGTCGGAACCGAACCGTACGTCAGCGGAAGGCTCACACCAGCGGCAGGCACTCACTCATCACACGCCGCGGGCCAAACGAATCATTCAGCTCTTTATGAACGGTGGTCCGTTTCAAGGGGACTTCTTCGATCCAAAACCGGCGATCAATCAGTTTGCCGGGCAGCGGCCGAAGGAAGTGGAATTCCGCACCGAGAACAAAACCGGCGGGCTGATGCCGGTGCCATATCCGTATCGGCCGCGCGGCGAGTCGGGGTTGCCGGTTAGCGATTTGCTGCCGCAGATTGGCGAGTGCATCGACGACATCTGCGTGATTCGCTCGCTGCACTGCGACAATCCGAATCATGGGCCGGCATTGTTTCAGATGAATAATGGCACGATCACGCCGACTCGGCCGAGCTTGGGTTCGTGGATGCTTTATGGACTCGGCAGCGAGAACGCCGATCTGCCCGGCTACGTCGTGCTCTGCCCCGGTCGGCCGGTGCGGTTTGCGGAGCTGTGGTCCAGTGCGTTCCTGCCGGGAGAGTTTCAAGGGACGTACCTCAATCACACCGATCTCGATCCGGCGAAGCTGTTGCCGAATCTGCGCAGCTCCGACGCGAGCCTCACGCTGACCCAGCAACGGCGGCAGTTGGAGTTGCTCCGCCGCGTCAACGCGAAGCATCTCGAACAACATCCCGATGAGCCGGCGCTGGAGGCTCGGATTCGTTCGATGGAGACCGCGTTTCGGATGCAGTTCGCGGCATCGGAGGCGTTCGACATTCGGCTCGAACCGGAACCGATTCGCGAGGAGTACGGCAAATCGCATTACGCTCACGGCTGCTTGATGGCTCGGCGATTGATCGAGCGGGGTGTGCGGTTCGTGCAGGTCTATTACGGCAACGGTCAGCCGTGGGACACACACAGCAATCACGATGAGCAAGTCAAACGCTTGGCTCGTGACATTGATCAGCCGACCGCCGCGCTGCTGCGGGATCTCAAGCGGCGCGGGTTGCTTGAAGACACGCTGGTGATTTGGGGCGGTGAGTTCGGCCGCACGTCAACGACCGAAGGGAGCAACGGCCGAGACCACAATCATCTCGGCTTCACGACGTGGCTCGCTGGCGCTGGGGTTCGCGGCGGGACGACTTACGGAGCGACAGACGACTTCGCCTTCCGAGCCGTTCAAGACAAAGTCCACGTTCACGACTTGCACGCCACGATCCTGCACTTGCTCGGCTTCAATCACGAGCAACTGACCTATCGCCATGCCGGCCGCGATTACCGGCTGACTGATGTCTCTGGCCGAGTGGTGAGCGACATTCTTGTGTGACTCTTCGGCCGTCAGCCGATCGCCGAAAGCCGGTAGCCGTAATACCGTTTTTGAGGATTTGAAAAAACGGTATCACGGCTGTCGGCCATCGGCTGTCGGCAATCGGCCGGACTGGATGGACTCATGGATCTGCGACTTGATGACACGATTGCGGCGTTGGCTTCGGCTCCGGGAGTGGGCGGTCGCGGGATCGTGCGCGTCAGTGGTGGCGATGTGCGACGAGTGCTCGAACAGCACTTCGCGCCGCGCGATGCCGAGCGTTGGACGAAGGCGACTCGCGCGGAGCGGCATGTGGGGGAGTGGCGGTTGGACGTTGAGGTGCCGTGGGACGACGTTCCGTTTCGTAACGGATTGCGGCTGCCGGTTGAGATTGGTTTGTGGCCGACGAAGCGGAGTTACACGGGGCAGCCGCTGGCCGAGCTGCATTTGATTGGCTCGCCGCCGTTGCTGGAGGCGCTGCTGATGCAGTTGTGCCGCAGCGGTTGTCGAGCGGCTCGGCCGGGGGAGTTCACGCTGCGAGCGTTTCTGGCGGGACGGCTCGATTTATTGCAGGCGGAGGCGGTGCTCGGCGTCATCGACGCGGCGGATCATGTCGAGTTGGAGCAAGCGCTCCGGCAATTGGCGGGCGGCATCTCGCAGCAGATTGGAACGCTGCGAGCCGAGTTGCTCGACCTGCTGGCGGACTTGGAAGCGGGACTCGACTTCGTGGATGAGGACATCGAGTTTGTCTCGCGTGAGCAGTTGCTGTCGCGAGTCACGACGGCAAGACAATTCATTGCCGAGTTGTGCGATCAAGCATCACGACGATTGCAGAGTTCGGCTCGGCCGCGAGTCGTGTTGGCCGGATTGCCGAATGCCGGCAAGAGCACGTTGCTCAATGCGCTGACAGGGCGGTCGGCGGCGTTGGTTTCGGAAGTCAGCGGGACGACGCGCGATTACCTGTGCGTGCCGTTGGATCGGGGCGACTTGCACGTCGATCTGATCGACACGGCTGGTTGGGATTCGGGGACGAGCGGGATCGAAGCGGTGGCTCAGCAGCGGCGGCATGAGCAGTGGCAGCACGCGGACTTGATCGTGTGGTGCCGTGATTTGTCGGCGGACTCGGCATTGGACGAGCCGTTGATCGCGGAGTTGCGCGATGAGCAACGACCGGTCATCAGCGTCGGGACGAAGGCGGATCGCAAACTAACCCGATGCGCCAGCGAGGGAGGGAGCGAGGGAGTAGACGATCGCGTGACCGATGCCTCGCTAGCGCTTCGGGTTGGTATGGCAGTGCCATCCAACGAGGTCTGGGTGAGCGCCGTGAGCGGTCGTGGTCTCGACGAATTGTGTGCTCTGTTGGCGAAGTTGCTGACGGAGGAATCACGCGGTCGTCGGCAGTGGATCGGGATGACGGCGGCTCGTTGTCAGAACAGTTTGTTGGCTGCGCGAGACGCACTCGATCGCACGGCTGAGGCGGCGGCCCTGGGGTTGAGCGACGACTTGGTGATCGTTGAATTGCGTGAGGTGCTCGAACATCTCGGCCACATTGTCGGAGCGGTTTACACCGACGACGTGCTGGATCGAGTCTTCAGTAAATTCTGTATTGGGAAGTAGTGCGAGAGTGTTGATAAAGGGGACATCGACGAGACCGGTGTGATGGAAGGACTCGACACCTTCAAGCAACTCCAAAGGCTGTCGCAAATGGATGTCTGGTTTTAGGATCACCATGTTTTGAGAAGCGGTGACTGAGGCATCCTCTCGGTCCAAAGTGGTTCACGAGCGGTGAGTGGCACGCTCAGAACGATCAAGGGAATTCCCATGCGATCAACTTTCTGCTTGGTGGTTGTTGGATGGTTGCTGGCAAGTCCTTGTCGAGCCGACATCAAAGTGGTCGTTGCTCAACGGGAATTGCCCGTGAAGTTCGATGTGGCCAAGGCGACGCCCGACGAAGAAAAAGAAGTCGGTGATTTCTCGATCTCAAAGCTCGATCCAAAGCTTGCGGAGCGACTAACGGAATTCAATCCCAGAGAACTCGCGGAGAAGGCGGATGTTGACCTGGTTGTGACGTTCTCGACGACGTCCGCCGATGCGTCCAAAGGAGCAAGCGGCGTGTCTGTCTGGGACCGTCGAGGACTGTTGATTGCCGAGGAAGACTTGGCGGCCGAACCGCTTGAAACCTCAATGCGTCAGGCCGTGCGGGTGGCGGGTCTGAAAGTCACGCGAGATCGCGCGAAGCTGATCTCGCTGCGAGTGATCTGTGTCGAGGGGTCGCAATTGGAATTCGTGCAATTGGCGCTGGAGCGAGCCTTCGTGCAGTCGCCGTTGATCGCCGTCGATTTCCAACGAGCCACGCAGATCCAACCACCGCCAGAAGTGCAGAAGACGATCCGACTCTCTGCTGGCGAAAAGAGGGACGGTCCTCCAAACGTCGAAATCGTGATCCTCGATGCCAAACAAAACTCGATCGCCACGTTCGTACTGCCTCGTGAAACGCTGACCTCCGGTCGCCTCTTGAAACTGGCGGATGAAGTCGCCGAGAAGGTCGGCGCGGCGGCTTTCATGACGCCGGAGAAACAGAAGACGGCTGCAAGACGACTCCGCGCCGCCGGCCAAGATGCCTTCGTCAAACGGTCGCTTCAAGCCTCATTCACTCCGTTGATGGCTTCCATCCTTTTGAACGACCGCGACCTCGAAGCCGTCCGTTTCCTGCTGCATTCGATGGCCCAAACCGTGAATGACGACCTCTTTCGTGCGCGAGACACGGAGCTTCACCAAATGGCCGAAAGCCTGTTCGACATTCGGAAGTTCGCGGCTCAGCAACTGCCTCCCGATTACGAACGGCTCGTGGCGTTCGACGGCAAGACGACTCCCGATCAGTTCTCCCACTTTCGTTCGCATCTCAAGTCGATCGTCGATTTCGGAAAGGAACATTGGCCGCCAGAATTGATGCAGCGCATGGAGCAAACTTACGTTGATGGCGTCTATGAACTGTTCTCGAAATGGAAGACCATTGCGGCCAATGATCCGCAGAAGTTTTCAGAGTTCAGCGAATACACGGCGAGCAACCTGTGGGCCTTGATGCACTATGCCAATGGGGGAACTCGCCCTTCGCTGTGCGATGAAATGAGCGCTCGAATCACGGCGGACTGGCTCAACGAGTTCGAGAAATTGCCGGCCGCTGAGCAGAATTGGCAACTGCCCAAGCGCGGCTTGCTGCACGCGACCACCGAAATGCCGACTGTCTGCGGTAAAACTTTTCAGCCGTTGTGGACGCGCATGGAAAAGAGTAAGCACCAGTTTGTCCAAGTCCTTGGACTTCGCGGTCCATTGATGATTGGGTGGGATGAAGAAGTCACCCATAAGGAAAAGGGCAAACGCCTGGCGACCTATTATGCCCGAACGCTGCCGATCCTCGACGCCGAGCTGAAAGCCGGCCGGCGGAACAACGTGCATGAGTTGATCGAAAACTACAGCTTGATCGCCAACAACACCTCGCAGTTGGCCAACGCCTGCGAACCGATCATGACGGCGCACATGAATCTGGCGGACGAACTGCTGAAGCGGAATGTGATTCACCATGTGGCCTTGGTCTCGATGACTCGTTGCCATGACGAGTCGTCGGCTCTGCGAGCGATCGAACTCATTCGCAAATTCCCGCGATTCGAACAACACCAAAACCTTCGCGATCATCTGCAAGCGATCGAGAAGCGATTTCCGGGAGTGCCACGCTTGTTGAAAGACGCGGAACCGCCGCTCATGGAGGTCGTGTTGGATGTGCGCGACCTGGGGGACGGCGACCACATCAGCCACATCACCGTGCGCGATGGCGTCGCCTACGGCCTGCATTTGCATCCGCCCGGAGGCAACGCTTTGGCGCGCGTGCTGCAAGTGGACCTGAAAAGCAAAACGGTCAAAACGGTCAGCGACTTGCCGGCGCTCGATCTTGTCGTTCGCCCGTTCAACGGACTGCCTCACAAGCACGTCTGCGGCTGCTTGGGAACAAATTCGTATTTCGTTTCCTCACCCAGTTCGGGAGTCCTGCGCGTGCCACTCGCAGGCGATCCTCCAACGACCGTGATCTCGTCCGAACAGTTGAAGGATTTGCCCGCGCTCTCGATGACTCAGGCGGGCGATCGCCTGTTTGTGGGAACGGACGATGGCCGGTTGCTGTCCGCCGATCTCAAGAGCGGCGTAGTCAACACATTGGTCAACGGTCAACGCGAAATCGCAGTGACGCCGGTTGACCCATTGGGCCAGCATCGCATCCCAGCACTGGTGTCCGACGAAAAAGATGAACAGCTCTGGTTCATCACCGAAACAGGCTCTTTTCAAACGCGCGACTTGATTCTGTGGCACTATCAGATTGCGAAGAACGAGTTCAAGAGGCTGGCGAATCTGGGACGCCCCCAAAGCCAAGTCGCCGCCCATCGTTCGGGGTCGGAATTGGTCGTCAGCGATTGCTGGCTGCTCAGGTGGGACATGAAAACGAACGAGAAGATCTCATTGACTGCGAACTATCCGTGCGGGGATTTGCAGCCGGACACCCAACAATGGCTGGGACCAGTCGGCCCTTCGGTTGAATTGGGCAACTCGCTGTGGTGGATCACCGGCAACACACTCAATCAACTTCCGAAAAGCCAGAAGAATTACCGTCGTTATGAATTGCCGCAGCGCATGCCGCGACCAAACGCGAACCAACCTGCCAGCTTGATTCGCGTCAACAACGAAGAGTTCCTCATTGACGTCAACCAACAGTGGCTCCGAGTTCAACCCAACGAGACCGACAAACGCAAAGCGAAATGAGGTCCGTCATGAGATTCTTCACTCCCGAACTTTATGTGCGGTTCAATTCGGCCGTCACCTCGGTGTCAAACCGAGCGGATGCGGATTGGGAACGCGCTTTGGCCGCGTATCGCAAGCATCTGAATTCGATCCGCCCGAAGTTGGCGGCCTCCATCGCCAGTCTGGCCAGTCACGCCTGTCTGCACGACGCTGAGTACTTGGGCTTTTCCAAGATGACGATGCCCGCCATGACGGGCGATGTGGCGATGATCTCGGTGCGGAAAGACGGCGCGGTGAACTTTTTAGTTTATGTGCTCGACGGCGAGCCGATGGTGACGCGCCCGCTCGAAGACGACGTGTTTGATGTCTCTCAGCCGCACTGGCTCTATGACGAATTGGATGTTGCTGGCGAGGGAGTCTTTCAGCACGACATTCTCTTGAGTGATGGCCGAGTGTTTTCGGTTCGCTTCACGGCGTTCGACATGCTGCCGGGTTCCACAATGAAGTTGGCTGCGAAACCGGTTCGGCGACGGCGTGCCGTTCCCGCTTGAGATTGGTCACCGAGTTATGGCATCGTGTTGGCTCATCGAGTTGGTCGTTCCGCCTTTAGACGGTCGGAGTTGAAGACACCGCCTGAAGGCGGGACTACGAACTTGGGGCCGCCAAGTCCAACTGGCTCACGAGGGGGACTCGGCGGGATGGACCTGACGGGGAATGACCGAGCGAACGCCGAGCGCTCGGCTGGCAAGAGAGTGCTGAGAAGCAACCGGCAGGGGGAATCAGTTGATGGCGGTCAGCATTCACTCGGCAACGCTTGGAAGCACTGGAAAGGTTCGACGTGGCCGAGAGCTGGATGAAGCCGAAGGCATCGCGGAACGCAAAGCTGGTCGTGATGTGGTGATTTGCGGTGACGACCTTGCAACAAATCGTGCGACAGCGGAACGTATCGAAACTTCGGCGAATGGCGTGAGCAGACGCTGTCCGCCGCACGTCAATGCGGGTCCGAATGCGCTGCCGCATTACCAACCGAAGTCACGACCGCCGACAGGTCACACGTTTTACGAGACCGACAAACGCAAAGCGAAATGAGCGTCGTCATGAAATTCTTCACCCCCGAACTTTATGTGCGGTTCAATTCAGCCGTCACCTCAGTGGCGAACCGAGCGGATGCGGATTGGGAACGCGCTTTGGCCGCGTATCGCAAGCATCTGAATTCGATCCGCCCGAAGCTGGCGGCCTCCATCGCCAATCTGGCCAGTCACACCTGTCTGCACGACGCTGAGTATCTGGGCTACTCCAAGATGACGATGCCCGCCATGACGGGCGATGTGGCGATGATCGCGGTGAGGAAAGACGGCGCGGTGAACTTTTTGGTTTATGTGCTCGACGGCGAGCCGATGGTGACGCGCCCGCTCGAAGACGACGTGTTTGATGTTTCTCAGCCGCATTGGCTCTATGACGAATTGGATGTTGCTGGCGATGGAGTCTTTCAGCACGACATCCTCTTGAGTGATGGGCGAGTGTTTTCGGTTCGCTTCACGGCGTTCGACATGCTTCCGGGTTCCTCGACGAAATTGGCTGCGAAGTCCGTTCGACGACGGCGCGCCGTCCCTGCTTGATTTGGCCACCGAGTTCGGGCATCGTGTTGGCCCATCGAGTTCGTCGTTCCGCCTTCAGACGGTCGGAGTTGAAGACACCGCCTGAAGGCGGGACGACGAACTTGGGGCCGCCAAGTCCAACTGGCTCACGAGGGGACTCGGCGGGATGGACCTGACGGGGAATGACCGAGCGAACGCCGAGTGCGGTGAGATTTGGAGTGCGGCGGGTCATCGCCGCTTTGGAGGACGGTGGAACTGCTTTCTTGGGATGGTTCGACGTTCAAAAACCAAAGCGGCTGGGCCGCGATCCAAAGCGGTGCGGGGCACCCTCTGGGTCCACCGCACTCCAAAGGCTGTTCCAAACGGATGTCTGGTTTTAGGATCACCGCGTTTTGAAAAGCGGTGACTCCGGTCACCGCAGTCCAAAGAGGTTCACGAGCGGTGAGTGGCACGCTCAGAACGAAGTGATGGGCGTGGGAGTTGGCTCCGAACAGTCACGCCCTTCGCGATGGCCAGGACATGCCACCCGTCTGCCAAACCAATGACCAAGCGACAAGTCTTATTCCTGCTCTCACTGATATGGTTCGATGCCGAATTGTTTCACCGAGCCGGTGCGTCGGATGACGATAGCAGTCCGAAATGGCAAACGGTCAATCTGATTGAAGAAGAAGGCTATTCGTTCCGCCTGCGGCACTTGAACAAAGCTTCGATTGCCGATGAGAAATGGCTGGAATTGGAATGCGAGAATCGTAATTCCCCAATGGTGTTCTTGGACAACATACATTTTCGTATCGAGTACGAGACGCAACCGAGCGGATATCCGGCCGGTGGATTGGTTTGGGCCGCTCCCTATCAGCTTTTCCCTTGGGCATGGGATTCAAGACCCATCCAAATCAAGATTGACCAAGGACATACGCGTACGGTTTTCGAACCACTCAGCAATCAAGGCTCAGGCCGTCTCGGCGAAGCTCCGGCATCCGGGCTCACATACATTGGTCGCGTGCATCTCACAGTTGATGTCTCATTCGGCCACGGCGCTGGCAGGACGCTGTGGAAAACTCCGCTGCATGGTGTCCCGTTTCGGTTTGATTGGGTGCGACCCGATGAAGCTGGCTACGCTCGCATGAGGCTACGACTAAAGTACTGGTTGCACACCCCAGGACATCGAGTGTCAAGCTATGAGACCGTTGTGCAACGGATGTTTGAGATTCCCAACGTCACGGACGAGTTGAGCACGGCAAAACTGGTGACCGCCATCGACGAGCAGCAAGTTCCTAGCGACGCGCGAGTGAGTGCAATCAGGTGTCTGTTCGAACGCGACGCGCGTGAATTGGTGGAATTGGGCTTTGATCGGGACAAATTGGTCCACGATCAAAATGTGATCGCCGTTTTGAAAGGATACGCTTGGCCGAAACACCCGGAGCGTTTGTGGTGCTCAGGATTCGCCAAGCCGTTGGTACAAGTGTTGTCGAGCCGCGAATTGTCGGTCGATGTCAAAGACCAAGCTGTCGAGGTTCTGCTCAGGTTTCCAAACGATTGGCAGAGCAATCCGCTTTGGGTTAAACAAATTGAAGCCGCGAAGCAACAACGAGACGCACGCCGACGGCAGCGTGACGTTGAAGAGATATTGCTGTTCATTGGACCTTGGGGCGTCGGCGTCATGCTCGGTGTCGGAGCGATCCTACTGGTCGTGAGGGTACGACGCCGACGAGCACCGCTCAGCCAGCCGACAACGCCGCAAACGAAAGATCGGCTTGAAAGCCGTGACGAGATGGACTGAAATTGTTTTGCACTCAGTCGCGTGTGGAAGTTGGTTTTTCGAGTACAAGGCACGAAGAGATGTGGAACGCCAGCCAGAACAGTTGTCTGAACCGACGTGAAATGCTGCTCCGCGCCGGCGCAGGCTTCGGTGCTCTCCCGTTGTCGTGGCTGTTGCAGTCAACGCTGAGCGCGGCCGAGTCCGACAACTCATCTCCAGCGTCCGCTCATAGCGCAAAAGTGCCGCATCGGTTTGGGCGGGCGAAGTCGGTCATCTTTCTCTTTATGGAAGGTGGTCCTAGTTCGATTGACACGTTTGATCCAAAACCGAAGCTCAATGAGTTGGCAGGCCAAAAACTGCCGCCGAGTTTCAAGCCGGTGATTTTGTCGATGGGGGAGGTGGATGCTCCGCTGTTTCCGTCGAAGCGGGCGTGGAAGCAGTACGGCGAGAGCGGGTTGTGGGTCAGCGATTGGTTGCCTCACACGGCCGAGTGCATGGACGACATCGCGGTCGTGCGGTCGTGTTGGACGAACGGGATCAATCATTCGGGGGGCGTCTGCCAGATGAACACCGGCGTGACGATCGCCGGGCGGCCGTCGTTGGGGGCGTGGGTCAGCTACGGGCTCGGCACCGAGAACCAGAACATGCCGGCGTTCGTCGTACTGCAAGACGGCAAGGACGAAGTCGTCAACGGGCCGCGCAATTGGGGTTCGGGCTTCATGCCAGCGGTCTATCAGGGAGTGCGGCTGCAAAGCGGCAAGACGCCGATCCCGAACCTCGATAACCCCGAAGGCGTGAACTCGGAGCAGCAGCGCGGCAAGCTCGATTTCCTCACGCAGCTCAACCGTGTACACGCCGCCAGTCGGCCTCAACAGACGGAGCTGGATGCTCGCATTCAGGCGTATGAGCTGGCGTTTCGGATGCAGGCATCGGCTCCGGAAGCGGTCGATCTGTCGCAAGAGACCGCCGACACGCAGGCTCTGTACGGCATCGACCAGAAAGAGACCGAGACGTTCGGCCGCATGTGCCTGCTGTCTCGGCGGCTGGTCGAGCGCGGCGTCCGCTTCGTGCAGTTGTATTCCGGCAGCGGCAGCAAGTGGGACGCTCACAAAGGGATCGAAGCGAATCACTCGAAGCTGTGCCGCGGGACCGATCAACCGATCGCCAGCCTGTTGCGCGATCTGAAGCAACGCGGGCTGCTCGACGAAACGCTGGTGATCTGGGGGGGCGAATTCGGCCGCACTCCGATGAGCGAACAAGGCGACGGCCGCGACCACAACCCCTACGGCTTCACGATGTGGTTCGCCGGCGGCGGAGTCCGCGGCGGACATGCGATCGGCATGACGGATGAAGTCGGTCTGCACGCGATCGAAGATCGGCTGCACGTCCACGACTTGCACGCGACGGTGCTGGCTTCGATGGGTGTCGATCACATGGAGCTGGTCTACAAGCACAAAGGCCGGCCGGAACGGGCGACGCTCAACGAGGGGATCGTCTGCAAGAAGCTGTTTGGATAAGGTGGAATTTTCCTGTCGATTGCTGACAAAGGCTCAAAACAGAAAGCTGGCATCCGACTCGTCGTCGGCGTCGGACTTCGCTGTTGTCTCCGGCTTGGCTTTGCGAGCGCGTCGTCGTCCGGCGGTGGGACTCTCGGCATCGGCCGTTGCCGAAGCATCGAACGGTTCGGTGAGCGGCGTCCCATCGGCTTTCGCGCCGATGAGCAGTTCGATGCGATGCTCGGCTTGTTCCAGCGTCGCATAACAAGTCTTCAGCAGCGTCACGCCGCGCTCAAAACGGGCCAGCGATTCTTCCAGTCCAACGCTGCCGTTTTCCAGATCGGCGACGATCCGCTGCAACTCGGCGAGCGCGGCTTCAAAGGTCGGTGTTTCGGTGTTGGGAGTCGCGGGCATCGAAGTCGCTCAGTTTCTTGGGGGGATGCGATGGGGCGGGGAATCTTCTGGATCAGACGATGGACTCGATCGTGAAGTGTCGAAACACATTTTGCATTCTCCATTTCTCATTTCTCATTTTCCGTTTCTCAACGCAGCGTCTCCGGCACATCACCCACCTGACCAACAGAGAAGGCCCGCCGGAATTCGGCGGGCCTCTCGTGGTGTCACAAGTCTGGGACCGGAGGTGCTCCGGTTCTCTCTCCCTCACTCGCGATGCCGAATGTTCAGCGCAGTTTGGCTTGGAAGGAAATCACGCCGCCGGTGTGTCCGGCCAGCGGGTTGTCGAGTTCAAATCGCATAATGCTGCTTCCTTCGCCGTTGTCGTCCACGTTGATCGAGCCGGGCAGATCGCCGGTCGCGCTATCGTCTACATACTCCAAGCGGGGAGTCAGGTTGTCGATCAGGCGGATGAATCGCAGCTCGCGATCGCCGAGATTGTCGATGCGAATGGTGAAGGTAATCACATCCCCCGGCTGCGCGGCTTCTTTGTCCGCCAGCTTGACGAGCCGCAATCGGCCCGGCTGCTTGTGTCCTTCGTCGGTGCCGGTCATCTCGGCCACTTTGAAGTTGGCGTAGACCTCTTGCCCCCCCGCGAGGTTGGCGACGATGACCGGGTTGAGCACTCGCGTCCAACCCGTGGCCGCAGTCATGCCGCCGCGCAGCAGAGCGATCTCGTTCATCCGAATTTTGCCGTCGTGCAGAAACTGCACATCCTCGAAAACATTTTGCAGCTTGGTGTGCTGAGTGATTGCCTTCGCGCTGGAGACATCCTTGCGAGTCGTCTGGCTAAAGATGCCACTGGCTCGCGATCTCATGCGGACCCCTTGCAGTCGGTCACGTTGCTGTCCCGTTTGGCTCACAACCTTTTGACGCAGCCCGGCTCCGTGAACATCGTCGAGGCTGGTGGCCAACCGCTGCACGTTGAAGCCTTCGCGGATTCCGTGGACGGTGCGAACGGCGGCGAATCGGGGCGCATAGATCGCGACACGGTTCGAAGCTTTCACTTTGCGCTTTCCCTCTTTGTCGCGGTACTCGGCGACGGTGTCTTCCGTTTCGACGCCGATCATGTTTTCGCTGTCGTAATGCACCGGGTAGGCGCGGTCGCCACCGTCGAAGAGGTACTCGTCGGGATATTGCTCGGCGAGCGACGGTTCAGCGGCGATCAGTCCGCCTCGGCTTTGTTGGAACTTCGGACGGTTCGCTTCCTGAGCATCCGCCTGAGAAGCGAGTTGGATGCGCGGTTCGGCGGCGGAGAATTGGGCTTGAGGATCTTTCGGCGAGGCTTTGCTGGACAGCACCGGAGCACCGTTGCCGAAGAACGCTCCGCGCGTTTCGTTGATGGACGGGATGCGACCGCCGAGACGAATCAGAGCCAACGGACGGCCCGCCTTGTCCGCCTCAGCGATAAGGTTGGCCTGCGCGTTGACGGTGCGGATGGAGGTGTTGTCTGTCAGCTCGAACGGTAAGGCGAGTTGCGGCTGCTCGATGTACACGATCTTCGTGACCATGCGGCCTTCGACCGCCGCTTCCAACTCGTCGATCGTGAAGGTCAGCGGCAGAGCAAACGTGTCGGCATGACCGGCCGGAGGATGCAGGCGGTCTAACATTTCGATCGACGGGAACAACTCGATGCCAGGAAACTCCGGCATGTCGCTGAGCATCACGCGATACAACTGACCGGCGGCCAGCTTCACTTGCGCGGCTTGCTTGACCTCGTCGCGCGAACCAATGAACCAAGTCACTTTCCCTTCGGACGGTAACTCGACGCGGATCGGCTGAAACTCGAAGCCGTTGACTCGGCCAGCGGTGCGGACCCAGTCCCCCCATTTGCCGGGCGGGACGCGATGATCCATTAGCGGGTACGGGGTGACGTCGTCTCGCAATTGTGCGTGAGCCGTGTTGGTGAGCGCTCCGCACACGAGCAGCAATCCCATCAACATGCCGACCAGCCGACAGTGCCGCAACGCGGCCCAAAGATCGGCAATCAAGCCGAGCCGGCGCAGACACAACAGTTCGGGGAGGAGGCTGACGCACATGGATTTTCGATTTTTGATTTTTGATTTTTGATGGGGGGGGACAGCATCAGGCCGGGGTCAGGCACTTCGGAATTTCGGAATTGGCCGAGGCCAATTCCGAAATTC
>JBJXEX010000019.1:0-16138 GCA_046156195.1 Planctomycetaceae bacterium | reverse complement strand
GACAGCCGAACTACAAACTTGGCTTCCTTGCCCATGAGTCGCTCCTGAAATGAGAATCCGCTCGTCAATCGCGGTTCATCCCACAAAACGACCCAACTCAGCAATCCAAAGTTGGCGGACCACTAGCCCAATAGCACTGACTTTAGAAAGTAGTAGGCACATTCCATGTGCCGTTTCCCGGCGATTTGCGGACGGCACATGGAATGTGCCTGCTACTTTGCGGGTAAAGTCAGCGCCGAGTCGCTCACATGAGGCCCGATTCTCCGTCTTGAAGACGTACTCGCTTCGTCACCCAAGAGGCTCGCCATGCCATCTATTCAAATCCTGAACACTGGCCGACTCGATGAGCGTGAGTCGGCGTTTCCGCAGGCGGTGCAGTTGCCGGACGGCGACATTCTTTGTTCGTTCGGAGTGAGCGGCGGGCAGTTCGTGCATGGCGGGACCGATTGGGTTCGCTCGACGGACGGCGGGGTGACGTGGCGGCTGGAAGGAACATTGTTGCCGCCGACGAGCGATCCGCCTTCGGCGAATTTTTTGAAGCTGAGTCTCTCGCCGGATGGGAAGACGATCTACGCCTACGGCACTCGCTACTGGGGGAGCATCGACGACAAGTTTGGCGAGCGGCGCGGCGAGGCGCTGTTTTGCGTCTCGACCGACAACGGCCGCTCGTGGTCGTCGCCGCAGGTGATCCCGATGCCCGATGTCCCGTTGGAGGTGTCGCATTCGATGTTGCCGCTCGCGTCGGGACGGTTGCTGGCTCCGACGGGATTGCTCGTCAGCAAAGAGCGGTTGGGCGAAGAGGTCATCGTGGCGGTCTCAGACGATGGCGGTCGGACTTGGCCGACGCATCGCACGGTCTTCAATGACCCAGATAAAAAATTTGGGTTCTGGGAGCAGAAGCTGGTCGAGTTCGCTCCGAACCAATTGATGGCGGTCGCGTGGACGATCACGCTGGGAGACTATCACGATCAGCCGGACAGTTTTGTGATCTCGCGTGACGGCGGTTGGACGTGGGGACCGTTTCAATCGACCGGCATTCGGGGGCAGACGATGACTCCGCTGCCGCTCGGCGGGGATCGATTGCTGGTGCTCTACAACCGGCGATACGGACAGCAAGGAATTGTCGCGGTGTTGGTCACGTTCACTGACACGACATGGCAAGTGCATGACGAGCAACTGCTGTATGACGCTCGCGCGCTTCGCGACGGCCCGGCATCTGGCAACACCGGTGTCGATGAACTCGCCAGTTTTCAGTTTGGTTTTCCGACGGCGATTCGTCTGCAAGACGGGACGTTCTTGGAGACTCACTGGTGCGTCGAGCAAGGGATCTCCGGCATTCGTTGGACGAAGTTTCGGATCGACTGGTGAGGAACGCCGAAGAATCTGAGTCACAATCCGCATGAGGGGACTGTCGGTTAAACGAACTCAAGCGACGGTCCCCAAGGTCGATGGGGACGTTGCGTCCGCTTGCTGATTGAAAGCGTTCCCTTGGTTGCCATACCCTGCGGGCCATGAGCACCACCACCAAAGCCGAGTACTTGCAGTCCGATCTCGCGCACCTGATTCATGCGTTGCACAACCGCAAGCTGCATGAGAACTGTGGGCACGTCTGGGTCAAAGGGGACGGGGCCATCCTGGTGGATGCTGATGGCCGAGAGTTCATCGACGGGCTATCGGGCTTATGGAACGTCGTGGCCGGGCACGGACGCAAAGAATTGGTGGAGGCCGCTGCCGCTCAGATGCAGACGTTGGCGTATTGCTCGACCTATGCCGGGAGTTCGCATCCGAGCGTGATTCGTTTGGCCGAGCGATTGGCGGGGTTGAGTTATCCCTCGATCCGGCGATTCTTTTTCACGTCGGGGGGCGGCGAGTCGAGCGATACCTGTTTCAAGACTGCTCGGTATTTCTGGCGGATGCAGGGACGGTTGGAGAAAACCAAGATCATCAGCCGTCAGTGGGGCTATCACGGCACAACGCTCGGCGCGATGAACGCCACGGGAATCGCGTCGTACTGGCCGATGTTCGAGTCGAAGCTGCCGGGCTTTATCCAGATTCCCTCGCCCTATCCGTATCGCTATGTCGCGCCGGCGGGAGTCAGCCCCGGCATCGCCGCCGCCAATGAACTGGAGAAAGCGATCCTGCGCGAAGGGCCGGAGACGGTCGCGATGTTCTTTGCGGAGCCGGTGCAAGGTTCCGCTGGGGTGATCGTGCCACAGGAGGATTACTTCCCTCGCATCCGCGAAATCTGCGATCAGTACGACGTGCTGTTGGTCACCGACGAAGTCATCACCGGCTTCGGTCGCACCGGGAAGATGTGGGGCTTGCAGCACTACGGCGTGCAGCCGGACATGATTCAGTTTGCGAAGGCGATCACATCGGGATACTTCCCGCTGGGTGGCATCGGGATCAGCGAGCGAATCGCGAACGTGCTGGATACTGCCGAGCAAACTTGGATGCACGCCTTTACCTACAGCGGTCATCCGGTCGGCTGCGCGGTCGCGCTGCGGACATTGGACATCGTCGAGCAAGAAGGTTTTCCAGCACAGGCGGCGGAGAAGGGGGCGTACTTCCTGACTCAACTGAAAGCCGCGTTGTCATCGCATCCACACGTCGGCGAGGTGCGTGGCCTCGGGCTAATGTGCGCGGTCGAGTTCGTGCAGGACAAAGCCACGAAGGCCGAGTACCCAGCCGCCGAGCAGATCGGCCACAAGGTTCACTTGGCCGCTCAGCGTCGCGGGTTGTACTCGCGTCTGCGCGGGGATGTGTTCTGCCTCGCGCCGCCGATCATCACGCCGCACTCGTTGCTCGACCGGATCGTCGAGATCATGGCGGAGTCGGTGAGCGAAGTCCTCACCGCACACGATTGCGAGCGCTCGTAGTGACCCGATTCATCGGGGCAGAGCTGAGCGTTCGACGCCGAGCGTTCGACCCCATAAATGGGGTCACTACGAGCGAAGGCCACAAAAGCTAGACCGGAGAATTCGAGATGACTCGTTCACTGGTTCCGAAATTCGAGTCCACGTTGCGTGGGCAATCGCAGGCGATTCAGAACGGTCGAACCACTTGCCGCGAGGTCTTTGAAGGCTGCCTCGCTGCCGTTGCCGAACACGAATCGAGCGTGCGGGCGTGGGTCCAATTGGGAGGCGACGCGGTTGAGCAAGCCGTGAGCGATCGTGATCTCGAACTCAAGAATGGCCAGTGGCGGGGACCGCTGCATGGGATACCGATTGGCGTGAAAGATATCTACGACGTGGCTGGCGTGCCGACCGTCGCCGGCATTTTGCAGCGGCCCTCCGAGCCAGCAGGTCGCGACTCCACGATGGTCGCTCGGCTGCGCGAGGCGGGTGCGATCATCGTCGGCAAGACGGTGACGACGCCGTTTGCGTTCTTCGATCCGCCACTGACCCGCAATCCGTGGAATCTCGATCGGACACCGGGAGGCTCGTCGAGCGGTTCGGCAGCGGCGGTCGCGAGCGGCATGTGTTGGGGAGCACTCGGATCACAGACGGGCGGCTCGATCTTGCGACCGGCTTCGTTCTGCGGCATCGCCGGTTACAAGCCGACGTTTGGATTGCTCAGCCGCCGCGGGATGTTTCCGTTCGCGCCGAGCCTCGATCATCCCGGCCCGATGGCACGAACCGTCTCGGACTTGATTTTGATGATGACGGCTCTCGCTCCGTCATTTCTGCGCGAGTCGTTTCAAGCGTTGCCGAATGAGCGGCTCGTCAGTGATCTTGAAGCCTTGCCGACCTTCGTGGCTCCTGAAGGAGACTTCTTGGCAAAGACAGAACCGGCGATGTCCTCGGCGTTGAGTACGACAATGGAATGTCTCGGACACGCGGGAGCATTGATCGTTCGCATTCAACCCGACGAGCTCGAATTGCCGAAGCTGTGGGTTCATCATCGCTGCGTGATGGCGGTCGAGATTGCGACGTCTCAAGAGGAGCGGCTGGCGGAACATCCCGAAGAATTTACTCCGGCCGTGCGTGCGCTGATTGAGGAGGGTTTGTTGATCCGCTCGGTCGATTACGCGGCGGCGATTCAATTTCAGCGAGCGCTGCGCCGCCGGATGTCCCGCGCGATCGGTGACTCGATCTGGCTGATGCCAGCCGCTCGCGGAGCCGCGCCGACTCCTGAAACGACCGGCGACCCGTGCATGAATTCACCGTGGAGTTTTCTGGGGTTCCCGACCATCACGATCCCAATGGCGTTGTCGCCAGAGGGGCTGCCGCTGGGATTGCAGTTGGTCGCGGGGCCGGGGCAAGACATCGAACTGTTCCGCGTGGCGCGGTGGTGCGAGTCGATTTTGGCTCGTCAGGAAAGGATGGGAGGATTCCCATGCGATGGCTCGGCGGGATGATTGGGGTACTCGTGTGTGCTCGCGAAATCGAATCAGGGCAAGACGCTGACGTGGCATGAACTCTCACCGGGTGAAGCGGCGGAACTCAAACGGGACAAGACCGGCGCAGTGGAGTTGAGACGCGGGCACCTATTTTTTCGACGGGCGTCTGTTTCCTACTCGGTGATCTCCCAGAGTTGCAGCACTCGGTGATAGCCGCAGGTCAGCAGGAACTTGCCGTCGGGGGAGAGTGCGACGGTTTGAGCGGCGATGGTGTCCACCGGCCATTGATCGAGGATCTGATTCTTGTCGGTGTCCCAGACGACGACCTGCTTGTTACTGGAATCGGCGACGGCGACGCGCTGGCCGTTTGACGAGATCGCGAAGCTGTTGTTCTGACCCGAACGCACCGCGAGGGTCGTGGTTTTCGTCGGGTTGTCCAAGGCGATCACGTCCACGCTGGCGTGGCTCTTCACCAACAGAGCGTGCCTCCCTTCCGCGGCGAAACGCACATGTGAGTAGCCGCCGACACCGGCTGCCAACGGCTCCGTCTTTTGCAGACTGCCGGTGTTGGGATCGAAATGAAACAACTGCTGGCCATCGGTCGCGATCAACGTCTGGCCGTCAGGAGTCAGCATCACTGCTTTCGAGACACCGCGTTGTGGCTGCCAATCTTTGAGCGGCTTGCCGGAGACTAAGTCCCAGCCTTGAAGGCGATTGATTCCGTATCCGAAATAGGCCCGCTGATTGTCTGCGGAGAACGTCATGCAGCTCGGCGCGAAGCGGTCGGACTTTGGTTGCAGGAGCACCTGCCGAGTGTCGAGGGTCCAGACACACGATTCCGACAGCGTGCTCCCGCAGACCAGCTTGCCGTCGGGCGAGACGTTGAGAAATTGGATGTTCGACTTCAGTCCTTCGAGCTTTCCGATCGGCTCCTCTTGAGTCGGATCGAGGATCAAGATCGGGCCGTCATGCGTGGAGACGAGCACACGTTTTCCGTCCGGTGTGAGTTGAATGGCTTGGACGAGAAGCGTTCCGATCCCGGCGAACCGGCGGACCAGCTTGGCCTTCTTTGGTCCCGCGAGTTTGTCGAGTTCCTCGGCCGCTTTCTGCGACTGTTGCTTGATCACCGCCGCCAGACGTTCGGCCGCTTGCTGGCGATCGGCGGCGATCACTTGCGGTTCGGTGTAGAGGAATTGCATCTGGAACGGGACACGGATGGTCGCGTTCCCAAAGTTGCGGGCTAGTTCGAATTTCATTTCGGCCGAGAAGGGAATCGCGTCCTTCAAATGGAATCGCCAGTCTCCTTCGCCCTTCAGATGCAGGTACGGGCTGTCGGCGTTGTCGAGCGTTTTGAGTTCGTAGGTCTTCTTCAGCAACCGCACGTCGGCAATTTGTTGGCCGAGCGTGAACGTCGTGCTCTCCTGCGCGGGGAAGACGGTTTCCTTCGGCTTGTTGCCGAACAATCCGGGCGGGCCAAATGGTGGACGCATCAGTCCGCGTCCCCGCATCCGCGCGAGCGGGTCGTTTGGGTCTTGCTCGATGCGTGTGACGGAGGTCTGCTCGGAGCGGCCCCAAGTCGCTTGGCCAGTCGGATTCAGCGGAGCCATCGCGATCAAGCCGACGGGGCCAAGGCAGAACGGGAGCTGCTCTTCGCCGCTCAACTGCACGATCTCGCCGAACTCGTCGATCGTCACGGAGCCGGAGCCTCGGCCGTTGGTCGGAAACGAAAAGTTGATGATGCGCGAACCGGGTGCTTGTCTCTGCGAGGTCGAGAACGCCGCTTCATATATCAGCGTGGTGCGATTGCCGCTCGCGCCCATGACGACGCTCACCAACGCGACCGATGGACTGACCCTCGCCGCCAACGCCGGGCCTTCCAGCTTTTGCTGCGACGTGCCGGTGACGAACTGTGCCCCCGCTTGCTGGAGCAACATCTTCACATCGTTGATCGGCCGAGCCAAACCGATGTTCGAGACCGTCGGCCCCGCGAGCTTCGCACTGGCAACGCCGATCACCTCGCCCATCTCGTTGACGATCGGCCCGCCGCTGTTGCCCGGATTGATCGCCGCGTCGATTTGAAACACGCGGCTGTTCGACTCCAGATTCAGCCCCGACACCGAGCCCCCCGTGACCTTCAAGTTGTTCCCCAGCACATCCGAGAGCGGATATCCCAAGGCTCGCACCGGCTGTCCCAATTGCACGGAGTTGGAATCGGTCAGTGGCACGGGAGTCAGATTCTGCGCGTTAATGCGGATGACGGCGACATCGTGAACTCGATCAGACGAGACCACGACCGCCTGATACTTCAATCCGCCGAGTTGCACTTCAATCGTCTTGGCTCCGTCCACGACGTGCGCGCAAGTGACCAAGAAGCCGTCGGCCGTGGCGACGAACGCGGTGCCGGTCCCCTGCTGCTTGAACTCAACGCTCGGCCCCGCCGGCTGCGGCGAGACGCGATACGAACACACGCCCTCGGTTCGTTCGACGACCTCGCCGAGATTCGCCTCGATACTGAACTTGTACGAATACTCCCGATTCGGCTGCCACTTGTAGCGCAGCGCGTTGTTCGCATTCGCCGCGATCACCGGCGCGGGCTGCACGGGTACGCCGGGAGCCGGAAGCTGCGGAACAGGGTTCGGAACCGGAACGACAGGAGCGACCGGCGCGGGTGTTGGGTTCGGGAACTGCGGCGCGGGAATGAACGGCACGGTTGGCGGCGCGGGATTGAACGGCACGGGAATATTCGGCACTGGATTGGGAACGCTCAGTTCGGGAACACTGTTGTCAGGCGGCGCGAGATTGGGCAGCGCCGGATTGATCGGCGGAGCGACATTCCGAGGCGGGGGATTTTGCTGAGCGACTTGGTTGTTCCCCTTCTTGCCGCCAAACGCCCAAAGAGCGATTCCCAACAGAGCCACGAGCGCCAACCCGCCGAATGCCATCAGTACGCCGAGCACGGAATTGGAAGACGAACTCCGGTTCGCCGGACGCTTTCCCTCACGCGATGATTTCGGTGAGCGGCGCAGGACATCGTCTTCTTGTTCCTCGTATGACTCAAAGAGATCCTCGGCCGCATCCTCGCGGCGCGGCTGCGATTTTTTCGAGCCGCGACCGTTTGGGAGTGCTGACCGATCTGAACTGGGGACCGTTCCCTGACGTCCGCGGCTCAAATCGTCACGGTCTCGGGGCGGATCTGAACGAATTGGCGTGCGGGGCGGCGTCAGCCCCTCGGTGGTTTCGATCATGTCTTCGGCTTCGAGTTCGACCAGATCATCCTCGCGCGGCTTCGGCAGCTTGAGAGTTTGCCCACACGCCGGACACTTGAACGAACCCTTGGCGAGAATCGCATCGGGCACCTTGAGTTTCTTCTCGCACGACGGGCAAACGATGAGCTTCATGGCGCGGCTCCGACAGCCAAGTGCAGAACGGGATTCGCGAACGCAAACGGGGCATCTCCTGACCCGCGGAACTCAGCGTAGTCGGCTCTGGAGCGACTCGCCACCTTCGACCCACGCGGAGTGGTGATGAAGTTTGAGAGCCGCATCTTTCGCGAGCGGGCCAACTCGTATGAAGAGCCTGACATTGGTGAGCCGCACGGTGTTGCTCGACGCAACTTCCAGTGAGGACTACCATCGTTTTCGTGGCCCCCGCACGCCGGAGAGGCAGCAATCGGCTCATGAACATTGGCTCCGGCGGACTCTCTTGCGTCCGAACAGGAACGCGCAATGAAGCATCTCACGAGCAAGCTCGTATTCGTCATCGCATGGTTTGCGGCGGCAGTCGCTCTGGCCGCCGACTCACCGGAGAAGCAAGCCGACAAGGCCGCCCTCGTGGGCCATCCGGTGTCTCTGGTGGTTCAGCCCGAAACGATCCGGTTGGTCGGACCGCGCGCGATGCGACAGATTCTGGTGACCGGAAGATACAGCGACGGCAGCGAGCGTGACCTGACCCACTTCTGCGAGCTGCGAGTGGATGCTCCCGACCTCGTGAAAATCAGCCGCGGTGGATTGCTGCGATCTCAAAAGACGGGCGAGACGGCGTTGTTGATTCAGGCCGGAGAGCGGACAGCGCGCGTGCCGATCATCGTCACCGACTTCGATAAGCCGCAGCCGGTCAGCTTTCGGCATGACTTCATCGCGGCGCTCAATGTCGCCGGATGCAACGCGGGAGCTTGTCACGGCATTCCCAGCGGGAGGGGCGGATTCAAGTTGAGTCTGCGAGGCTACGATCCGGCGGCGGACTTCATCGAGTTAACGAACTCGGCCCAGGGTCGTCGCGTCAATCGCTTCGATGCCGAGGCGAGTTTGATCCTGAAGAAAGGGATGGGGCAGATCCCTCATGCCGGAGGGCCGCGGTTGTTGTCGGTCAATACGGTCCCGCAGGAGATCGTTCTCGCTTGGTTGGCTGAGGGTGTGCGTGATGACTCGGCCGACGTGCCGGCCCTGACCAAGATCGAAGTCCTTCCCGGTAGCCGAGTGCAGATCGCGCCGGCTCGTTGGCAACAACTGGCGGTGTTGGCCCACTTCGCCGACGGCAGCGTGCGCGACGTCACCCGTCTGACAGCCTTCAGCAGCAGCGACGACAGCATCGCGGCCGTTGATGCCAATGGGTTGGTGGAGATGAAGCAAGCGGGCGAGGCCGCCATCTTGTGCCGGTATCTCAGCGTCATCGAGTGCGCTCGCCTCACTTATCTCGAACCACAGCCGAGCTTCGTCTGGCCCAATCCTCCCGCGAACAACGACGTGGATCGGCACGTCTTTGCGAAACTCAAGGCGCTCAATCTGCTCCCGGCGGATCTCTGCACCGACGAGGAATTCGTGCGACGGGCGTATCTCGATCTCTGCGCCATCTTGCCGACGCCGGACGAGTGCCGTCTCTTTCTGGCCGATACCGCTCCCGATAAACGTGCGCGGCTGATCGTTCAATTGTTGGAGCGACCTGAGTTCGCGGACTACATCGCTTACAAGTGGCTCGACGTTTTACGCGCCAACCGCTTGACCATTCAGATCAAGGGGAGCCATGCGTATCGGCAGTGGTTGCGGAGCCACATCGAGCGGAACACGCCGTGGAACGAAGTGGTCTCGGAGTTGTTGACGGCCAGCGGGAGCACATTCACCAATCCCCCGGCAAATTATTTCCGCGGGCCGTACAGCAACGGAGCACCCGTGGTCCAAGACGCGCATCACTTGGCCGAAAACACCGCACAACTTTTCTTCAGCATCCGACTGCAATGCGCGAAGTGCCACAACCATCCCTTCGAGCGTTGGACTCAGGACGACTATTACCACATGGCGGCTTGGTTCTCCCGGCTCAAGGCGGAGCCGGATGGAGAGAATCCGGGCAGCCCCCCGCAGCCCTATCCGTGGCAGTTGCGAGAGAACGCGCTCGTGATCTATTCCGATGCCAGTGGAGAAGTCACTCATCCGCAGTCCGGGAAACAGATGGCTCCCAAGGTGCTGGGTCTGCCCGCGCCGGTCATCTCACCAGCCGAGGATCGTCGAGCAGTGCTGGCCAAGCTGGTCACCTCGCCAGAGAACCCATTCTTCGCGCGAGCGACCGTCAACCGCCTATGGTTCCATCTGCTCGGCCGAGGGATCGTCGATCCGCCCGATGACTTCCGCGACTCAAACCCCTCGGCGAATGACGCGCTGCTCGATGCGTTGGCGAGCGCGTTCATCAAGAGCAACTACGACGTGAAGCAGGTCGTTCGCATCATCGCCAACTCGCGGACGTATCAGCTCAGTTCGCACGCCAAAGCGGGCAACCACGAGGACGACAAATACTTTTCACACGCGCTGGTCCGACGGAAGCGGCTGACGGCGGAGCTGCTGCTCGATGCAATTTGCACCGCCACCGGCGAGCCGGAGAAGTTCACCGGAATGCCGGAGGGGACTCGGGCCGTGCAGCTTCCTGATGGGCAGGTCATCTACACCGGCGGTCGGTACGCCTCATGGGATCGCCATCCGTTCTTGAAAGCGTTAGGCCAACCGGCGCGCGAGGCGGTCTGCGAGTGCGAACGCGAAAGTGACCTCAACGTGGCTCGTGCGCTGGAGATGAAAAACGGCTCCTTTGTGCTCGGTAAGCTCCGCGCGCCCAATAACCGTCTCGGTCGGCTGTTGGCAAAAGGTTTGTCCGACGCCGACATCGTGACCGAGTTATTCCTGGCCACGCTGTCTCGCCTGCCACACCCCGATGAAGCCCGCTCGGCCCTCGAACATGTGACCAAGTCCGACAACAAGCGCACGGCATGGGAAGACATCCAATGGGCGCTGCTCAATACCAACGAATTTTTGTTTCGACACTGAAACCAACGAGGGGTCGTCGAAGACGTTGAATCAGGAATCCTGTCGATGCCCGACTTGCCGAACGTGACTTTGGAGTTTCCTCGCGATTTCGCGGATGTAATTTGTCGCGAAGCGTTGAAGCAGACGGCCAACTTGCGGGATTTCGTGAGTGATGCGTTGCCGGAGATCGCCGCGCGGCTGGACTTTGATCGGGCTAAGTTGCTCGACCCCGAATTTCGACTCAACGATTGGCAGCGACGCGAATCCGATTTGCTGTTCCTGATTCCGGCTCGCGACGGAGACACAGAGTCGGAGACACTGATTTGCATTCTCATCGAACACCAAAGCCAGCCGGACTCGCGGATGCCGCTCCGCGTGCTGCTGTATGCAGTGCTGTATTGGGAGCGCGAGTGGAAAACTTGGGAATCGCTGCCGGTCCCACGCCCGGACTTCAAGCTGACGCCGATCGTCCCTTTGGTGTTTCATACCAGCAATCGGCCGTGGACCACATCGCGTCAATTGCGAGATCTGTTCGCCGGGCCGGACGCCTTCAAGGCGTTCGCTCCGCAGTGGCCGATCTGTTTTTGGGATCTGGCGGCGAAGACTCCGCGTGAATTGTTGGACTCAACTCACACCTGGCTGAAAGCATTGGCGGTGCCGCGAGCCGGTGCCGAAGACAGCACCCACTTCGCCGCCGTGCTCGCCGAGGCGTTTGAGCAGCTCTCGGCCTTGCGTGATCAGGACCAGATTCGCTGGTACGATCTGCGTCACTTCATGCTATCTTGGTCGCTGAGGCTCAGGCCAAAAGAAGAACGCGATCAAATCGTCGGGTCGGTCAACAAAGGCAAACATTCCGAACGCGAAACACGGGAGAACCGAATCATGGCTCAATCCATTGCCGCAACCATCTTCGATGAAGGTTTGGAACAAGGACTCGAAAAAGGACTCGAGCAAGGACTCGAGCAAGGACGAGACGAGGGTCGAGAAGAGGGGGTCGTTATCGGACACATTCAAGATCTCGAATCGTTGCTGAGTCTGGCCACCACTCCCGTTCGCCAGTTTAGGAATCGTCGGCTGAACGAATTGCTGGAAATCGAAGCCAACTTGAAGGCTAAGTTGGCCAATCGGTCGTCAGGCCCGGACGCTGCCGATCACTCACAAAGCCATTGAGGACTGGAGCATGTTCATTCTTCACAACATACCCGACCGGGAGCTTTACCAGTCGCGTCTGGAATATGTGCGTGATTTTTATCACCGCATGACGGTCAGATACGGCGAGAAAACTGCCGAGGAATACGCCGATGAACTTTGGATTGGAATGGTTGCTGGACCAATCCAAATGCTCGAAGAATTGCTCGGACTGGAGGTGACGCCGATGGATCAGTTGAAAAAACGAGAGATGGGTGAATTACTTCAAATCGAAGGTTACCTAAAGTCCAAGTTGGCGAATCGCTCACCATCGTGAGACACGATAGCTCCGACCCCTCATCGGGAGACTTGCCATGATCACTCTGCTAGGCAGCCGACGACGTCTGTGTGACGGTCTGACCCGCCGCGAAACTTTGAAGGCCGGAGCGCTCTCCCTTCTGGGCGGAGCCTTCAACCTGCCGAGCCTGCTCGCGCTCGAAGAGAGCAACCGAGTGCGGCCTGCCAAAGCCAAGAGCGTGATCCTGCTCTATTTGCTTGGCGGCGCTCCGACGCAGGACATGTACGATTTGAAACCGAACGCCCCCGAAAAAATTCGCGGCGAGTTCAAGCCCATCGACACGAATGTGCCCGGCATTCAGATCGGCGAATTGCTGCCGCTGTCGGCTCAATGGATGCACAAGACGGCGATTGTTCGCTCGGTCAACCACAAGGCCGGCTGCCACAATCCGCTCCCGAGCTACACCGGTCACGAGATCGCCTTGGCCGACATCACCAGCACCAAAGACACGTATCCTCCCAGCATGGGCTCGGTCTGCGAGTACCTTCGCCCGGCGACGAAGGACTTGCCCGATTACATCTACCTCCCCGATTACGCCGGAGCGGGCAATGCCGGCGGCACCGTCCGGTATCCAGGGCCGTATGCCGGCTTCCTCGGCAAGCGCTATGACCCGCTGTTCTCGGAGTTCGACAAGAAGAAGGATCGCACCGTCGGCAAAATGAAGATGCTCGACGGCGAGCCGTTCCTCTCGCGGAACACGCGGCTGGCTGATGGCATCACGCTCGATGCCTTGCAGGCGCGCGAGGGTCTGCTGCAACAGTTCAATCGAAACCAGAAGCGCGTCGAATCGCGGGGCGCGCTCGACGACGTGGACCGCATCCAGCAGCGAGCGTTCGGCCTGTTGACGTCCACCACGCTCAAGAGCGCTTTCGATCTGAGCACCGCTGACCAAAAACTGCGAGACCGCTACGACCGCACGCTGTTCGGTTCCAGCGCGCTCATCGCCCGCCGGTTGGTCGCGGCCGGAGTCCGATTCGTGAACGTCACCTGGGACTTCCCCGGCGACAATTCGTGGGACACTCACGCCGCGAATTTCGACTGGCTCCGCGGCGCTCTGCCGTCGCTGGATCTCACCTACAGCGCGCTGCTGGACGACCTGAACTCACACGGTCTGTTGGACGAAACGCTGGTAGTCGTCATGAGCGACATGGGCCGCACGCCGCAGGTCAACAACAACGCCGGTCGCGATCACTGGAGCTACGCCTACAGCGTGTTGTTCGCCGGCGCGGGCATTCGCGGCGGCACAGTGCATGGCGCGTCCGACGCCCACGCCGCCTATGTGAAGGACCGCCCTGTCAGCGTCAGCGACATCTGCGCGACCATCTATCATCTGCTGGGAATCGATCCTGACATGAAGGTCTACGACAACGACCGCCCGGTCGCCGTGGCGCACGGAGGCAGACCGATCGAGGAGATTCTGGCGTAGTGCGTCTTCAATGTGAGCGGCAAGGCGCTAGCCGCCGGTGCCGCCAGATCACCGGCGGCTAGCGCCTTGCCGCTCACAACCCACGCCGCAAACAGGAGGTTTTTCGATGTTCGCAGCCCTGCTGACCTTGGCTCTGTTGGGGGCCGATCCTGGTTTGTCGTCCGCCGAGTTTGAGCGGCTCCACGCCGCGCTGCAACCGGAAGCCGATGCGCCGTGGCGGACCATTCCGTGGCGCGTCTCGTTGTTGGAGGCTCGCCAGGAAGCGGCCAAGCAGCAGAAGCCGATTTTCATTTGGGCGATGGACGGACATCCGTTGGGCTGCACTTGAAACAACGGAGTCATCGACCGTGTGTCGACCTTCGCCAATCCGGAAATCATCGAACTGCTCAAGTCCCGATTTATCAACGTCGCCATCGATCAGGCCTATCAACGTCGCCAGCAGGATGATGAAGGGGACTTCTATCGGCAGCTCGCCGGCCAGAGTCCGCGCAACAACTTCAACGGCACGACGCAGGGACTCTACGTTGGAACTGCCGATGGTAAATTACTGGGCTTCACGAATCATCGCGGGCCGGATCGCGTGAAACAGACTCTGACCCAGGCTCTGGACAAGTTTCAGCCAGCCGACTTCACGCCCCCTGACGCCAAGCGATTCGATCCGCGTTGGACGTATCAGCCTCCCAAAGATGGTCTCGTCGTGCGGGTCACGGCCAAGGTGCTCGGCGGCTACGAACCAACCAAGGACATCTGGCGGAAGGCATTCCAGGAATCTCTGTCGCGCGACAACTTGTGGGTGACTGCCGATGAGCACAAGTCATTGGTCGCCGGAAAGCTCTCAAGCTCGCTGGCCAATCGAATCGCCCGCTTTCATCTGGTGGACAACACTCGCGGCGAACCTCCGATGTGGGAGCAGGCGGACGTCAAGTCCCTCAAGCTGACGCTCGCCGATGGCCGGATCTCGGGCACGTTCCATCTGGAAACCGCCGATGGCAAACGAGGCTTTCAAGGGGACGTGCTGGGACTCGTCGAGACGAAGAACAAACAAGTGTCTCGCTTCGATGTCGTCGCTCGCGGCGAGTATTGGGGAGAAGGGACGTTTACCGGCGGCGCGCCCAAAGGGAAGTTCCCGTTCGCCGTCGCCTTGACTCTGTCCGACGGCAAGGACGAGGCGGACAAGGTTCGTCCACAAGCCTCACGCGGCTGGGTCGCCGGCTACCTTCGCAGCGAGCGATAACTTCGGTGCTGGTGGTTCAAGACGGCGGCAACAACAGGCAACTGTTGATGTTCGTCGGAGTGCCTGGCGTTGGATCGTCACTCCAAGGGTCAGGTCGTCTGCACTTGAATCCGTCGCGGTTTCGGCTTGTCGGCTTTGGGGAGCACGACTTCCAGCACGCCGTTGTTGAGCTTCGCGGCGATGTGCTGGTGATCGACCTCGTCGCTCAAAATGAACGAGCGGAGGAAGTCGCCGGTTTCGTACTCTTGGTGCAGCAGCCGAGCGTTGTCGGGGACGACCTGCTCCATGCGGCCGAAGAGCGTCAGTTTGTTGTCCTGGACTTGCAGCTCCAAGGTGTCGAGCGACACGCCGGGTAAGTCGGCTCGCAAGATCAGTCCTTCGTCGGTTTCGTAGATGTCGATCGGCGGAGTGAAGACCAATCGTTCGACCGGCGGATGCGGGGCCGGAGTGTTGCCGTTGCCAGCGGGACGAGTCAGTTCGTTGGTCATGGCTAACCTCTCAGTCGAAGTGTGAGCGACTGCTCAGTGCGACGGTGATCTGGCAATCGAAGTTCTGTGAAGCGTCCGCCCTCGCTGACGCTTCGAGTTATTTTTGTCTCTTACGATCCGAACGCGACTGGAATCTGACGCGGCTTGACTTCATCCGCCTTGGGCAGATGGACCTTCAAGATGCCGTTGACGAACTCGGCCGAGAGGTTGTCGGACTTCACGCGATCGGGGAGCGAGATGGATCGCTGCCAGAGTCCGCGCGGTCGTTCTTGTCGGCGGTAGCGTTCCTCGGAGGCCCCTTCGGGACTGACGTGACGACCGGTCATCGACAGCACTCCGTTGGCGATCGTCAGCTCCAACTCTTCGGATTTGACTCCCGGCAGTTCGGCGGTGATGAGGTATTCGGTGGGCAGTTCGTACAAATTGACCGGCGGGTACTGACGACCGAATCGCAAACCCTGGAACGACAGATTGACGCTTTGCAGCAGGCGATCGACTTCCCGCTCCAGATCGTGGAAGGCATCCCAACTATGTCCCCATCGAAAGAGGGCCATGATCGTTCTCCGATTGACAGGTGAAAGCAGAAGTTGGTCGCCAAGGCAAAGAGTGTGCCGAGTGTTTTGTGAGTCGTGAGTGTGACCCTCAAGGTCTTTTCTGAAAGGCAGTTAGCGGCCACATGCTTGGTTGGAGCGGGCCAATGTTTGCCTGCCAAGGTAGCAGCAACATTGGCCGTGGCCGATGGGCCGACAGATTCGCTCGACTCGCTCGCATTGGCTATTCTGAGCGCAATGAGAAACGCCGCTCCGAGGCAGCGAACTTTTGGGAGCCGCGACCGTGAGGGAGCGGTTGCTTCAAGAACTTCCAAACGCTCCCTCACG
>JBJXEX010000016.1:0-7359 GCA_046156195.1 Planctomycetaceae bacterium | reverse complement strand
TTCTAACGCAGTTCGCCAGTGCCGAGGGAAAGAACGGCGGGCAGTTCTACACGCCGCGCTGCGTGGTCCGCGTGCTGGTCGAGATGCTCGCGCCGTACAAGGGGCGAGTCTACGATCCGTGCTGCGGCTCGGCCGGCATGTTCGTGCAGAGCGAAAAATTCGTCGAAGAGCATGGCGGGCGGATCGGCGACATCGCGGTCTACGGGCAGGAGTCCAACTCGACGACGCGGCGGCTGGCGATGATGAACCTGGCCATTCGCGGCATCGAAGGCGATCTCGGCCCCGAGCACGCCGACACGTTTCGCCGCGACCTGCACAAAGACCTCAAGGCCGATTACGTGCTGGCCAATCCGCCGTTCAACGATTCGGACTGGCACCGCAGCGACGAAGACGTGCGGTGGAAGTACGGCCTGCCCCCCAAGGGAAACGCGAACTTCGCCTGGGTGCAGCACTTCATCCACCACTTGTCGCCGAGCGGCTTCGCCGGCTTCGTGCTGGCCAACGGCAGCATGAGCAGCAATCAGTCGGGCGAAGGCGAAATCCGCAAAGCCATCATCAACGCCGACCTCGTCGATTGCATGGTCGCGCTACCCGGCCAACTCTTCTACAGCACACAAATCCCCGTCTGCCTGTGGTTCCTGACGCGGAGCAAGACCGACGGCAAGCGGCGTCACCGCAAGGGCGAGACGCTCTTCATCGACGCCCGCAAGCTCGGCACGCTGATCGACCGCGTGCATCGCGAACTAACCGACGCCGACATCGCCCGCATCGCCAACACCTATCATTCGTGGCGCGGCGATGGGGAAGGAAACGCAAAGGCGCAAGGTCGCAAAGACGCAACGCAGGAGATGAAGAGTGAAGCCAAACACAAAAAAGAAATTCTTAGCGTCTCTGCGCCTTCGCGTCTTTGCGTTTACTCTGATGTTCCCGGCTTCTGCAAATCGGCCAAGACCGCCGAGATCGCCGAGCACGGCTACGTGCTGACTCCGGGCCGCTACGTCGGCGCGGAAGAGGTCGAGGACGACGCCGAGCCGTTCGCGGAGAAGATGCAGCGGCTCGTGTCCGAGTTGAATTCACAGTTCGCCGAATCCGCGCGGCTGGAAGCGGCGATCAAGGCGAACTTGGAGGGGCTGGGATATGGCGAGTGATCGACGACGGAATAGGAATGGAAACACAGAGGCACAGAGGGCACAGAGTTTTTTCTCTGGCCTTTCCTCTGTGAACTCCGTGCCTCTGTGTTTCAAGATTGGTTCGACTGGCTCGCAGTTCGCCGAATCCGCCAAGCAGGAAGCGGCCATCAAGGCGAACCTGGAGGGCTTGGGCTATGGCGTGTGATCGACGACCGAATGAGATTGGAAACACAGAGGCACAGAGGGCACAGAGTTTTTTCTCTGGCCTTTCCTCTGTGAACTCCGTGCCTCTGTGTTTCAAGATTGGTTCGACTGGCTCGCAGTTCGCCGAATCCGCCAAGCTGGAAGCGGCCATCAAGGCGAACCTGGAGGGCTTGGGCTATGGCGTGTGAGTGGACCACAGCGCGTTTGAGCGAGCGTTACGAATTCAGTTCAGGACTTTCAAAGCCACGTTCAGAGTTCGGCTTCGGATACTGTTTCCTCACGTTCAAAGATGTCCTCGACAACTACTTCGTTCCAGACGCGCTATCTGCCCTCGTCAATTCAACCGAAAAGGATCGGACCTCGTGTTCCGTTAAAAGGGGCGACGTTTTTCTGACGCGCACAAGTGAAACTCAGCATGAGCTTGGCATGAGCTGCGTGGCGTTAAAGGACTACGAATCCGCGACATTCAATGGCTTTACAAAAAGGCTGAGACCAAAGCCAAACACAAACATCGTTCCCGAATACGCGGCTTACTTTTTCCGAGGTCCGCAGTTTCGCCGCGATGTTACGGCAATGTCTTCCCTTTCAACTCGCGCAAGCCTCAACAATGAAATGCTGACGCGACTCAACATTGTGCTGCCGCCCGTCGAAGTACAGCACGCAATCGGCAGGATTCTCAAGACGCTGGACGACAAGATCGAGTTGAACCGGCGGATGAATGAGACGCTGGAGGGTCTGGCGCGGGCGATCTTCCAGAGTTGGTTCGTCGATTTCGACCCGGTCCGCGCCAAACTCGACGGAAGCCCCCCCGCCGCTTTCGACCCAACCACCGCCGCCCTCTTCCCCGAACACCTGGAAGACTCCCCTCTCGGTAAGAAGCCCATCGGCTGGTTAGTCACCGCGCTGGACAACGTGTTGGCCGTGTTGGAAACCGGCGGGCGACCCAAGGGTGGAGTCGGCGGAATCACGAGCGGTGTCCCGAGCATTGGGGCGGAGAGCATCGTAAGTGTGGGCATCTTCGACTTCGGCAAAACGAAGTTTGTCCCAGTCGAGTTTCACGAAGGAATGAGGAAGGGCCACATCCAGAGCCACGACGTGCTGCTCTACAAGGACGGTGGACGCCCCGGCGAATACGAGCCACACGTGAGCATGTTCGGAGACGGATTCCCGTTCGAGAAATGCAGCATCAACGAGCACGTCTATCGGCTACGGACCAACGAACGCCTCAGTCAAGAATACCTCTACTTTTGGATGACCTCCGAGTTCGCCCTCGCCGAAATGAGAATCAAGGGAACGGGCGTCGCCATCCCCGGCCTAAACTCAACCGCCGTTCGGTCGCTTGCGGTGCTTGTCCCGCCTCGCCCAATCGTCGAAGCATTCACGCGACAAGCCGCGCCGCTCATCACTCGTTTGCTCGCCAACGCCAAGCAATCTCGCACCCTCGCCGCGATCCGCGACGCGCTGCTTCCGAAACTGCTGTCGGGCGAGATTCGCGTGGCCGAGGGCGAACGGCTGGTGGAGGAGGCAAACTCAACGACAAACACACACTTTTAGTATCGCCATCCACTCGACGCATCGTATGACGGTGTTATCGCTGAATCCCAATCCACAGAAAGAGATCCTCAATGTCCCAGCCACTCAGAATCGTTGCGTGGAATTGCTGCCAAAGGTTGCAGGCGAAGTTCCCCGATCTGACCAGCTTGCGCCCTGACATTGCCGTCGTTCCCGAGTGTGCAAAGCCTAAGATTCTGCGGGCAGAAGCTCCGTTGTTGTTCAGCGGATCGATGGCCTGGATTGGTGACAATGAGCACAAGGGACTGGGTGTGTTCGGGTTTGGCGACTACCAGGTTGAACTCGATCCTTGCTACGACGAGAGCATCACTTGGATTGCTCCAATCCGCGTATCTGGTCCGGTGAACTTCAACCTGCTGGCCGTCTGGGCACTGCACAAGGACAAACCCGGAGAAACGGACGCTGGTGTCATTGGGCCACTTCTCAGATCACTGACCGCGTATCGGGACTTCGTCGTTGCCGCACCTCTCGTCGTTGCTGGCGACTTCAACAATCACGTCCGCTGGGACAGGCCAGACAAAAAGAACAATCACGCGAACGCAGTCTCGCAGCTCGAAGAGTTAGGTTCGGTCAGTGCCTACCACGCCGCGAAAGGTGTTGCTCAAGGTGAAGATGCCGATACGACACACTACCACACCAAGTCGCTAGAGAAACGGTATCACATCGACTATTGCTTTGTACCCAAAGCGTGGACCGTTAACGACTGTACGGTCGGTGGTTCATCAGACTGGCTCAAGCTTAGCGATCATATGCCGGTTGCTGTGGAGGTAATCGTACCGTGAGCCTGTGGAGAAAGAGCAGTGACATTACGCTGCTGCCTAGACTGCTATCAGGCGAGCTTCGTGTGGCCGAGGCTGAACACTTTGCGGCGGAGATGACGTGATGGGACATTTTCACATTCCAGGCGATGCAACACGGCGCGAGTTCGCCGTGTACGTGATGGTTGCAACGCATCGCCAGACCGGCGAAATCAAATTCTATGTCGGCAAGACCGGTGACAATCGCGTGGGCTGCAACCCGGTGATCTCGCGTGCCGGCAATCACTTTTCGTTCAACGAGATTCACTCCCAGATGCGGAACTACCTCGCTCCGGCAGAGCCGTATGAGTTCAACTTCGACTACTTTTACACGACCTTCGGCGAGTACGATGCGCAGTCGCCTTCTCGTGATGCCGTAGACCTCGTCAACGAGATGGAGCGTCAACTGAACCGTCTGGCAAGGATGGCGTTCAGCGCATCTCTTCTCAATCCCTACGATGGGAAACACGTCAGGAAAGCAACCCGCGAACAACGCCAATCGCTTGCCACGGAATCACGATTCGACCAGTTAAGTCAACTAATCGAAAGCGTTGTCAGTTTCATTGATGGTCGGGATCGACATCCTGTGGCCGAGCCTGAACGGATGGCCGAGAGTATTCCGTCGCTCGAAGAGAACAAAACATGACTTCCGTACCACCCAACTCTGGCCCAGCCCAGCCACGCAAGGCATACATTTTTGAATGCAGCAGCAACACGTACCTCGACTGTGTGGAAATGAGTCTGTTCGGCTCTAACAAACCCTGGCCGCTGGAGATCAAGGCGGGCGACTACTGCCTGCTGCACCATTACGAAATCGGCGGCCTGCTGGGACTGTGGCAGGCGACCTCCAACGGCGGTCGAAATCTGGTCCCCAAAATCTGGGGCGGCAAATTCCCGTTTCAGGTGCGAGTGAAACTCGTGCTGCCCAAGCCAACGCAAGTACCGCCGAAATTCCTGTCCGATCGGCACATCAACCCCGCCATCGGACGCTTCGACAACTGCGTCGATGAAGACCTGGCCGACGACCTGATACGATCGCTGCTCGTCGATGTCTCATGAGGCCGGAAAACGACACTCACAAACGATCGACACGACCAACCACCGCGTTTTCCATTTCACAACCTTGGAGATGACCAACATGATGTTGACTCGCACTGCCAGTCTTCGTTTTCGCTGGCTGCTCACGCCGTTGCTTCTGCTGAGTGTTTCGCTCATGCCGAAGCTGGCTTGGGCTGATCCACCACCTCGCCAAGAATGGGCGCGACTCTTCGGCACGGCAGCCGACGACCGTCCGGGCTCCATTGCCGTCAGCCGGTCAGGCCAGATTTACGTCGGCGGATACTCGAACCCGGCTGGAGGAGGCGGCAGGACCAACTTCTTAGCCAAAATCAACAACTGCGCAGTCCCCAAATGGTTCCAACAATGGGGCGGGAACATCGTTAGTGGCGTCGCCGTCGATGATCGCGAGTTCGTGTCAGTGGCAGCCGACAACAATGCCGCCCCTCCGGGGCCGGCGCGACTCCGACGACTAGATCGATGCGGCCGTTGCTACTGGGAAGCGGGATTTCCAGATCTCGGAGATCCTTACTGGTCGCATGGCGTTGGAAACTGGTGCAGCCTGACCTATGCCGGTGCGTGGAACAGTCTGGGAGTACATGTTGCTCAATTCGATCCCAGCGGTAGCCGCCGGTGGGTCGCCACGTTGAATCGAACAGACGGGTTTCACCACGTTGGCGACCTGACCGTCGATCATCACGGTAATTGCTATCTCGCTGGCCAAACCGATAAGTCAGCCACCGGACAGCCAGCGTCCGGTGGCCAAGATAGTTTCGTCGCGAAGTTTGATCGAAATGGGCGGGAATGTTGGCGTCGAATTTGGGGAACCAACTTGTTGGACGCGCCGCTCGACGTTTTGCTCGACAGCCACGGTCATTTGATTATTTACGACACAGCCAAGCCACCAAACGGTTCTGTTCCGTCCTCAGCTTCGCTGGTCGTGTTCGATGCCGGCGGAACGCAGCTTTCCGCGACTGCCGTCAATCCCACCTATCTGGACGGTGCCGCATTCGACCTTTCCGGCCGCTTGTACAAGAACGAAGGATTTGGCGTCGCCCGCTATTTATTTGATACCACAAATGCGACATGGACCAGAGATAGTTGGGAGTGGACTTTTCCGAATGGTGCCAGCGCTCCTACGACCGTGAGAGACCTAGCGTCCGATCCTCAGGGGAATATCTACCTGACCGGCTACACAAACCAAGACTTTTTCGCGCAGCCACGAATCGGCGGCGTTGATGGCTTTGTCGTGAAACTGGTGCCGACCAACTGAGTACTTCAGATGTCCGTTGAAAAGCTCAATGAAGCGACTGTCGAGGACGCAGCCCTCTCGTGGTACGACGAGCTGGGCTACGCCGTCGCTTCCGGTCCCGACATCGCACCCGGCGAAGCCGCTGCCGAACGTCAATCATTCGGCGATGTCGTGCTGGTGGGTCGACTGCGAGATGCCATCGACCGGCTGAATCCCAAGATTCCCGCCGAAGCCCGTGACGAGGCGTTTCGGAAAGTCCTGTTGACCGATTCGCCGTCATTGGTGGCGAACAATCGAAAGTTCCACTGGATGCTGTGTGATGGCGTCGAGGTCGAGTATCGACGCGCGGATGGCTCGATCGCTGGCGACCTGGTGCGGCTGATCGACTTCGACGATCCGGCCAACAATGACTGGCTCGCCGTCAATCAGTTTACGGTCATCGAGGGCCAGCACAACCGGCGGCCGGACATCGTGGTCTTCGTCAACGGGCTGCCGCTGAGCGTGCTGGAACTCAAGAACGCCGCCAACGAAGACGCGACGATCTGGAATGCGTTTCACCAGCTTCAAACCTACAAGCAACAGATTCCCGCGCTGTTCCGCTTCAACGAACTGCTGATCGTTTCGGATGGCTTGCAGGCTCGCATCGGCTCGCTCACGGCCAATCAAGAGTGGTTCAAGATCTGGCGATCCACCGATGGGGAGAAAGACGCGCCGAAGTCGATTCTCGAATTGGAAGTGCTGGTGCGCGGCGTCTTCGAGAAGGAGCGGTTCCTCCGACTGCTGCGGAACTTCGTCGCCTTCGAGGAAGACTCCGACAGCGACAGCATCTACAAGATCATCGGCGGCTATCACCAGTTCCACGCCGTGCAACAAGCGGTCGAGGCGACCGTCATGGCGTCTCGGCCGGAAGGGGATCGGCGCTGCGGTGTGGTCTGGCACACGCAGGGGTCGGGCAAGAGCCTGTCGATGCTGTTTTACGCCGGGCAGATCATCCTGCACCCGGCGATGAAAACCCCGACACTCGTCTTGCTCACCGATCGCAACGACCTCGACGACCAACTCTTCGGCCAGTTCCAACGCTGCCACGAACTGCTGCGTCAGAAGCCCGTGCAAGCCGAAGACCGTGAGCATCTCCGCAGTTTGTTGAAAGTCGCCAGCGGTGGCGTCGTTTTCACGACAATTCAGAAATTCGCGCCCGAAGAAAAGGGTGAACGGATGCCGCTGCTGTCCGATCGGCGGAACATTGTCGTGATCGCCGACGAAGCCCACCGCAGCCAGTACGACCTGATCGACGGGCTGGCTCGCAACATGCGCGACGCCCTGCCGAACGCCTCGTTCATCGGCTTCA
>JBJXEX010000012.1:0-7120 GCA_046156195.1 Planctomycetaceae bacterium | reverse complement strand
CGCGGAGCGAAAGCCGACACACAGTAGTTCCAAGTTTGAGCTTTCTGCCTTTGTCTTTACTCCGAAGGAGTTGTGTCTCATAGCCCAGGGTTGCCGCGCATCGCGGCTACCCTGGGATCACAGCGACGAACAACATCTACCCCGAAGGGGTTGCGGCCATCCGGAATTCCCCGTGACGGAACCCCTTCGGGGTACATGTTCAAATTGGGTGTCGTTCCCAGGGTAGCTCGCTGCGCGAGCAACCCTGGGCTGTGTGACGCAACTCCTTCGGAGTAAGGGCAATCGCACATCTTCCGAACTTGGAACTACTGACACTCATTACTCATCGCTTTCGGATCAGGTCGGACAGGGCTACGGCGCGGATGATGTCCTTGACGCGGTATTGGTTCTTCTTCGCTTCGTCCTCAATCAGTTTTATGTCGTCTTGATCGTCGATCGTCAGCACTCGGCGAAGGGCGTAGGTGCAGAGGTGCTCGATGAAGGCCCTCGCGATGTGGTCGCGGTCTTCGATCAGAAGCTTTTTGAATTGGACGGAGTCTTTGAACGATCGACCGTCGGGCATCACTCCGGAGGCGTCCACCACGGGATTATCACCCACGCCCGTTGGAACCAACTCGCGGGTGCGCCATTGGCCGACGGCATCGTACTGGTCGAAGGCCAGTCCCAGCGGATCGATGTTGCGATGGCAGGCGGCACAACTCGCGTTCTTGGCGTGTGCTTCAATTCTCTGGCGGATGGTGACCTTGGTCCCTGTGGCCGGAATCGGCTCAATCGGATCCACATTGGCCGGAGGCGGTGGTGGAGTCTTATTGAAGATCGCTTCACTGAGCCACACGCCTCGATGCACCGGACGATGGCGAGTTCCGTCCGACGTCACCCCGAGCACCGCACCCATCGTCAGCAGTCCTCCACGATGATCTTCGGGCTTGAGCGAGACGCGCTGGAAGCCGCCGGTCTTCGGTTCCGGCAGTCCGTAGAAGTCACAGAGCCGCGCGTTGGCCATCGTCCAATCCGAATCAATAAAGCTATCGACGGGCAAGTTCTTCGAGAACATCTCGCGGAAGAACTCGACGGGCTCGGCACGCAGGCTCGTTTCGAGCCAAGCGTCATAGGTCGGGTACAGCTTCTTGTCGGGCGGGAACATGCCGAGGCGATGCAGTTGTAGCCACTGCCGCACGAAGTCGTTAATGAAGCGGTTGGTCTTGTTGTCCGACAACAGTCGGTCCACTTCTTTCTTCAGTCCGTCGCCTTGCAGCGAGCCGCTTCGGGCCGCAGCGAACAGGCCGTCGTCGGGCATCGAACTCCACAGGAAGTACGAAAGCCGCGAGGCGAGTTCCGATTCGTTGAGCCGTTCGCGAGCGACCGGTTCACCCTCAACGAGATAGATGAAGTGCCTCGAAGTCAGCACACCTTGCATCGCGACGCGGTACGCATCGGCCGTCTTCTCGCCCGCCTCGCGTTCCGAGCGATAGGCTTTCAGATAGTCTGCCAACTCTTCTTGCTTGACCGGTCGCCGCCAAGCTCGTTCGGCAAAGCGGTGCAGGTGCTCGGCGACCACTTCGAGCGTTGCGTCATCGGGCGGCAACAGACCGTTACGCCGCGATTTCTCCGCCTCGGTTTCCAGCGGTCCCTCCCACTCGATCCAATCGAGGAGCACCGTGGAGAAGAGGCCGTTCCCCTTGTCATCGAACATCTGCGGAGCGTTCGGGTTCAGCAGCCGAGTCTCGCTGCTGTGTGTGAAGAGATGACCGCCGCTGCCGAGCGCATTGCGGAAGGCGGCACCGGCTCTTCGATCGACAACGTCAGTGGCCACAACGCAGAAGTCGAGCGACATGGGCATCTCGAGAAATACCTCGAACTCATAAACCTGCGGACTGTCTTCGGGAGCCGTGAGGTCAAACTCGATGAGGCCATCGACGGTCTCCTCACCGGTCCGCTTGCCGATGCTCAGGTGCGCCGTCTGGCCGCCGAGCGGACGAATCCCGCTGGCTTGGAGACGCATGCGATAAAGCCCGCTGTGCTCCGGCCCCGTCTTTCCGAACCAGTTGGACGAGAACGCGTTTTGGACATTACCGGGGTAGAGGAGATAGCGCAGCGGCCGCTTGATGCCAAAGCGATCCAGCACTTCCTGCTGGGACTTCCCGCCGTTGTAACGCAGGTCGGCAGCAGTCTTGCGGACCTTGCGAGCCTCGCCCGACGTCACGGGAAAAGCGCGGTCGAGCACGAGTCCCGCCGCGCGGTAATAGCGATCCACATGCGAGGCCGAGAGCGTCAGTTCCGATCCGATCCGTTCGAACCCATGCCACAACGTGTCTTCGTTCAACTCGCCCGGCTTGGCCGGATCGTATCGCACGCCGAGCAGATCATAGACCGTGTTCTGATACTCTTTCCGACTCAGCCGATAATGCGCCACCGCCGGTCGAGCCGCCATCCGCGCCGCCCGTCCCTCCTTGAGCCTCGCATCGAGACTCGTGACGAACGCCGAGATCTCCGCCTGAGTTGGCTGCGGCTCTTTCTTGGGCGGCATCTCGCCACTGTTGACCTTGTCGAGAGCCTCCGCCCAGTGATGCGAATCCCGGCCCGCCTTGAAATCGCGCGACAGCCGGTCGAACCGAATGTCCCCCTCTTCCTTTTTCGGGCCATGACAACGAATGCAATGCTTCTCGAGGAAGGCTTCAAACGGCTCCGCTCCACGAACGGCACCGGTCAAGCCAAAACCGGCGGTCAGGGCGAGACACAAACGGGAAAAAGTTCGCAGTAAGGACATAGCTCTCACCAGTGAATTCAGTGCGGCAATCTCAATGGTCACGTTTGATTCGTCCGATTCCGCGCGAGCATAATTCAAAGACTCTCAACAGTGTACCAGCCTTTTAACTCAGAGTACGCCGTTTGAGAGTTGCTACGGTTTCATCGTTTCACGCCGATCAGTCAAAGGACGCATTGAGCCATGCCGGAGCCTGAACCAGGACGCTATCGCCACTACAAGGGGCACGAATACACGGTGCTCGGTGTGGTTCGACACAGCGAAACGCAGGATGAACTCGTTCTCTACCGTCAGGAATACGGCGATCATGCTCTGTGGGTGCGACCCAAGGAAATGTTCTTGGAGACCGTGAACGTCGATGGCCAGGACGTCCCTCGGTTTCGGTCTCTGGGAGCGGAGCCCGCCAACGAGGTGAATGCGGGGAATCTCCTGGACAGCATCCCGTCGAGTCTGGCTGAAGAAGTCTTCGAGGCAGTTCTGCGCAAGCCCAACATTCGCATCGAACGAATCGTCTCACATGGCCACTCATCACCGGATGGCTTCTGGTACGACCAGAGCGAACCTGAGTTCGTCGTGATGCTGCAAGGTGCGGCTCGCCTGCGGTTCGACGACGAGGAGATCGAACTGAAGCCCGGATCGTTCGTTGACATCCCGGCCCACAAACGCCATCGAGTGGAATGGACAACCCCCGACGAACCAACCATTTGGCTGGCAATCCACTACACGGACTGACCTGCGAGTCGCCACGTTCGCCAAGAACGTCGGATTGTCGTGAGTTGTCCCAAGCTCAGGAGTTGAAATGCCCGACCAACCAATGATCTCGCTGACATCGCGACTGCTGGCCGCTGTGCTGTTCATGGCGATGGCGAGCAACCTCCTGGCGGGAGTTGCACCGGAAAACGTCGCGATCGTGGTCAACGGCGACAGCGAGGCGTCGAAGATCATCGCCGACGAATACGCTCGGTTGCGGGGAGTACCGGCCGGGAATGTCGTTTCGATCACGGAGCTGCCTGACAAAGAGAAGCTATCGGTGGAAGACTTTCGGCAGCGAGTTCTGGGGCCGGTGTTGAAGGCACTCGCTGAGCGCGGGTTGACTCCGCAGATTGACGTCATCGCGTACTCGGCGGAGATTCCGACGGCGATTGATGTCAGCGGCGATCTTGGTGAGCGGAAGCTGCCGCGAATCTTCACGCCGATGGCGTCGATCAACGGGCTGACGTTTCTGCATCAAGCGGTCATGGCCAAGGATGTGCGGTATCTCGACCTCAACGTCAATCTTTACGCGCGGCGCGTCGTGGCCGAGACAACGGACACACCGTGGACCATCGAAGAGCAGCGGCGGTACGCGGAAGTCCTGGCGAAGTTGCAGCAGCGCGTTGCAGCCAAACAGCAGAAGAAGGAGGGTGACCAGCCGACGGACGAGGACAAGGAGAAGACCGCGTCGCTGTTGAAAGAAGTCGTCGCGGTGTTCGAGGAACTGCAGAAGGCACATCCTCGGTCGAGCGAACTGCACTACATCCGAGCCTGTGGTCTGGCGCAGCTCGATCAAGCGGATGCCGCCATGACGGCGTTGAAGGCAGCGATGAAGTCCGGTTGGTGGGACCATCGGCATACGGCTCAAGATGAGGATCTGAAAAGCTTGCGCGGACGGGATGATTTCAAAGCGGTCCTCGACGAAATGAAGACGATCGACTTCACCGTGCAGCCGTCCGTCGGGTTTCGATCGTCGGTCGGATGGCTGCCTAACGGAACTTCGACGACGGATGAGCGTGCTCCGCGCTACCTGCTCTCGACCGTCTTGGCCTGCACGACCGGTCGTGGCACCAGCGTTGACGAGGCACTGGCTAACCTGCGTCGATCTGCTGCGGCCGACGGTTCGCACCCGCAAGGCACGATCTACTTCGAGCGGAATGGCGACGTGCGTTCGACGACTCGCGAGTGGGCGTTTCGCAATGCGGCTCGCAAGTTGGAATCACTCGGCGTGAAAGCGGTCATCGAAGACGGAGTGCTGCCGCAGCAAAAGTCCGACGTGGCGGGCGCGGTCATCGGAGCCGCCGACTTCGATTGGTCGAAGAGCGGCAGCACGATCCTGCCCGGCGCGATCGTCGAGCATCTCACGAGCTTCGGCGGCGTGATGACGAAGGGAGCGGGACAGACACCGCTGACCGAGTTCCTCAAGCAGGGCGCGGCCGGCTCGTCGGGAACCGTCACTGAACCGTTTGCCATTCAAGCGAAATTCCCGTCCCCCTTCACTCACGTTCATTACGCCAGCGGCTGCACGCTGGCCGAGTCCTTTTATCAATCGGTGACCGGTCCCTATCAGCTCTTGATTGTCGGCGATCCGCTCACGCAACCGTGGCGGAGGAAGTTCACGCTCAGCGTCGAAGGACTGGCGAAGGATGCTCCTGTCTCCGGAGACATGACGCTCCAACCGAAGACCGATTCCCCAGACGGCATCTCACCCGCCGAGTTTGAACTCTTCGTGGACGGACTGCGTATCGCTGCCGTGAAACCGACGGAACCGCTGCGCTGGGACACTCGCAAGCACACCGATGGCGAGCATGTCCTCAAGGTACTCGCACGAGGCAACGACGCCGTGCAAACGATCGCGCGAGTTTCCTGCACGGTCACGGTACGAAACACGAACTAGGCGGCTGACAATCTCATCGAAGCGGCCTTCTTCGTCGGTGTTGACCGGCAGCGCGGCGGCATGGAACGCGGGGAGGAGTTTGTCCCAGACGACGTTGCGTTCGGCCTGCATGTCTTTCGTGTCGGCGACGAGCCTGAGACTCGTCGAGGTTCACGAATAGTTTGGCATTCTTGGGATCAGCCATGTTGCGCCGCTACGAACGAGTGGGACTCCCCAACGCTTTTTTCAGAGGACACGCTTCAGCGATCGAATCTCCACGACGATAGCACGACAGCAACTCTTTGGATCGTTGTGCCAACATTCGCCGAACCTCTCGCCGCTGGCCTTTGATCCGCGCGATCTGCATCGAATCGTAGGCCGTCGTTTGGTGCCGCATCCACGCAATGACAGCGGCCTCGGCTCGTTGCTCGACGGGAATGCGTTTGGTTCTCGCCACCGTTCCGCTACCGACTGGAGTGGCGTGATCAGAGACTGCTCGTGCCAGACGGTTGGCAAGCTCGGAGTGAGTTGGATGGAAGGCCAGAAACTCGACCACCGCGCCAAAGAAATCATCGACGTACTCGGCTTGGATCTTTTCACGTCGTTGAGCCGCCGACTCTTTCCGTTTGGCGAACTGTTCTGTGGATCGTTCGGCTTCGAGTTCAACTCGAATTCGATCAATGGTGGCAGCCGATGCCCAGACTCCTTTGGAAAAGGTTTTGCGGCCCTTCTTTTCCTGCACAACCCAATGATCGCCAGCAGCCTTCACACGACGAGTGAGTGCCGCGTCACCAGGCGGGAGCAGAATCCAACCCTTCGGTGCCGTCAGAACTTTGCCGTCGGCTGACCGAACAGTGTTGGCCGTGGGACCGGGGAGGAACGATTGATTGTCGTGTTCAGGACTCATGCGAATTGCGGTTCCTTCCTGATCGCTTGGGTCATTTTCGGCCGCGCGACGCGCGATAGCCGTGTTCGATGGCGAACCAATTGGCGTAACGCTCGCGGTCTTCCGTGCGCGTGTTGCGTGTGTCGATCACATGGCCGATTTCGTGGATCAGGACGTTGTTGAGATAAAAGTCTTTCAAAGTCTCTCGCGTCCAAGTCAGATTCCATTCACCGTTCGCTTCGGACCACACTCCTCCGAACATCCTCGCCTCGATTTGTTGTTGTGGTGTGGGGGGCCGGATGTAGGTTTCGATCAGCGAGTCTTCGATCGGATAGAGATAGACGCTGGCTCCCCACTGCATTCCGTAGCAGGGAAAGAACTGCCGCTTGCGAGTCATGCGGCTGAGTTGAATGACCTCAACCTGTTCGATGATCGGCTTCGGCAATAGGGCGAGCCGTTCGCGAATTTCCGCGACCGTGACCGGATGGACGAACTTCGGGCCGGGCGGTTGCACGACGAATCGAGTCACGTTGGTTGAGCGTTCTTTGTCGGATCGGGGGGGATGCCAGTCTTCCTGTGCGAAGAAGGCAGACTTGTCTCCCGCTCCACCGATTCCTCGTTGGCGGAAGGTGGCGACGGGACGCGAGGCGGTCTGTCGTCGTCCCGCGTGAAGACCCGGGATCGTGCGAGTGGTCGAGTTGTTGGATGAGCGTTTCATGATCGGCGTGAGACGTCAGAGTTTGGGCGGGCTTGTTCGGAGGGCAATAAGCAGGCGAAGTCCAAAGCCGGCTCGCCGCGAGGAGGCTGAGCCGCGACCCTGAGGGCGCGGGTGTTGGTTCCG
>JBJXEX010000511.1:0-2757 GCA_046156195.1 Planctomycetaceae bacterium | reverse complement strand
AACCGAGCCAGTTGTTGGCGAACCACGTCGGTCGGCAAGTTCCAGCCGCGTTGAATTTGGTCGAGCGACAAGACTCGCACCTGACACGTCAGAGCTTTCACGAGGTCTCGATCAAAATCGGTCCAAGATCCTGGGGGCACGATTAGTTCCTCCGGTGCATGTCAGTGAGAAATTGGTCGAACAGGTTCTTGGTTGATGAACTTGGGGGATCGCCAATCATCTCCTCGGTGACAATTGGCGCGGACGTGCGTCGTTTGCGCGTTGGCTTCGACGCGGACGTCGGCGTCCAGTCCTTCGGCACGAACGATCCCGGCTCGACGGTTGGCCACGGCATTTGCTTACGCCGCAAGAACTCCGCTTCCGAAATGTGGAAGTCGGACTCGACGACGACCGGCATTCCACCAAACTGGCTGTAACCGGCCCCGCGAGTGACCAGCACGATGCTCTTGCGCGGATCGTCGCTGGCCAGTTTGATATCGTTGGTGCTCAGTCGAGGTGCGACGAATTGGTTGGTCGAATACCCGACGGTCGTCCGCTTCTCAAATCCCTCCCGTTGGACAGAGACGCTGGCGGAATGCAGCACCTCGATCGTTTCGCCGCTGGCTTTGGAGAGTCGTTCTTGTTCTTCCGGCGACGAAATCGCGTACCACTGCCGATACCGGCAGTTGGTTTCAACGATCGGCTACAGACTGGTGGTCAGCAACTGGCCGTGCTGGCGACTTGCCCGCAAGTTGGTGGACTCGGACGGGAGCCGGACCAAAACGTGCAGCGCGTCCAGTAAATCTTTCCGCGCGAGCATCACGAATTGCGGATCGTTCGGCATCTGAAATTCGATCGTAAGGCAGTTGAGATCAAGTCCTACGTCGGCGGTTTGCGGCAGTCCTTCGAGCGAAGAGTTGCCTGATCCTTCGCGCTCGCAGATCCAAAGTTTGAATCCCCTGAAGCATGAGCAGAGAAAATCTCTGCAATTCGCGAAAATGCTGCGCAACACGCGAGTGCTCAAGTGAAGTTCATGATCGCCGTGCTATTCGCCCCGAGCGAGAACCGCAACACTTCATCGCTGCCTGGACGCACCTTTGAAAGGGACGGGAATGATCACTCCGACCGACGAACAAAGTTTGCAAACGCGATTCAACGACCGAGACGTCACAGTCCTTGATGACATTCATCGGGCGTACTTTCCCATTCTTTGTGGCCGTGCCATGAGTGACCGTGTCGTCAACAAGCGTTTCATTCGTGGACTGGCTCTTAAAGAAGATGCCGAGGACGTCGCTCAGGAAGCTTTTGCTGCGTTGGTCAAGCAGATTGTTGTCGGTCATCCTAATTTTCCTGCGTGGCTGAATAAGGTCACAGACAACAAGTGCCGCAACCACCTCCGCAAGTGCCGCAACCGCCGCCGCTCACAGGGATATCGCGAGACCGTTTCGCTCGACGCACCGCCGAGTGGTGATCCCGCCAGAGCCAGCATGGGATCGAAGATTCGAGGTTCTGTTCCTTCGGCTCCTGAGCAACTTGAACGCACGGAGTTGCGGCAGATCGTCATGAGTTGTGTGGAAGCACTGCCGCAGGAGACTCAAGCGATTGTCTGGATGCGATTTGGACTCGACTTCGGGTTTCAACGGATTGCGGACACGCTTGAGCTTCCATTGGGAACGGTGAATTCAAGATGGCAACGGGAAGATTATGGCGCACTGCACAAGCTCCGAGACTGCATCCAACGCAAGCTCAGTCAACACAAAGCCGACTGGCTAGACCTGCGGCGCGAGTTAGGTCTGGCAAATCAATAAATGGCGTGGCTCGCTGAGCGAACCACGATCATCACCCATCTCTGCCCCAATCGGGGCGTCTCAATTCAAGAAGGCCGATATCTCATGGACCCCAAACCGACCGATGCAGAATTGATCGAAATCCTGGAAGCCGCCTTAGCGATCGAGCCTCGCCACATGGCGAAACAACATCGAGACATGACAGCGGACTGCCCGCCACTCTCTCGGTTTGCGACCGCCACCACGACAGGTTGGACGACCGAAGAGGAAGCTCATCGAGCGACCTGCCGCTATTGCCAACTGACGTGGCGCGCTGTCAGCGAAGGATTGAATGAGACGGTGGAACCACTTGCGACCGACGCTGACAACAGTGTGAAGCTCGGTGCAATAGACGATAGGAAAGACAAGCCGCGTCGAACTCCGGTGGTTGCTCCGCTGGCGTCGTTTGGCGTGGGGGATGGGGGAGTGGAGAAGACCGCCGTGGCGGCGCGGGTGACGAGGCGGTGGACGGTGACGGTGCCTTTGAGTGGGGCGGAGTGGCGGGGGTGGCCCCAGCGTGAGGAGGACCGTCAGTTTCTGCTCAACTCCGACTTGGTGGTGACGTTCGATGGCTCGGAGCCGGGGCGGTGCCGAGTCACTTGGAGCGGCCCGTTGCCGATGTCGAAGGGACGTGTTCGCGCGGAACTGCTCGATGCCGAGGGGCAGGTTCTGGGCAAGTGGGTACAACTCGAAAAATGTTTGGAAGGAGCCTGGCGCGAGGAATTCCAACACCTCGCCGGTTTGCGGTTGCGAGTCCACTATGTCCGAGACGACGGCACCGACGTGACGTGGGAAGTTCCGGTGAAGTAGTGCTCGCTTGCTTGCTTGGACTGCGGCAGCCTGCTGCCGCTTTGTCTGAGGCAGCCTGCTGCCGAAGAATGCGCGATTCGATATCCGAGATCGTCCAACAGCAGGCTGTTGGACGGAAAGCGGCAGCAGGCTGCCGCAGTCC
>JBJXEX010000510.1:0-13388 GCA_046156195.1 Planctomycetaceae bacterium | reverse complement strand
AACCGAGCCAGTTGTTGGCGAACCACGTCGGTCGGCAAGTTCCAGCCGCGTTGAATTTGGTCGAGCGACAAGACTCGCACCTGACACGTCAGAGCTTTCACGAGGTCTCGATCAAAATCGGTCCAAGTTTCTGGGGTCACGATTAGTTCCTCCGGTGCATGTCAGTGAGAAATTGGTCGAACAGGTTCTTGGTTGATGAACTTGGTGGATCGCCAATCGTCTCCTCGGTGACAATTGGCGCGGACGTGCGTCGTTTGCGCGGTGGCTTCGACGCGGACGTCGGCGTCCAGTCCTTCGGCACGAACGATCCCGGCAGTTGATTTCAACCACGGGAATCAAATCCTCCCGCTTCAAGTCCAGCATCGACTGGTTGGCGAGAATCACGCCGACATTCATGCTGCGGGCGATTTACAGAATTGCATCGACGTTATCCGAGTGTGCTCCATTGGGATTAACGAGCACTGGAATCGGCGTCTTGCCGTTTTGTAGTCGCACTCCCTGATGAAACGTCGGCGGGTTCTGGTTCTCGGTCCGATGGTCGTCGCTGATTCACACTCCCACGGCATTCCTCCAGAATGCGAATGAGCTGCGGAGCGGGTGCGGAAGGGGTCCGTTCCGTGGCGAGCTTGAGTTCGGACTGGGCTTCTTCGCGCTGGTTTTGTTCGTTCAGTGTGACGGCCAACAAGGCGTGCAACGCGGCCATGGATTCGAGACTGGGAGACAGCGTGAGGGCTTTGCGGAACGAAGTCTCGGCGGCGGTGAAGTTCCTGGCTCGGAGTTGTGCGGCTCCGAGAGCTTGCCAAGCGAGGGGACCGGTTGGCTTCAACGAAGTGGCGCGAGTGGCGAGTGTTTCGGCCAGCGGGATGTCTCGCAGTTCGGCGACGGGACAAACCGCGTGCAGCCAGGCCAGTTGATGCAGGGCTGTGGCGTCTTGCGGAAGTCGGTCGCTGACTTCTTTCATAACTCGCAGGGCGACGGTGTAGTAGTCGCGGGCCTCGGACTTTTTGTCGTGCTGCCAGAGCCAGTCGGCGAAGCGCGAGGCGGCGAGTGCGTATCGTTCGTCGTTGCGAGTGGACGGCGGCAAGCGGGGGTACAGATTGCCGAGCAGGCTGAGTTCCATCCGGCTGGCTCGGTCAATCATCGGGACGTTGTTGCGGCGTTGTTCGAGGTCCAGGCGGTCGCGCCAGAGCCAGAGGAGTTCGGACAGGTAGTTAATGTTGTCGGGAAAGTTGGAAACGATCTCGTCCATGATCCGCGCTGCTTCGTCCATCCGAGCAGCGGCGGTGTCGAAATCGCCGGCGACCGTGTCGAGGCGAGTCATACTCACCAAGCTGCGAGCGTACAGGATGCGAACGGTGAGATGATTCGGCAAGCGGGCCAGCAGAGTGCGGCTCAAGTCAAAGCACTCGCGATAAATCGACTCTCCTTCGGGAGTGCGACCGAAGTACCACAGCGCGCTGCCCAACGCGTGCAAGGCGTTCGTCAGTTCGATTTGACAAGAGTCCTCCGTCGCAGCCTGTTGAAAAATGTAACCCGAAGCGTCAGCGAGGGACGACCGCGCCATGTAACCCGAAGCGTCAGCGAGGGACTTCGATTTGAGATTTCTCGACCTTTCCGACCCTCGCTCACGCTTCGGGTTACCTAATTCTTCATTTTTCAACAGGCTGGTGGGACAGCGAGTGATCGTCGCACGAAAGATGACGACTGCCTTGCGGTGCATCGTCAGTGATTCTTCCACGCGTTCGGTCCCCTTGAGCATGACACCGAAGGCGACGTGAGCTTTCCCTTGGCAGATCAAGTCGATGATGTCCTCCGGGTTGTCCCGGACCAAAGACTCGGTCACCGTCAGACAACGAACGTAGGCTGCCTCCGCTTTCTTCAAGTCCACGAAGTGCCGGGCGTTGCTGGCTTGCAGACGCAACGCAAGCGCAAGTTGACGGCGATGCGCAACAGAATTGTCCTCGGCGACCAGCCCTTCGAGCAGCTCCACAGCGCGGTCGATGAGCGTTGCGGAGCGCTCTTGCTGGCCGAGGATTTCGCGAATTTCGCCCGCTCGCAGGTAGGCCGAGGCGGCTTCAAATCTGACGATCGGATCGTCACCGCGTTCCACGAGGACGTTTTCGTAAAACTGCAACGCCGCATCGAAAATGCGGCTGCTGGTTCGCTGCTGTCTGGCTTCGTTTTGAAGTTGATTGCCCAGCTCGCTGAACTGGGTGACGACCTCCGTGGCTTTCAGGAAGTTGGCCTCGGCGCGGGCCTGTGCCTGGCGACTGTTTTCACGTTCGGTCTCGGCGATGCGACGTTCTTTTTCCGCTTGATCTCGATCGCGTCGAGCGGTCGCTTCGTTCTGATTGGCTCGCAGTGCTTCGAGGTTGGTACGGCCCGCCTCACGCAGGATCGCGGTCCAACCAAAAACCGTGAGTGTGCCGATCAACGCCAACAGCGCGGCGACGGCGGGGCGGCGGTGAATCCATTTGCGGCTCCGTTCGATCATCCCGGACGGCCGCGCGGTGATCGGCTCGTTGTTCAGGAACCGCGCGAGGTCGTCCGCCAGCGCGAGCGCCGTCGGATACCGCCGCAGCGGCGACTTTTCGAGGCACTTCAGGCAGATCGTTTCGAGGTCAACAGGCAATCGCGGTTGCAGTTGTCTCGGCGGGACAGGCTCTTGATCGCGAACCTGTTCCAACGTCTGCAAAATGGTCGCCGCTTGAAATGGAGGCCGCCCGGTCAACGTCTCGTACAAGATCGCTCCGAGGGAATAAATATCCGGCGCGACTCCGCTCGACGACTTGGCTTGCCGCGCTTGTTCGGGGGCCATGTAGCTCGGCGTGCCGATGACTTGGCCAGTCGCCGTGAGTTCGCTGTTGCCTTCGAGCTGTCTCGCAAGTCCGAAGTCGGAAATCTTGGGAGTGGGGAGAGGTGAGTCGGGAGTGGAGAGTGAGAATTCATCAAGCGGTAAGGTCTGCTGTGCCAAGTCACCCGAAGCGTCAGCGAGGGAGGACCGCGTCATGTCACCCGAAGCGTCAGCGAGGGAGGGCGCTTCAGACGACGAGGAATCGGAAGAGGCCGCGTTCATACTAGCCTGACGCGCCAGCGAGGGGTCGAAGCCGTCATTCGCCTCTGATCCCTCGCTGGCGCGTCGGGCTAGTATGTCGGCTTGGAACGCTCGCCCTCGCTGACGCTTCGGGTTACATGGTTCGCTTCCTCGCTGACGCTTCGGGTTACTTGTCAACAACACATTCGCAGGTTTGAGATCGCGGTGAATGACTCCTCGTTCGTGGGCGAAGTGCATCGTTCGCGCGAGCGATTCGATGAGCCGCGCGGCCGTCTCGTCGGGTAGCGGGCGGCCGTTGAGCCATTGCTGCAATGTCCCACCAGAAACGTATTCCAGTGAGAGAAATGGCAAACCGTGATGCTCGCCCACTTCGTGAATCTGCACGATTCCCGGATGCTGCAACTGCGCGACGGCTTGAGCCTCTTGCTGAAACCGCGCGAGCGATTGCTCGGTCGCGAACTGTCCTGCGAGGATCATCTTCAGCGCCACCAGCCGATTGAGATTCTGCTGACGAGCTTTGAAGACGATCGCCATGCCACCTCGGCCCAGCTCTTCGAGCAACTCGTAACCTGGTGGTGCCGAGAAGTCGGCCATCAGCCGCATCAAGCGACTCGTCCGCCCGTCCGCACCGATCGTTGGTTGATGCCTTTCACTGTTGAGCAATTCGTCATCGGTCGGTTCAAAACCCGCGCCACGCCAGTCGTGATCAACCGCCGCATGAACCTCAAACTGCCGCCGCAACCGTTCCTCAATCTGCGGAAACCTCGCGACGAATTCCTCCACGCGCGCCTCCTCGCCGAACTCTTCGCGAATCAACACTTCGTGGTACAGCAGGTCGAGCAGTTGTTCTTCGTCGTTTTTGATTCGGTCAAACGATTCGCCGAGCGTCTCGATCCCGTCGCGCTCACCCCGCTGCCACTTCGCCCGCAGCTCGCTGGCAAGATCTCTGGCGAGCGGCGGCTCGACGCGGCTTTCCATGGACTGCGGCGAGGGACTCGCGGACCGAGATTCAGCGTTCTGCGTCACGTTCGACATTTCATGTAACCCGAAGCGTCAGCGAGGGAGGACGCTTCTGAAGAATCGGAATTAAAGGCCGTCTGAAGCGTCCTCCCTCGCTAACGCTTCGGGCTACATCGGTCTTCCCTCGCTGACGCTTCGGGTTACATATCATCCTTCCAAGCCCATTTCCGACGTGATGCGATCCAACGCTCGCGAGAACCGCATACGGACGGCGGCGGGATGTTCTTTCAGTTCGGCTCCGATCTCGGTCCATTGGCGGCCCTCGGCGCGCCATTCCATCAGGCGTTGTTCGTCGTGCGATAGTCGAGTGCGAACACGTTGTAGCAAATCTCGGTTGGCGACGATCGACGGCGGGCCGGGTGATTGTTCGACAAATTCGCGAGCCGACAGGTCGTGGGCTTCGAGCGACACGTCACGCCGGCCGTCACGGCGAGTCGCTCGGTCGCGACGGACCCAATCGGTCACTCGGTTGCGAGCCATCGTCACCAGTAAGTTGAGCAAGTCTCGCGGCGACTCGACATCAAACTGTCCCGCCGCCGCGCGCACAAAGAACGCGGCCATCACCGATTGACATAAGTCGCACGAATCGACAATCCGCCGCAACTGCGAGTCGGTCATCCGCACGCGAATCGTTCGCCGAATCTCCGGCTCGTAAGCCCGCACGATTTCCTCTGCCGCCTGCGGATCGCCGCGCCGCACCTTTTCAAACAGTTCGAGAAAGGGAGTCATCAAGCGCCGCCTTGTCTTGTCGATCCGCGCGTCATTCTGAGCTGAAGTCCGCCGATGTCACCCGAAGCGTCAGCCAGTCATGTAACCCGAAGCGTCAGCGAGGGACGATTCGATACGGGGATTTCGGACTCCCTCGCTGACGCTTCGGGTTACATGAAATCTATCGCCGATTCACCTTCACCACAGCGTCGAAAGCTCGATGGCGGTGGCAATCCGAAGCCACCGACACAATTTCAAAAAGTGGTGTTCGCTCGGCGATGTCGATTACGTTCATCCCAATGGAGGATCTCGTGAGTGTTCCTGTCCCAGGGGACTGAGTATGAACATTGGCAGAGGCTTCGTCGTTGTGGGCCTGTGTTTTGTGAGCGTCGCGATGGCAGCGGAACCTGTTGAGATTCTCATCTTTGACCAGACGGATTATCGCGGCCGACTGTCGCTGAAAGTCGGCTCTCAGGAGGTTGGTGTCTCGCTGAAAGGGATCGGCAAAGATGTCCGCGTCGGCAGTCTGGTTTGGCCGGAATCGGCCAGTTCCGCCAGCGTTTCGGGCGAGCTGAACTTCACGCACTACAAGCGTGGTCCGCAGGTGGCGTGCGGCTCACATGAGTTGCCGCTCATTGACCTCGCACCGCTGACGAAGCCGCTGCGGGACAATTCGCTGCCGATGGCCGAGCGGCTGAAGCAGTTCATCACGGCTCAGCAAGCGTTCGAGGCGAAGCACAAAGCGTTGTTCGACGGCGAATCGCGAGTCCTCGAAATTCCGGACGAGAAGTCGCCGCACGCCGACATCGTCGCCGCAGAGAAGCGGCTCGGCTTCGTGCTGCCGAACGAGCATGTGCGACTTCTGGAGGACTTCGGACCGTTTCTCGTCGATGACTCGGCGATGCTCCCGGCGAAGTCTTTGAAGAATGCCTTCGACCAAATGCTGCACGACTGGGAAACGCCGCGAGCGAAACTCGACGAGTTGCCGGCCAAGACGCAGGCATTGTTGAAGACGACTGTCTTGCTCTACACGGAAGTCGGCGATGGCTACGGAGGCTGGCTGTACCAGCCACCACAAACTGCCTCCGACAGACCCAGCTTTTGGTGGATTCATCAAGACGACATCATTCGGCCGCGCCGGTTGACGAATCAGGACGGCTCGTTGAAAAACTACTCGCAAGCGCTGCTCTGGCTGCTGACTCAGCAAGTCCTCGAACGCTACGAGGATACGCCAGAGGAGTGCGTCTTCGTCGATCGTTCCTCGCCCGGGAAGCTGAAGTACCGGCTGATCCCGGACGACAAGCCGGCGCTGCGTGGTGAATTGTGGCTCGATTGGAAAGCGTTTGAGTAGTCGAGAAGCTGTTTCAAAAGTAACCCGAAGCGTCAGCGAGGAAGTCCAGAAAATGTAACCCGAAGCGTCAGCGAGGAAGTCATCGACTCGCCGAACCGGTCATCGAACGCCTTCGGATTCGGGACTCCCTCGCTGACGCTTCGGGTTACATCGTTGGTCCCTCGCTCACGCTTCGGGTGACATTTCGAGATTTGAAATTGCTTCTGGTGTTCCGTTTGTTCCGCCACAAAGGAGGTGTCGCATGGTTCGTTGTTACTTCGCGGCTGTCGTGTTTGCCCTGTCAGCGCTCTCGGCCGCCCCGGTCCAAGAAAAGGTCGCACTGTCACCGCACTTCTTCATCGTGACCGAGGTCGACAAGGACGGCCTCGTGATCAAGAGGGTCGATCGGATCGACGACGAGACCCTCTCCACGGTGGAGTACAAGCCGGCGTTCAAGGAGATCGACGCCACCGATCCGAAGGGGAAGAAGCTCACGGCCGACGAGGTCGTCAAGCGGGTGAAGCCGGGCAGTGTGGTTCTGGTGAGCGCGGACGAGAAGCCGGTCGATCCCGTCTTCTTGGCGATCGTGAAGGACGATACCGTCATCCTGGCCGGGGTCGTCAAGCGGGTCGAGTTCAAGGACAACGACACTGCGGCGGCACTCCGCGCACTTCACGGGAAGTGGGTCGTGACTAGCTCGAAGGAGTTCGGGCGGCCTGGGGAGTTGCACGTCGGGGATGAAATCACGGTCGATAGCGAAGGGCTCACTCACGACGGACCGGGAAGTGGCAAGCCCTTGACGTACAAGATCCGCATCAGCCCCAAGGCAGAACCGAACCGCATCGATTGGAGGCCGGCCGAGCCGAAGGAGGCCGCTTGGTCGCACCGGGGGATCTACAAGTTCGATGGGGAGAAACTGATCGTGTGCATGATCGCCCGATTTGACGCCGACGATGAGAAGGACCGACCTTCGGAGTTTAAGTCGAAGGCTGGGCGCGAGAAGGGTGATGCTGCCGGGAGCGTGCTGTTGGTTCTGGAGCGAAAGAAGTCGCCGTGAAGCGGCGGTGGTAATCGCCACTCGTGAAGAGCTTGGTGATTAGAGCGCCGAACCAAGGCGCTGCTGAGTCGGGTCGTTGGGCGGAAGTCATTCGAATCCACACTGTCGGAGTAACCTAATGCAATCACGCAAACTGATCGTTGGGCTAATCGTTGTGATGGCGAGCACCGGGTGTGCTGCGGAACCCTCCAAGGAAGACTTGGCCAAGAAGGGCATGGACGGAATCCAAGGGACGTGGCAGATCACCGCTCTTGAAACTGACGGTGAACAGGCCCCTGCTGAGATCACAAACAGCTTGAAGCTAGTCTTCAAGGACGACTGGCTCACCTTCACGCCTGGCGAACCTGGCTTCACGAACTACACCTACAAGCTGGACACGACCACGAAGCCTGCCAGCTTCGACATGATCCATGCCGATGGCGAAAGCAAAGGCAAGATCATGAAGGGAATCTACTCGTGGGATGGAGACCGCCTCAAAATCTGTTTCGGGAGCGTCGCCGACCGCCCCACGGAGTTCTCCGCGAAGTCCGATTCTGGGCGGGCGCTGTATCTCCTGAAGCCAGTGAAACCTTGAGCTTCATTTCATGTAACCCGAAGCGTCAGCGAGGAAGTCAGGAAAATGTAACCCGAAGCGTCAGCGAGGGAGTCATCGACTCGCCGAACCGGTCATCGAACGCCTTCGGATTCGGGACTCCCTCGCTGACGCTTCGGGTTACATCGCGTGGCTGACGCTTCGGGTTACATTTCGGGTGACATGGGGATGCGTTGCGTGGGTTCTGTTTTTCGGTCCTGCGCTTCGAGGACGTAGAGGATCGCGGCTTCGAGGGTTGCTTCGTTGTGAAGTTGTCGAATGCTGCCGCGTTCGGCCCACCAGTTCTCTCGTGTGGGATCGAACTCGTCTTTCAGGCAGCGCGTGGCCCAGGCTTTGAGATCGGCTCGGACCTTTTTCGGTTTGGTCTCGCGAGCGGCCACGACCACATGGATGTGATTCGTTCGGCAATTGACCGCATACAGATGCCAACCACGCACGCCACACGTCTCGGCGACTTGGCGTTCCACGGCAGCACGCTGTTCGGGAGCCAGATAACAGGCGTCGTCGGTCATGATCGCGGCGGCTTCACGTTCGCGAATCGGGTCGGGCAGCTTCCAACCTCGGCCATACTCGACCCACCCGCGAGCATCACCCGGCAGCCACGTCCCGTAGGTATTCCAAGTCAGAAACAATCCGAACGGCTCGTCCATCATGGAACCCGACTCATGGAATCCGAAGCGTCAGCGGAAATGTAACCCGAAGCGTCAGCGAGGGAGTCCAGAAAATGTAACCCGAAGCGTCAGCGAGGGAGTCAGGATAACCGGGAGCGTCATTGAACGCTCGCAGGACGACACTCTCAACATTCTGGACTCCCTCGCTGACGCTTCGGGTTACATCGTCGGTCCCTCGCTGACGTTTTGGGTTACATGGGATCATCTCTCTTCTGGCAGGAAGCCGCATCGCTTTGAGAACGTGTTCCCTTGATGAGACGCCTCGCGTTTCTCTGGTTGAGCACTTCGCTGAGTCACTTCAAACGCGGCATGGTCTCCGACCATCAGCCGGAACGCGCTCGCGTCCGGTTCGAACCGAGGGCTAGCGCCCTGCGGCTGATTTCCGATCACTTCATTTTTCGCGGGCCACTTCAGGAGCTTCTACCATGTTGACGTTTTCTCGCATGTCGATGCACGCACGGAATCTGTTGGGGCGGCCGAACAAGGCTCGGCGGAAGAATTGGACTCTGCCGAGGGTTGAGCCGCTGGAAGTGCGACTGGTCATGAGCGCGGGTCATACGAACTCCGCGATGACGGCCGAGCATCTGTCGGTGTTTGGGACACACGATGACGTGACGCATGTCATCACCGGCGGATTGGTCCCGGACGCGGCGGTCAACAATTATTCGGTCGTCAGCGGCGAGTGGGACGATCCGGCGACTTGGAGCGACGGGGTTCCCGATGACGACGACAACGTCGTGATTTCGCACGACACGGTCGTCACGATCGACAGCGACGTATCGGTCAGCCTGACGGACAGCCGCGTGGCGCTGCGAACAGTTCGAGTCGATGGTGAGTTGGAGTTCGATCCGCACGCTAATACGAAGCTACTGGTGGACACGATCGTCGTGATGAGCAGCGGCGTGTTCGAGATGGGGACTGAGGCCGAGCCGATCGACTCGACGCACCGGGCGCGACTGATCCTCGCGGATCGAACGATCGGCCTCAGTCCGGCCGAGCAAGCGGACTTCGATCACGACCAGTTGCATTGGGATCCGCTGCAATTCAGCCACGGTCTGCTGTCTCACGGAGCGGTGAGCATTCATGGCTCGCACGTCACGAGTTTCGTGTCGGGGCAGAAGACGAATCTCGCGGGCAGCACGACGTTCGATCTCGGCGTGCCGGTGCCGAGCGATTGGAAAGTCGGAGATCAGCTCATCATCTCGGGCACGACGGCGACGAACGCGGCCAACGTCAACACCGACGACCAGGTGAAGATCGCGGCGATCAGCGGCAACGTCATCACGCTCGCCACGCCGCTGAAGTACAGCCACTTCAAGAACACCAGCTACGTCGCTGACGTGAACCGCAACGCGACGTTTGAGTCGGAGACACCGGGCGTCATCGCGAAGCGCGGGCACATCATGTTCATGCACAGCGACCATGTGCATGTCGATGCGGCGGGCTTTTATGGACTCGGCCGCACCGACAAGCGGACGGTCATCGACGACGTCGTGCTCTCGGACGATCCAGACGATCCGGGCCACAAGACCACCGACGTGCTGCTGGCGAACATCAATCCGTCCGATCCGACGCTGGGACATCGAGTGCTCGTGCCCGTCGTGGACGCAAATGGAAACACGGTGATTGATCCTGCGACCAATCTGCCGAAGCTGCAGATCGCCAAGACCGGCCTGAACCAGCGCGGTCGGTACGCGGTCCACTTTCATCGAACGGGCACGCACTACGAAGACGAGCCGGCCACGATCAACGACAGCGTCGTCGTGGATAGTCCGGGCTGGGGCATCGTCAATCACAGCAGCTACGTCAACGTGACCGACAACGTGGTCTTCAACGCCGTCGGTGCGGCCTTCGTCACCGAGGCGGGCGATGAGATCGGCAGCTTCGATCACAACCTCGCGATGCACTCGCAGGGATCGGGAGCCAACATCCTGGCTCGGCAAGGTGTCCATGACTTCGGCCATCAGGGGGACGGCTTCTGGCTGCAAGGAGGCAATGTCTCGCTGACCAACAACGTCGCGACGGGACAACGTCATGCGGGCTTTGTGTTCTTCCCGCGTGGCCTCGATCAGAAGGGACTCGGCGTCACAACCATCTCCGGCGAGAACCTGGAACCGCACTACGCCTGGGCCAATCCGGCGACGAACTACGAAGTCGCGGACATCCCGCTGCTGAAGTTCCAAGGGAACTCCAGCTTCGGCGTGATCTCCGGCTATGAGTCCTGGTTCACACTGCTCAAGGCCACGCATTCCAGCCGCAGTGTGATCGAAGACTTCCACGTCTCGCACGCGACGGGCAACGCCATCGAGATTCCCTACACGAACAACACGACGTTCAAAAACGTGACGCTGATCGGCAATCTCGCGAAGCCCAACTACGTCGGCATCGAACGCAACTCGGTCACGCAAAACATCGTCTACGACCACGTCAACGTGCAGGGCTTCGCGGTCGGGATCAACGCGCCGCAGCAAGGGGTCAACACGATCGTCGGTGGAACGTTTAACAACCTCAAGAACATCAACATCGAGACTTCGAGCGACAAAACGCGAGTCGTCAACATCAACGACGCCAGCCCGGCCGATCCCGTGGTGTTCATCAACAATCTCACGTCGATCGTCAACGGCGTCGCGACTCCGGCGAAGCAGTTTGACATCTACATGAATGCCAACTTCCAGCCGCTCTTCAACGATCTCACGAAACTGTTCAACCCGGATGTCGTGCAGATCGGGCTGGTCGCTCACAACGGCCAGCAAGTCTATTTCTACGAGCAAGCAGCGGACTTCACGCCGTTCCCCAGCATTGCGAACGCCAACAAGAGCCTGTTCGGCCCGAAGGCGGCTGCCTATGTCCCGGCGGAACTGCTCAACAAGACGAACGCGCAACTCTTCCAGCAATACGGCCTGGCGGTTGGAGGCGTCGTGGCTCCCGCGAACTCCGTCCCCGATCCGCTCATCAACGGCATCGTCGGCCCGAAATCGCAGTACCAACCGGAGCTCTATCTCTTCAGTCCGAGGTACTACAACTTCGTGACCAACGGCCCGTACAAACTGACCTACGGCTACGCGGCGACGGCCAATTCTCCCAGCGCGTACATCGCCGAGTCCTTGCCGACTCCGCTGGTCAACGGCTGGAATCTGCTGACCCGCACGGTGCTCGGCCAGCCGCGCACGCTGCTGGTCTTCGGCGACAGCACACCGCCGAACCTGCAACTCGACGCCAAGATGCCGACGACCATCAACAAGGCCGACCTCGACAACGGCTCCAACTTCCTGATCAACGCGCAGTTGTTGGACAACAGCATCGGCTCCCAGAAATTCCAGCAGACGATCAAGCTCAACGATCCGAAGATCGTCTCGGCCTTGAAGACCAAAGCCGATGGCACGCAGTTCGTGACGCTCACCTTCACGATCCAAGACCTGGCCAACAACAAGACGACCATCAAGCTCGACCTCAACGTGACGTTCACCGCCCCACTGTTGAAAGACATCGGCCGCAAGAACGATCCGTTCTTCGTCTCATCCCCCACGCTGCTAGGGCTAATCGGCTAGCCCATGTAACCCGAAGCGTCAGCGAGGAAGGAAACCATGTAACCCGAAGCGTGAGCGAGGAAGAACGATGTAACCCGAAGCGTCAGCGAGGGACGACGGAAAAGATCGCGATGAACTCAGAGCCTTCGGAAGCATCCTCCCTCGCTGACGCTTCGGGTTACATCGTCGGGTTTCATCGTCGGGATCGGGATCGAGAAAGTGCGGGCCAGTTTGTCACTCTCTCAGCATGGGATTGTCCCCGCGCTGAGTTCACTCACACCTCCGAAAGAGAGCATCATGGTTTCATCTCGTTCATCTTGGTTGCGTCGATTCACGAACTCATTCTGCCACCCGGCCGCCCGCGTGCGCCGCGGCCGTCAGTCAGTCCCCGTCGAAGCGTTGGAGGATCGCAAATATCTGAGTGCGAATGTGATGTTGCTCGACCAGGGCCACACGTTGCGGATCGTCGGCGATTCCGGCGACAACCACATCGTCGTCCAGCAGACCGCACAGGGTGTGCAAGTCACGGCCGATGCGCAGCCGACACTCAGATTCACCGGCATCGACTTGATTGTGATTGAGACCGGCGACGGCAACGACAATGTCACGGTGATAAGCGGTTTCAATCCGCAACCTGATCCGCCCGGTGCTCCGTTGTCGTCGTTCGAGCTGAAGGTGCAGTTGGGGACCGGCAGAGACCAGTTCCTGGCAGACATCCTGTATCCGCCAGACCCGTGCTTGATCGCGGTCGATTCCGGAGTCGGTGATGACCTCGTCACTCTGAATGCCCAACTGGACAACAACTCGGGCGGACTCAACTTCACGTCCGAGCTTGGCGAAGGAAACGATCGGTTCAACGGCAACGTGGCTTGGCCGTCCGATCCCCCGACTGCGGAAGACTTCGCCGAAGGGGCTTTCCCGCCTGATCCGTGTCACATCGCGGTCATCGGTGGCGGCGGAGCAGACAAGATCAACGCGCTCATCGGACTCTTGTCGAACGCCGCACCCGCCGGTGACATCCATGCGGAGCTGAGCCTTTCGCTGGATGGCGGCGACGGAAACGACGCGGTGACAAGTACGCTCCGCAACCTGAACTTGAACGGCGGCGCGACCATTGATTTGCAAGGCGGCACCGGGAACGACATCGTGAAACAGGTCTTCGACATGGTGGCCGTCAATGCGGGATTGGATCTGACCGCCGATGGTGGCCGAGGCGATGACTTCATCGGCGTCACCGCTGGCTCAGCGACCCCTGCCGCTGCACCGAGCCTATTCGTCAACAGTCCCACGCGATTGACCGAGGCCAAGTGTCAGTAATCGGAGGTCAGTCCCGGCAGGGGCGAACATGGGACTGTCAGTAATCCAAGGTCAGCCAAGTGTTCGCCCCTGCGGGAGAGTGCCAGTCATCGGAGGTCACTCGCGGAAGCG
>JBJXEX010000491.1:0-8929 GCA_046156195.1 Planctomycetaceae bacterium | reverse complement strand
GTTCAAATTTCAAAATTGCCTCGGCAATTTTGAAATTTGAACACCCGACCCCTTCGCCTCTGCAAGATTGTGGCGCGACGCTCCGCGTCGCGATTCACGACGCGGAGCGTCGTGCCACATTGCGGTTTCGCCGCGCTACAGCGCATCCAAGATCGTTCTCAGGCTCGCCGAGAGCACGAAGTTCTCGTTGATCTCCGCCGCCAGATCGACAATCACGTCGATCCCTTGATTGCCGGCGACGGTGTCGCTGCCGCTCTGGCCGTCGATCGTGTCGTCGCCGTCTTGTCCCAGCAGCAGATCGCTTCCTCCCCCACCTTTGAGGATGTCTCGACCGTCGCCGCCGACGAGCGTGTCGTTGCCCGCTCCGCCGTTGAGGATGTCGTCGCCGTCGCTGCCGTCGATCGCATCGTTGCCCAGGCCGCCGGCGATCGTGTCGTTGCCGTTGCCGCCGTTGACCGTGTCGGTCCCCTCGCCAGCGTCGATGATGTCATTGCCGTCACTGCCACGAATCTTGTCATCTCCCAATCCGCCGAGGAGCGAATCGTTGTGCTGTCCGCCGTCGATCGTGTCGTGGCCATCGCCGCCATCTAACGTGTCGGCACCCAATCCACCCAGCAGCGTGTCGTTGCCGGTGCCTCCCAGCAGACTGTCCACGCTGCTGCCGCCGTCCAGCGAATCATCGCCGCTGCCGCCGTCGAGCGTGTCGAAATCGTTGCTCCCCAAGAGCGTGTCGTTCCCCGCTCCGCCGCGCAGTGAGTCCGCTCCAAGGCCGCCATCAATGGAGTCGTTGCCCTCTTCGCCATCGACGAAATCGTTGCCGTCTTGACCTTGGATCGCGTCGTTGCCGGCGCTTCCCTTGAGGTTGTCGTTGCCGGCCCCGCCGGTGATGGTGTCGTCGCCGAGCGTGCCGCGGATCACGTCATTGCCATCACCGCCGTCGAGCAGCAAGCGAACATTGCCGATCGAAATGCCCGTCCCTTGGAGGAAATCATTGCCCGCTCCGCCATGCACTTCGATCAGAGTCGCCTGGACCTTCGAGATGTCGCCGACATTGAGCGTGTCGTTGCCGTTGCCGCCGTCGAGGAGGACTCGCGTGAAGTTGGTGCCGACCGTCAGCGTCTTGCCGGAGTCCGTCACCGTCAGCAAGTTCTTGGTGGTTTGGCCAAGCGTGAAGGTATCGGCCGCGTTGCCTCCATTGACGAGCAACGTGTTGTCGCCGCCGACATCGGTCAGCGAGTCGTTACTGCTGCTGGCCCCTTCCCAGATAAAGGTGTCGTCACCCACTCCGCCGTCGAGCGCATCGGCTCCCCCCTGTCCATTGAGCGTGTCGTTGCCGTCGTTCCCGGAGAGCGTGTCGATCCCCGATCCTCCCAGCACGCTGTCGTTGCCCGCACCCGCGTCAATGTTGTCATTCCCACCTCCGCCACTGAGCGTATCGTCGAACTGATCGGCGATCAGAATGTCGTTGCCATCGCCGCCAATGAGGATGTCGGCCTGCGGACCTGGCGGTGGCGGCGGTGGGGGCGGCGGCGGGGGCGGCACGGGAGGTGTCGCATTGTTGACGATGCCGTCACCGCCGAGTGCCGAAAATGAATTGCCGGGAACAGTCAGCGTTCGCACCAGAACTCCGGTGCGACTGAAGACATCAATGAATCCCCCAGTCGATCCCAAGTAGATCTCCCCGTTGACGCCAGCCGCTCCAAGATAACTGCTGCCGCGACCGGTCGACGGCGTGAACGAGAACGAGACCAGCCCCGTCACCGGATCGATGAGATGGACTCGATTGTTCACGAAGTCCGTGGCAATCAACTGATCGGGACCACCGCCGCTGACCGCACCCAAGCCGCCGATGATGGTGATACCCGGATTGAGAAGATCGATGTCGAGCGTCGTCGTAATGGTGTTCGTGGTTAAATTCGCAACGACGATGTCGCTCGATCCCGCGCCGAAGATCATCACATAGACGTTGCCATTCAGTGTCGCGATCGCATCGACATTGCTCACCAACCCGGCGATGACGTGCGTGGCGATGGTCGCACCGGTATTGGGATCCAGTTCGAGGACCGCGTTGCTACTTTGGAGAAAGAAGACCGAAACTCCGTCGTAGGCGAGACCAGCGGGACCAGCGCCAGAGAAACCACCCGGAATGGGAAACGAGTTCAGAATGGCTCCCGTGTTGATATCGATCTCGCTAATGACATTCGCAAGGGCATTGACGGCAAACAGCCGCAGCGGATCGTCGTCGGTGATCAGGCCGAATCCCTGCGCGACGCTGATCGCCGCCCCTCCCTGCGGATTGGTCAGATTGACCAAGAAGAACTCGTTCCCTTCGATCGCCACGTCACCTACGACCGTCACCGTGAACGTCGCCGTGGTTTGACCCGCGACGAACTGAAACGTGCCGCTGGTCCCGATGTAATCAAACGGAGATGTCGCCGGACCATCGGCCGTTGCGTAGCTGATTCCTTCTCCACCGACGGCCGGTCGCGACAGCGTGATCGTGAACGTCACCAGTTGCGTTCCCGAATCACCTTCCGCGGCGAGCGTCACCGAATTGATCGAGAAGGTCGGTGCCACAACCGGCGCAATGACCGGGGTCCGCAATAAATCGTTGCCGGTGCCGCCGTCCAGCAAGTCGGGGCCCCCTTGGCCAAACAGCGAGTCATCACCGCTCTGACCGAACAGTGAATCCGCTCCGGTATTGCTGTTCGTCCCCACCTCGAAGTCATCATAGATTGTGTCGTCATCGCTGCCGCCGAACAGGCGGTCGTTGCCGTTGCCCCCTTCGAGCGTGTCGTTGCCGGCGTTGCCACTGACCACATCATTTCCGTCGCCACCTTGCATCCGGTCCAACCCGACCCCGCCCGTCAGATTGTCATCGCCCGCTTCACCGTCGATCGTGTCGTTGCCGGATTGCCCATTGATCGTGTCGAGTCCCGCGCCTCCCAGCAGACTGTCCGCCAGTTCGCCACCAAGGATGCTGTCGTTACCGCTATTGCCGGTGATCGAGTCCGCTCCACCGTCGCCGTTCAGGAAATCGTTGTCGGCACCGCCGTCGATCGTGTCCTCGCCGTTGCCACCGGTGACGGTGTCGTCCCCCGCTCCGGCATCGACGCTGTCCGAGCCGTTGCCACCGTTGATCGAATCCGCTTCGGAACCGCCGTTGAGACTGTCTGTCCCATCGCCGCCGGTGATGGTGTCCGTCCCCGCGCCGCCGCTGATCGTGTCGGTTCCGTCTCCCCCTTCCAGCGTGTCGTTGCCACCTTGGCCGGAGATCAAATCGTTGCCATCCTCACCGAACAAACTGTCATCGAAGTCCGGGCTGCCGGTGAGCGTGTCGGCTCCGTTGCCACCATTCACCGAGATCGTCCTCAGCGCCGTGAAGTTGGCCCCGAGCACGTTGCCCAAGTCGATGTTGTTCGCCTCGTCGCCACCCGTGATAAGGATGCTTTGAACCGAGCTGGCATTGACCGACCCGAAGGTCGCGGGCGAGAGCGCTCCGCCGGGCGTCCCCGTCAGAACAACAACTTGCCCGGCGACCGAGCTGACTTGAACCGCTTCGTCGCGGGTCACCGAGATATTCAGCTCACCGCTGATGAACAGCACCGACGCCGACAACAGCGAGCGATTCTCCAGACACTCGGCCGACTGCGACCGCAGCCGTGAGGTTCGGGAAACTCGTCGTTGACCCGGCGCGGAGGCCCAGTTTTTCAGCCATGAAGTGAGTTGCATGATCAATCCTTGAATCTGGAGTCTGAAGACTGGATTCGTTTCGTAGCGTAGGCGGCTCGCCTGCGACCGGGGCTGTTGACGCGACTCAGGCGGGCCGCCTGAGCTACGGGTTGCGCTTGTGCCGCCCACAACGGTCGCAGCGCTCGTCACAGTTCTGCCGGAAGTGCTATCGGCCCTCACTCCCGTCACGCGCGACAAAACTCGTCGGTGCCGTTTCGCGAGGCACAATGAATAGAACAGGCACGAGCGGAGTTGGCGGCACGACCGGTAGAACTGGAACTGGAACGAGAACAAACGAAAAAGCCCCGGACGCGAGAGGCGGCCGGGGCTATTCGACTTTGACGCTTAGGCGAGCGGGGCGGCGTCAGCCCCCCGGTCTTCCGAGGCTTTGAAGTTTTAGAACCGCGACCGTGAGGGAGCGGTCATGAGGCCGAAAAACATTCGCTCCCTCACGGTCGCGGCTCCAGATCTTCGCAGGCTCTCCGCGTCCAGGCTCTCGTTCCCACGCGGAGCGTGGGAACGAGATCGTGCAACCCGCGTTCTGGCGAACGCGGCTACAGTGCATTCAAGATCGTTCGCAGACTCGCGTCCAACACGAAGTTCTCGTGAATCTCGGCGGCGGGATCGACAATCGTGTCGATCCCCTGATTCCCGGCGACGGTGTCGGTGCTGCTCTGGCCATCGACCACGTCGTCGCCGTCTTCGCCCTGCAGCAGGTCGCTTCCGGAACCACCTTTGAGTGTGTCCGCTCCGTCCCCACCGACCAGCGTGTCGTTGCCCGCTCCGCCATTGAGGATGTCGTTGCCATCACTTCCGTCGATGGCGTCGTTGCCCGCGCCGCCAGCGATCACGTCGTTGCCGTCGCCGCCGTTGACCGTGTCATTGCCCTCGCCGGCGTCGATCGTGTCATTGCCGTCGCTGCCACGAATCTTGTCGTCACCCAATCCGCCGACGATCGAATCGTTCTGCTGTCCGCCATCGAGCGTGTCGTTTCCGTCGCCGCCATCCAGCGAATCGGCACCGAGTTCACCCAGCACCGTGTCGTTCCCGGTTCCACCCAAGAGGCTGTCCGCACCGTTGCCGCCGGTGATGGAATCGTTGCCGCTTCCGCCGTCGAGCGTTTCGGAATCGTTGCCTCCCAGCAGCGTGTCGTTGTCCGCTCCGCCGCGCAGCAAGTTGATCCCCAGGCCGCCGTTGATCGAATCGTTGCCGGCTTCTCCGTCCACAAAGTCATCGCCGTCCTGAGCACTGATCGTGTCGTTGCCAGTTCCGCCTTTGAGGTTGTCGTTGCCGGTTCCCCCCAGGATGACGTCGTCACCCAGCGTGCCGCGGATCGTGTCGTTGCCGTCCCCGCCGTCGAACATCACGCGAGATTGGCCGGTCGAGATGCCCGTGCCTTGCAGGAAATCGTTACCCGCTCCGCCATGCACTTCGATCACGATCGCCGCCACCTTCGAGATGTCTCCGATGTTGAGCGTGTCGTTGCCGTTGCCGCTGTCCAAAATCACTCGCGAGAAGTTGGGGCCGACCGTCAGCGTCTTGCCCGAATCGGAGATCGTCAGCAAGAACTTGCTGGATTGGCCGATCGTGAAGGTATTGGCCGCGGTCGTTCCATTCACGAGCAGCGTGTTATCGCCGGCAGTATCAGCCAGGGAGTCGTTACTGCTGCTGGCTCCGTCCCAGACGAACGAGTCGTCTCCGTCGCCGCCGTCGAGCGAGTCGGCTCCTCCTTGTCCATTGAGCGTGTCGTTGCCGACGTTGCCCAGCAGCGTGTCGATCCCCGATCCACCGAGCACGCTGTCGTTGCCCGCTCCGGCGTCGATCGAGTCGTTTCCGCCGCCACCGCTGAGCGTATCGTCGAACTGATCGGCGATCAGAATGTCATTGCCATCGCCGCCAATGAGGGTGTCGGCCTGCGAACCGGCCGGTGGCACGGCTGGCGGCGTATTGGGAGCCGCTCGCAACAAGTCGTTGCCGGAGCCGCCATCCAATGCGTCGGGTCCACCGATGCCAAACAGCGAGTCATCGCCAGCTTGACCGAACAGCGAGTCCATTCCCGCATTGCTGTTGGCCAGCAACTCGAAATCGTCATAGATCGCGTCGTCGTCGTTGCCGCCGTACAGGCGATCGTTGCCGAGGCCCCCTTCAATCGTGTCGTTGCCGGCGTTGCCGTTGGCCAGATCATTTCCATCGCCACCTTGGATGCGATCCGCCCCACCTCCGCCAATGAGACTGTCGTCGCCCGCTTCTCCGTCGATCGTCTCGTTGCCGGACTGGCCGTCGATCGTGTCGTTGCCGGTCCCTCCCAGCAGACTGTCGGACAGCTCGCCGCCGAGGATGCTGTCGTTGCCCGAGTTGCCGGTGATCGTGTCCGATCCACCGCCACCGTTGAGGAAGTCATTGTCCGCACCGCCATCGAGCGAGTCTTCGCCGTTCTCGCCGTTGACCGTGTCGTCACCCGCCCCGGCATTGACGGTGTCCGAACCGCTGCCGCCGTCGATCGAATCCGCTTCGGAATCGCCAGTGAGATTGTCGGCTCCATCGCCACCCTTGATGGTGTCCGTCCCCGCGCCGCCGCTGATCGTGTCCGCTCCGTCGCCGCCATCGAGAGCGTCGTTGCCCCCCTGGCCGAGGATCGAATCGGTGCCATCGTCGCCGAACAAGCTGTCGCCGATGTCTGGGCTGCCGGTGAGCGTGTCCGCTCCGTCACCGCCACTGACCGAGATGCTCGCCAACGAGGTGAAGTCGGCCGCGAGCACGCCGCTCAAGTCGATGTCGTTCGCGTCGTCGCCGCCGGTGATGACGATGCTCTGAACCGAGCTGGAATTGACCGTCCCAAAACTTGCGGGAGCGAGCGCTCCGCCAGTCGTCCCCGTCAGCACCACAAGCTGACCGGCAACCGAGCTGACTTCCACCGCGTCGTTCCGCTCCAGCGAAATACTCAACTCTCCGCTGATCACAAACACCGACGCCGACAACAATGAGCGATTCTCCAGACACTCGGCCGATTGCGGCAGGACTCGCGAAGCACTTGAACCTCGTCGTCGATCCGTTCCAACCGACAAATTCCTCAGCCATGAATTAAGACGCACGATGGATTCTCCTTTTCGAGTGATCGCCGAAGGCGAGGTTTTTCTGCAAGTTTGTGGTGCGACAAAATTGTGGCGCGACGCTCTGCGTCGCGATTCACGACGCGGAGCGTCGTGCCACAATGCGGCGTTTGCCGCAGAACGGATCACGGACGAGTTTCACCGTTTGTGCTCGCCGTAAGAGTGGCTCTGGTCCTGATTGAACTGCCGCCAGCAGCGGTCGGAACGCGAGACACGAACCTTCCGGTTGTGCTATCGGCCCGTCCTCCCGTCACTTGCGACAAAAGTAGTTCGCGCCGCTTCGCCGAGCACATTGACTAGAACAGGCACAAGCCGTGTCGCTGGCAGCAGCAGAGTTCGCGGCACGAGCGGTGTCGCAAGCAGAAGCGGAGTCACTGGCACGACCGCTAGAACCGACCCCCGGAGCGCAGGGACGCACTGCCCCGAAAATCGTTCGAACAAGTTCGACCGCGACACCAAGACAATCGCCCGAATTCATTCGCCAGATTCCTTTGACCAGATTCCTTTGACCAGATTCCTTTGATCTGAATCCTGAGACCCAGGTTCGCCCTATGAATCAAAGGAATCTGGTCAAAGGAATGAAGGCAACCTGAGAAATTGACAAAACAGTGCGGAGCCGCGTTCAAAGCGAGCCGCTTCTAAAGGCACAGGCGGAGGTTCGGACGCCTGCGGTCGTTGCTGGCATTTCCGTAGGTCGCGCCGCAAGATACCGCCCCTTTTGAGCGACTCGCGAGGCGGACATGGCTCCCGGATTTCAGTTGGCGTTTTATGCCCTGCTCATCATGGCCGCTTCAATGGCCGGAGGTCTCGCCCCAGCGATGATGCGGTTCACGCACCGCACATTGCACTTGCTGATGAGCTTCGTGGCCGGACTGATGCTGGGGGTCGCCGTCTTCCACATGCTGCCACACGCCGCCGAGAAGTTGCGGGCAGCGAACGATCCCACCGGCATCGACGCGGCGGTCCTCTGGCTCATGGTCGGACTGCTTGGAATGTTCTTCTTGATCCGAGCGTTTCACTTTCACCAACACGCCTCGCTGGAACCCGATGACGCACTCGCTCCAGGCACGAATGCTGAAAGCGAGCATTCCGGCTGCCTCGTCCACGATCACGGGCATCATCACGACCATGACCACGATCACAGCCACGACCATGATCATGACGAGCCGAAGGCTCAGGCCGCTCACGAGCATGACTCCCCGTCCGCGCACAAGTTGAGTTGGGTCGGGATCGGATTCGGTTTGACGGTTCACACGCTGATCGACGGCATGGCGTTGGCCGCCAGCGTTCGCGATGAAGCGTTGCGAGGCGGGCCTGTCTGGTTTGTCGGCGTGGCAACATTTCTGGCAATCGCGCTGCACAAGCCACTCGATGCGATGTCGATCACGACGCTGATGGCCTCGTCCGGTTGGTCGCGCCGCTGGCGCTTGGGAGCAAATGCCACGTTCGCCGCAATGTGCCCGATCGGCATCATGTTGTTCTTCGCCGTGGATCGCGCGCTGGCCGCCGACTCGCAGTTCATCGGAGCCGCACTCGCTTTCTCGGCCGGAGTCTTTCTCTGCATCTCGCTGGGAGACTTGCTGCCGGAAATCCAATTCCACCATCACGACCGCGTGCAGTTGTCTCTGGCACTGTTGTTCGGAGTCCTCTTGGCCTGGTGCCTGCGGTTCGTCGAACCGCACGAGCACGGGCACTCACGAAACGATGCTCGGCCATCCGTGAATCTCGCTCCCACGCTCCGCGTAGGAACGAGGGCTATATCAACATCAGAGTTTAATGGGCGGAAATCTGCCTTTTTCCGTGCTCCGGCCCTGCCATCCGTGCGGCTCCTAATGGGGTTGAAGAATCACGAAAACTCAGTTGCCGCAAGGATGGCAGAGCCGGAGCACGGAGGAAGACAGGTCAGGAAAAGACTGTTGGGAATGTTCGCAGCCATCAAAACACGAAGCTGTTCTTGGACAGGTTCTAATTGCTAGTGCCGCAAACGAGAAATAACCCTCCAAACGATTCGCCTTCCTTTTGTCTTTCCTCTGTGTCCTTTGTCGCGTCTCTGTGGTGTCAAAATTGTTTTGATTGACACAGATCGG
>JBJXEX010000470.1:0-7471 GCA_046156195.1 Planctomycetaceae bacterium | reverse complement strand
TCGGACGGATTCGCAATCCCTACACGCGAAAAGCCTATCTGCACGCCGTCCGCAGATTCTCAGACTGGTGCCGGCTCCACGAGCGCGAACTTGCTCAAATTACACCAGGAGAAGTCGGGCGATATTTAGATGGTATGACGGTGTCTCTTCCGACACGCAAATTGCATCTCGCTGCTCTGCGGCGCTTCTTTGACGAACTCGTACTGCGACACGTCATCATCCTGAATCCGGCGCTGTCAGTTCGCAGCGAGCGGTATCAAGTGGTCGAAGGCAAGACTCCGGAGATTTCCGTCGAGCACGCGCGGCGATTGTTGAAGAGCATCGACGTGTCCCACGATGTTGGACGGCGAGACTTCGCCGTGATCGGCATTCTGATTTACACGGCGGCCCGCGTTGGGGCGGTCGCCAAGTTGCGACTGCGTGATTTCTACGAAGTCGGCGACCAATTCTGCCTGCGATTCCATGAGAAGGGGGGCAAGGTCCGAGAGATCCCCGTTCGCCATGACCTGCAACGATCGCTGAACGAGTATTTGGATCGGAGTGGTCTGCGGTATGCCGACCCATCCATGCCGTTTTTCCATACCGCGATTCGCCGGACCAAACGGCTGACGACCAATCCCATGTCGGCGGACGACATGGCTCGCATGGTCAAACGCAGGTTGCGTGATGCGGGATTGTCTTCGCGTTTGTCACCCCATTCGTTTCGCGTGACGACAATCACCGACCTCTTGGAGCAAGGCGTCCCCTTGGAAGACGTGCAATATCTGGCTGGCCACGCCGATCCACGAACGACTCGACTCTATGACCGTCGCAAACGCCATGTGACACGCAACATCGTCGAACGGATCTCCGTGTAGAATCGAAGTCCGTTGGGGACATTAAATCAGAGCGATGTGGAACAGCGATTTCAGACTGCTCAAATTCATTCAAAGCAAATCGCTGTCGTGATTTTTATGCCGTTGTAGCCAGGCTATTTCAGGACTACTAAATTCCCCTGCCTTGAAACGCCATTGAAAAGAATTTTCGCTGCCGACAAATGACGAATCCCGCGAAGCAACACCCGCCGCCAGCTAATTGGCAGGACTTCGAGTCCCTTTGCCACCGAGTGTGGCGCGAGATATTGAACGATCCAGGCACGCAAAAGAACGGCCGTCCGGGTCACGAACAGCACGGCGTTGACGTCTATGGTTATCGCCAAGATCCACCTGGATGGGTTGGGGTACAGTGCAAGGGCAAGGACAATTTCACCGACAAGAAGGTCACAGCAACGGAAATTGACAAGGAAGTCGCCAAGGCCCGCTCGTTTGAGCCAACTCTCAGTGAGTTCATTCTCGCGACGACCGCGCCGCGCGATGCGGGCATCCAGGACTATGCCCGAAAGATAAGCGACGAATCCCGTGCTGCGCAGTCGTTCTCCGTGACCGTTTGGAGCTGGGAAGACATCATTGCTGAATTCGACGACTTACCGAATGTCGTGAAGTGGTATCACGGAACGGACCAATGGTCAGTGTCATCGACTTCCAGTGTCCTCGTGGAGAAGGTTGATTTTCTTATCAGCTATGCGGGAAGCGACCACGAGCACGCGCAAAGGCTTCAAAGAATGCTCGACGAATACGATTTCTCGGTCATCCTTCAACCGTGGCCGCTTCCGTCGGCGGAACACATGGTCGAGCAAGCGGCGAGATCGGCAAAGCGAGTGATCGGTATTTTGACCGAGGACTATGACGAAACCGCGCTGCGTGTCCCATCGTGGCGGGCCTATTTCGCAAATGGACCGCAGGACCAGGCAACGCGATTCCTACTCGCTCAGCTTGTAAACTTTCGCCCCAGAAACCTACCGATGTCTCCCGCAGTCCTCGACCTGACACGAACTTTCGATTGCGGACAATTTGTGGAGGGTGCTGACATGTTGATTCAAGCATTTCGGTCGCAGCGAGCGGCCACAATACGACTATGCGGCGTGAGGAAGGACGAATCTCACGTGCAATTCGACGGTGGAGGTGGAACTCGATGAGACAGAAAAAGAAATATCCCTGGGAACGATTCTGGTGCCCTGATGGTGCAAGCTACAGCCTCGGTGATCGCGGATACCTCTCTGACCCAACTGGAGAGCACGGGCCGCAGGTGCAGCCAAGTGCGTTTCATGCCGAGCAGGTCGACGAAGTCCCTTGCGTTGCGCTCCTGGGTGATCCAGGGCTGGGAAAGACCGATGCACTTGAGCGTTTTATCGAGCTCGCGAAGAACAAGGGCGAAGTTATCGCATTGAACTTACGGTCGTACGCACAGGAATCAAGGCTTTGTGGAGACATCTTTGGGATCGATTTCGAAACATGGCGACAATCGGATCGAACGCTCACATTGGTGCTGGATAGTCTTGATGAGTGCTTACTGAGGGCTCCTCAAGTTGCAGCCATGCTCGTGGATGAATTAGGGCGGGGATACCCGTTGAACCGCCTTCGCTTGAGGATCGCCTGCCGCTCCACCGAATGGCCAGTGTTGCTGTCTGAGGAACTACCAAAACTCTGGGGAGAAGACCGCTATCAGCGATTTGAACTGCTTCCGCTCCGGCGACTTGACGTCGAGTTGGCAGCGAATATCGAGAGCCTTGATGCCGCCTCATTTCTGCACGAAGTCGAACGATCGGGAATGATCCCGTTCGCGATCCGACCAATGCGGCTGCTGATGTTGTTCGACGCCTTTCGTCGCGACCGTACATTGGGCGGCGATCTCGTCACGATGTTTCGTCAGTATTGTCTAAGCGAGTGTCAGGAAGAAAACCGATCTCGGCAGTTGCAACTTCGTCCGCCCCCTGACGACGCGGATCGTATGCTTGCTGTTGGACGACGCATTGCGGCAGTGACAATTTTCGCTCGGCGGCCATCGGTCTTCGTGGATACGAATCATGAACAGGTTCGCGACACCGAGGATGTTAATGTCCGCGACCTCGTTGGCGCGACGGAATTACTTCGGGACCGTGAATTCGAGGTTTGCGGTGAGGACGTCGCGAAGTGCTTGACGACCGGGTTGTTCTCACCGAATGGTGATGAGCGACGTCTTTGGAGTCATTGGTCGTTCGCGGAATTTCTAGCGGCTGATTTTGTTGCTCAACGACGCCTTTCGCTGCAACAAGTCGAAGGCTTGCTTTTCGCGCAGTCCGATGCCGGCTGTGAGGCCGGGCGAGTGGTGCCGCAACTAGCGGAAACGGCGGCGTGGATCTCAATGATGATGGCAGACCTATGTGACAGCATCTCGCAACATGATCCCACGATCTTGTTGCGGAGCCAGTGTGCCATGCTTGACCATGCGAGCCGAAGTAAGATCGTTGACTCGTTACTCCGAGTTGCCGAAAGCGGCATGTATGTGCGCGACTTTGGCGAACGACATCGGTATGACGTCCTCAATCATCCCGATTTGCCGGCTCAACTCTCTCCGTGGATTACTGGTCGTTCCCACAGCGTCACGGCAAGACGACTCGCGATCAACATCACCGAAGCAGCGGTACGCTCAGAATTGGAACCGGAAATCAATCATGTGTTGTTCAGCGATGATGAGGACATCTATATTCGCAGCGAGGCACTTGACGCATGGCTGAACATTGTCCCTTCTTCCCGGTATCGCGAACTCAAACCATTGCTGGGACATCTTGAGAGCGATGTCGAGGACGAATTAAGAGGCCGTTTGCTTCCAACACTTTGGCCACAACACATCTCAATATCTGAAATGTTCGCGAATCTTTCGGAGCCCAAGAGGGAGAACTTTTCAGGAGCTTACTCGTTGTTCTTGTGGATGACGCTGTGTGACCGCCTCGTTGTGGACGATCTGCCGGAGGCATTGAAGTGGCTTCAAGGTCAGCAACTCGGTCCCACTTTCAATCTGCGTTTTGAGCATCTCAGTGAGAAAATAATCCAGGCCGGGTTCCAACATATCAACGATTCACATGTTTTCGACGCGATCAGCGAAACAATGTGCCAGTGGATATTTGATGCGGATCGTTTCTCGCACCGCGGGTTCAGTGAGCACTTCGTTAAGTACCTCCCGGTGGATCTCGAACTCCGGATGAGGCTGCTCTGCGTCGCGGTTCGGCGTATTGCGGACTCTCGACTCGATGTCTTGCACCACTGGTGGGAACTCCGACAAATCGCTGGTGCCAACGGAATTCCAGAACTTTTGACGCAGTTCGAATCCGCTCAGGATGAAGTAACCCAAGGAATCTGGGCCGAACTAATCGCTCGCAGTATTCGGAGTGATGATCGTGAGAATGTGGAGCGAGCGTTGGCCGCTAGAGAGAAGTATTCCCGATTACGTATTGCAACTAGCTGGCTCTTCGACCCAATTGAGTTGAATTCGGATCTTGCGAAGCAACTTCGAGAGCGGTACGAGGAAGAGGAGAAACGTGAGGCTCGCAGTAAGCGATCCGTGCAAAGAGTGGCACATCCGCCGGTTCGAGACTTGGTGGAAGAGCATTTGCGTCGATTTGAAAATGGCGATCTTGATGCTTGGTGGCAGCTTCACCGAATCATGACGTTGGACGAGAAAAGTGACCGATATGATTTTGAACGAGAATTCGTGTCCGACCTCACATCACTGCCGTCCTGGACAACATTGGATGAATCGCAGCAACTACGTTGCGTCGAAGCTGCAGAGAGCTGGCTGCATGAAGGTGACCCGAAGACGGACGATTGGTTCGCCACGTCAACGCTAAATCGTCTGGCCGCCGCTGGCTTTCGATCGCTTAGGTTGCTCCAGCAACTGTCAGCGGATCGGCTTAACCATTTATCTCCCGAAGAGTGGGCAAAGTGGACGCCGATAGCGCTGGCATTCGACGACTTCAATCCGAACGATCCAGCCGCAATCAGCCAAATTCTGGAACGATGTTACCAACAGGCACCGCAAGTCTTCATTCAACGTTTTCTGCAACTAATTGACTTTCAAAACCAGGAGCGCACTTGGATTTCAGTGTCCTATCGGGTGAAGAGCTTTTGGGACGACCGACTCATCGCCGCGACGCTTGGACGCCTGCAATGCGAACCGACTTTGAAGGATGAGGCTTTTGCTAGCCTACTAGATGCTCTTACGAACCAACGTCATCCCAGTGTTTACGAATTTGCAAAACAACTTCTCGCGGATACCACGAACCGTTGGAGTGACGAGGTACGGGCTCACTCGGCGGCGTTGTTACTCAGTCGATTTGGCAACAATGGATGGCTCGCCGTAAAGCCCATTCTGGATCAGCAATCGCCAGTAGCCCACAGAGCGGTGGAACTTCTCGCACATAAATACCGCGGCGATCTTAGACCAAGCAACGACACAACGGACGGGCAATCAGGTCTCGCTTTTAGCGAGCCAATCCTTGCCGAGTTCTACATCTGGTTAAGTAAAGAGTTTCCTCATGCCGATGATCCCGTCTTCGATGGAGCCCACGCCGTGGGCGAACGTGAAAGCGTGCAACACATGCGAGACCGGATACTCTCGCAACTAAGTGTGATTGGTACGCCCGATGCGGTGACTGAACTGCACCGCATACGTGAAGCTCTGCCGCATCTCGACTGGCTGCCACACACAATTGCGCTCGCGGCGCGAGCTGCTCGTCAGAGAAGCTGGCAAGCCCTGACGCCGCAACAAGTCATCGGGCTGAAAAGTATGAAGGAAATACCAATCGACTTTTTGGTCGTTACTGCTTTGGAAGAAGAACGAAATGCGGTGCTTAGAAAGCTCGAAAATGTTTCTCGCATTTCGCCGTCGGCGGAGGATGTCCGCGTGTTTCACCAAGGATGGCTCAGTGGTCACGATCAACAGACAACCCCGCAAGTGGTTGTCTCGTGTGTTGCAAGCATGGGGCGCGTTAAGGCGACCACAACCACAATCGATGCGATCCGTCGGTGGAAGCCAAAATACATCATCCTGTGCGGAATCGCGGGCGGATTTGCCGCCAATGGAGCACACGTAGGCGATGTGCTTCTAGCCGAACAAGTTGTTGATTACTCATTAGAGAAGACGAAACCGGCTGGATCGGAAATCCGGTTTCAGTCATGGCCGAGTGACGAGCGACTTCGCAATTTTGCCGCAAATCTGAGACGAGATGAATGGGGATCACTCATCGCGGTGTCGCGCCCTGGTCCGGGTGACATCGATATCTTGCGTGGCCCAGTTGCGACCGGCGACAGAATTGTCGAGTCACCTACGTTGATCCAAAGTCTTTTGAATCACTATCCGAAGTTAATCGGCGTCGAGATGGAGGCAGGTGGTGTTGCCACCGCGTGTCACGAATCAGTTAGCCGCCCCGGTTTTTTCATGGTTCGCTCGGTGTCCGACATGGCGGACCCTGATAAGGAATCTGATCAAGTCAAGACGTGGCGTGAATACGCATGTGATGTGGCAGCATCCTTCACCATCGGAATGTTGATGGCCAAGCCTCTGCCGTCGGGCTCGTGAGCATCGAAGCACCCCGGTGACGCGATCTCGCGAACAAACTCCGGAGATGCGTGGTGACCAGTGGAAGGAGCGGTCACACCAAGTGGCCGAGTTCTTCGGCGTCCCGGTCTCGGTGGAACCGTCGGGGACAACCATTCGCAAACACTGGCAAATTCTCTGAAAGCCACATTGCTCGAATCGACAACGTGACACTTGCTTGGTTGTGTGGTACGGAATCCCCTCAACGTCAGCTCGCTCTTTTGACAATTTCATCCGGGTAATTACGCAACCGCCACTCGTTTGACGTGGTGCCGTGGAATCGGCTCGTCAACCGAGTGGGCGGTGGTGCCCTAATAGTGTTTTTGCGAGGTTTTCTGATCGGCGGAGTTTCTGACTCGGCCGATGGTGTTGTCCATGTTCGTCTCAAGCGGACCAAAGTCTTGTCGTTCACCAGCCGGGTGCCGGTGAACGCTGTGGCTTTGGCATCCGCAAACTCTGCGATGAGGAGACGAGACGATGACGACTTTGAATCGAGCCAACCGCGAGCTGTACGGGCGAGGTCGGGACGAAGCCTTTGCCGTACACAACGATTTGCACGACCAATGTCGGCAGGAAAGGCAGAATGCCTCGGACGTGTGGCAGCAGCCGCACACACTGCAACCGCAACTGTTGGAGCGGCTGACTGACGCGGTGAATCGGCTCGCGGATGAAGTGCGTGTTGTCCGAGACGTGTTGGATGAGACTCGCGAGGATTTGGGTTGGCTCACGCGGAACGGACTCCCCCATCAGACGACGGTTCACACGCAGCTTGTCCGCATGGCTCGCGACCCGCTCGCCTTCGATGCGAACGAGCGGTTGGAGTTTCGGAGGTTTGTATTTCCAAACGCCAGTTGCTCGACACTCGCGTCCGAGCAGTTCGACGAACTCGTTTCGGAGATTGCAGAAGTCGTCACCGGTACGGGACAGGAGCAAATCAATCTGCTGCTCGGTGCTTTGGACGACATGCGTGTCAAGCTCGTCGCGGCGATCAAGCCATACGACCACCCGCAAAACACCGATT
>JBJXEX010000325.1:0-28425 GCA_046156195.1 Planctomycetaceae bacterium | reverse complement strand
CGCGACCGTGAGGGAGCGGTCGTAAGTCCTGAAAACAAACGCTCCCTCACGGTCGCGCCACTCAATCTTCGCAGGTTCGGAGAGCCAGTCTTCGATCACTTTCCCGAAAGGATGACAACGATGACACGTCTGAGTTTGATCGTGAGTTGCGGCCTCATGCTCGTGATGAGCCATGTCGCCTTCACCGCCGAACCGTTGGACCTCAAGGCCGAGTTGTCTCGCCCGATCATCACTCCGCAAACGTCGCTCGAAGAAACGCAGGTCTATCTCGAACGCCGCATTCCGAGGCTCCCGGAAGTGAAGACCACGCAAGATTGGGACGCTCTGGCGGCGAAGTGGCGGAAGGATGTGCTCGACAAAGTCGTGTTCCGTGGTGAGGCGGCCCAGTGGCGCGATCATCCGCTGACGGTCGAAACGCTCGATGAGGTGATCCGCGGTCCCGGTTACACCGTGACGAAACTCCGCTACGAAATCCTGCCGGGAATGTGGATCGCCGCGCTGCTCTATGAGCCAGAGTCGCTGGGCACCACGAAATCGACCGCGAAGGTGCCCGTCGTCTTGAACGTCAACGGACACGACGGCAAAGGCAAGGCGGCCGACTACAAGCAGATTCGCTGCATCAATCTGGTCAAACGCGGCATGATCGTGCTCAACACCGAATGGTTCGGCATGGGCCAGTTCAAACAAGAGGGCTTCAGTCACACGAAGATGAATCAGCTCGACTTGTGTGGCAGCAGCGGCATCGCACCGTTTTATCTGGCGATGTCCAAAGGACTCGACCTGTTGTTGAAACATGCGAACGCCGATCCGTACCGAGTTGCCGTCTCCGGCCTATCGGGCGGCGGCTGGCAGACGATCTTTATCAGTGGCCTCGATCCCCGCGTGACGCTCGCCAATCCGGTGGCCGGCTATTCGAGCTATCTCACGCGAGCTCGCTTTGGCAGTGACCTCGGCGATTCGGAGCAGACGCCGTGCGATCTCGGCAAGTACGTCGATTACATCCATCTGACGGCCATGCGTGCTCCGCGAGCAACCCTGTTGACGTTCAATGCTCACGACAATTGCTGCTTCGCCGCCGGCCACGCGCTTCCGCCGCTGCTGGCAGGCTGCCGACCTGTCTATGCCCTCTTCGGCGAGGCGGATCGACTGGTCTCGCACGTCAATCATGTCCCCGGCGATCACAACTTCGGGCAGGACAACCGCGAAGCGTTCTATCGCGCGGTCGGAGCGTTCTTCTACGACGGAGCGAAGGACTTCGACGCCCATGAAATCGTCTGCGACAAAGACGAGATCAAAAAGCTCGACGAGTTGCTCGTCACCGTTCCGGAGAGCAACGTGACGTTTACGTCGCTCGCGAAGTCGCTGGCGAGCAAGTTGCCGCGCGCGGACGACGCGCCTGCCGACAAGGCCGCGAAGCCAGAGTGGCAAGCTCGACGCCGCAAGTTGCTCGCCCAAATCGTTGCCGCCAAAGACTTCGACTTGGACGTTGAAGAAGTCCCATCCGCCGAGGCCGGTGACGCGATCGCCGGAGCCACGAAGATTCAGCGATCTCGCTGGCGACTGAGCAACACCTGGACGATCCCGGTTGTCGAACTGACTCGCGGCGAATCGAAAGGGACAACGGTCGTCGTCGCCGATGCCGGCCGAGCGGCCGTTGCGGACGACATCGAAAAACTCTTGGCCGAGGGACAACGAGTGCTCGCCGTCGATCCGCTGTTCTTCGGCGAATCGAAGTTCGCGTCACGCGACTGGTTGTGGGGCTTGATGCTCGACACCGTGGGAGACCGGCCGCTCGGCGTGCAGGCCAGTCAATTGGTCGCGATCGCAAGACATGCTCACGACACCGATCGTGGCGGACGCACGGTAACGCTGTACTCGGTCGGTCCAAGAGCCAGCCTCATCACGCTCGTCGCCGCCGCGCTGGAACCGCAAGCGGTCGGCCAAGTCACTCAGCGAGACGCCATGGTCAGCCTCAAGCAGCACGTCATCGAACAGAATCGCGGCGTCAATGAAGCCGCCGAACTGTTCTGCTTCGGCCTGCTGGAACACTTCGATGTGCCGCAATTGCACGCGCTGATAGCTCCGCGCCGAGTGGAAGCCAAATGACGGCGTGCGCGGGCCGAGGGCCTGTGGCGCACGCGGCTCGCGTGCGACGATCCTCTCGAACCTCTCGTTCCCACTCTCTTCGTGGGAACGCCTGCGTTGACGCTCTGCGTTGGAGCGGCGACCCGGCACTCGAAATCATCACCACCGACGATGACGCGGAGCGTCGAAACGCTCGTTCCCAGGCGGAGCGTTCGAGTCCTTCCGGACCTACCAGACCCGCCAAGCCCTTGGCGACCAACTCGAAACTCACAGAATCAGGTGTCCGACAGGCGGGACTGCCAATAATCCGGGCGGCGTTTTCCATGAGCCACGGCCAAGATCCAAATGTGATCGGGATGGTCGAGGTAATAGATCACATACGGAAAACGCCGCACCAGACAGTGCCGTGCCGGGGTGTCCTTGTAGAACGGCCACCTCGTCGGATGCGACTCAATTTGTGCGACGGCGGCTTCAGTCGCCAGTCGCAATTCGCGCCCCAGGCCGGTGCATTGCGATTCGTAGTACTCGATGGCCTCGTTGAGTTCCGCAATCGCTTCGTCGTGGAATGTCGCGGTTTTCATGGAAAGCGTTTCCGAAGCTGGTCGAAGACTTCGGCCGCCGGGACGCCGGCCACTCGCCCTTGTTGCACGTCGTCGATTCGCTGCTGCAATTCCGCGTCCCACGCGGCTTCAGCGTCGGCGTTATCGCCGAGCGACTCCAAGAGAAAATACGCCAACTCAGCCCGATCCCGAACCGACAGAGTCGCCAATTCCGTTTTCCATTCCAGAGCAATTCCACTCATGACGACACCTCACCGAATGGGAGCATTCTTCGGTTGATTCTTGAATGACGCCCCACGCAAAACACGTTGGCGACCACTGCCCTTGGGGGCGGAATGTAACGCCCGCAGCCGAGAATAAAATGTTTAACCGCTACGCCAACGGCGTGCGCGGGCCGGGGCTGTGGCGCACGCGGTTCGCGTGCGACGACCTACTGAGTTCAGCGGGATTGGGTCGGGCATGCGCGGGAGTCGTTCGGCGTTCGCGCCCACGCCGTTGGCGTTGGGGTTAAACATCGCGGCCAAGCCGCAACGCAAAGTCACCCGAAGCGTCAGCGAGGGCAGACAATACTGCGCCACCCGCGATTGGTCACTCAGGGGTCACTCAGGGGTCTGGCATTTCGGAATTTCGAAATTGGCCCCAGCCAATTCCGAAATTCCGAAGTGCCTGACCCCGTGCTTTCCCCGTGCTTTCCCACGCTCCGCGTAGGAACGAGAAAGCGGAAACCAGCGGATTGAAAATGCGCCGGCCGGAGCGTTCGACGTCGCTACTAACACCGGCCGTCGCTGGGGGGAGATTTCGCCGTCGGACGCGAACGTCCGGCGGGCAGGAGAGCGATCTGTTCCAGACGGGGGCGAGATGGCGTTCCCTTCGGGAGCTTGGGCGAGACGGACTCCGTTGTTGTCGTTGCGGTTGTCCGGCGTGTTCCTGTTCCGGTTCGCCGAACTCGCGTTGTCGGCGGTGCGAACATTTCGCTGGTTACATTTCCCCAGTGGCGCGGAGAACCGCGCGTAGCGCCCGGCGACGTGGCGAGTTCATTTGCAGCAGTTGCGCGGTAGCACGCCCAGTGGATGTCCGACCTTCGATATCGGCACCATGAAAGGTGAAGTGCTGGTCCCAAGCGTCACGTCGAGGATGAAACAGCAACACCACAGCTTTGGTGGCGCGGTCAATGCTTGAAAGGTTTGGTCCCTTCAAGTGATTACAGCGGTCACACGCCAGCGCGAGATTGTCGTCCTCGTCACCTCCGCCGTGTTGTTTCGCCACGATGTGCTCAACGTGAAATGTGATATCCACCGCCGACTGGGGCAATTGGCAGTACTCGCAGTGATCGCCGGCACGATTCACGATTCGCTGTCGCAATGCGGCATCCATGGGGTGCCTCACTCCTGTCGCAACAATTGAGCGCGGGCCTTGGCCTTGAAGAGTCCCAGAAGGTCGCTCGCTTCGATGTACTCGGCGTATTCCGAGGACTCTTCCGCCGATAACTCCCCTTCGTTGGCCTTGGCCGCCAACTCGTCGATCCGCTGCTGGAGAGTCGGATCGGGACGCAGACGCACGATCCGATCCGCCACTTCATCGGTAAAACATTCCGTCAACGGTTCGAGAAATCGATCCAGGACTGCGCTGCTCATGAGATTCTCCTTGAAGTATCGGATGCAATGCAGAGTACCTGACCTGTCGCGGATGGGCCATGAGAATCAATGGAGACCGGTCACACCGTGACCGGAAATCGAGTCACGGAGCGACTCGTCTACGTTGCTGCGCCGACACCGGGTGACGACCCCAATTCCCCCAATTCCTATGGTTTCCGGTGAGGAATGCGACCGCCTCTAATTTTCGCCGCGAGCCTCCGCCGGTTGTTGCACGACGACGACCCAGCCGGTGTCATGCAGTTCGCCGGAAGCGGTGTAGAGGATGACTGGCTCAAAGGCGGCGACCCACTCGATTCCCGATTGGTCGCCATCGAAGTCGGCGTCGGCGAAATGATCTTTGAAGAACCCGGCGGTGGCGAGTTTTTGCTGTTGCCGAACGACGCGCGTCACGCGCAGTTGCTCCAGTTCTTTGACGAGGGACGGCAGAATCCGTTGCGGCGTTTTGGACAGCGTGCCGTCGCGGCTGCGTGAGTCGAACAGCACCGTTCCCTTCGCCCCTTCTTTCCCATCGACGATCGCGCTGGCATTTGTATCAATCAAGCGGACGACTTGGTTGCCGTCACCCGAGCGACTGTTGAGGACACCGATCTGACCGATTTGCAGACTCATCGTGAGCACGCCGAGGACTTGCCGCTCGCCCGCCGTTCCGGACCAAATCGGTACCGATAGCACGGTCACCAACGCCTGATCCTCGTTCTGGCTGCGAAACACGTTTGAGCGATGCGGTTTCTTGAGCGCTGGGAAAGGCCCCGCTTTGTTGTCGTCAAAATCACGGCCTTGCCCATGAAAGTAGTCTCGGTAGGCAAAGTTTTTTCCGATCGTCTCGGATCGCGGATGACGGCCACGGCAGATTCCGAGTTGGTCGAAGACGGACCAGCTTCGCGCGGGAAAGCCCCAACTAAATTGCGCCATGTGATCGCTAAGCCAGATTTGCAAGTGGAGGTCACCCACGGTGGGATTGATCGGCTCAGATTCAAACTTGCGGACTCGTTGAATCAGTTCGGAGTCGGTGGCGTCTCGTTCCAAGATCAACCATCGAACCTGCAGATCCTGTCCCAACTCTTTGGCCAAGGACTCGGCGGCGACCTGCATGTTGTTCCGACGCGTCGCTTCGGCGGCGATGCGTGCGCCATGGTCTGCTTGGGTTGGCAGTCGCGCCAGCATGATGACCAGTGACACCGCCAGCAGCAGCAACGCCGAGCGCAGCAAATGATGCCGAATCGCTGTGCGCATCATTTGACGTTGCGCGGTCGTCTGCTTGCGCCGGGGGATGGCGCAGACAATCCTCCATGACTCGAACAACGACGGCAAGTACCGGCTCTGCGGCTGCCGAATCCATTGCACCGTCCGCTCCTCCAACCACAACTGCGCCCGGCCACGCCAAGTTTCCCTTTGCTTCTTCGTTAACCACGCATGGATGCTGGGAACGAGATAGTCGTGGGCGAGCTGGTAGTGCTGCGAGGGGGAGTGGGGGGGAGGGGGAGAGGGGGCGATGAAATCAGATTGTTGTTGGTCTTTCTCCCCCTCGCCCTCTCGCCCCCTCTCCCCCTCCTCTTCGGCCACCGGCGTGATCAGTCGCAGATCGCGGTCGAGAATGTGCAGCAGCAACTCGAAGTCGCGCGGACGCGGGCTGTAACCGCTGGCTTGCAGCAGTTCGTCGCGCGAGACGCGGTGGCCTTTGATGTCGGTGCCGACTTCCGGCAGTAAGGCTTTCAGCACGCCACGCACGGCGACTTGATGCGTCCGATACGCCATCGGCGCGGTACCGGCCGAGAACGTCTCTTCGAGAAACGTGACACCGACTCCTTCGATTCCGCCAATCGCTTGCAGAGTCTGTGGGGTCCACGGTTTCGATTTGACCATCTCGGCAAACAGCGCGAGCCGCACGCTGATGATCTTGCCTTCCTCGGCGAGCGCGGCGACGGATTGGTCGAGGAAGGCGTCGTAGCTCGCGTGCGTTTCGCTGTGGCGCACGCGGCTCGCGTGCGTCGGTGTGGCGATGTCGGGTGGCGGAATCTGACTCACGCGAGCCGCGTGAGCCACATTGACATTGAACGCCACACCAAACGCGTCGAGAACTTTCTTCGCGTGCGGCGGATCGAAGAGATCGGCCATCGCGCAGTTGCGGCCTTGCAGCAGCGGGATCTCCAGCTCTTCCAAGAAGCGGCTGATCGCCAACCAGAAGTCATCGCGAACGAGAATCAGACACTGCACTCGCTCACCATCGCACTGCCGCAGCGCGGCGGGGAGTTCCTGATTCGTCTGGCCTCGTTTGGCGTGCAGCCATTGCTCGAACTGATCGAGCACGATCAGCGCCTTCTTGCCGCTGGGTAAGCCGACGCCGCGCCGCAGATTGTTCAACAGCAGCGTCAGCGAGAGATCGTCGCCGAATGCCGGACAGGCTCGGCGGATCGCTCGCGAGAGACGCAGTTCGGTGTCGTCGCCGGTGGCTTCCAAATAGATCGGAACGATGTCGGCGGCCAGATGCGGGATCAAGCCGGCCTTCACCAAGCTCGACTTGCCGCAGCCCGACGGGCCGTACAACACGCCGGAGGAGAACATGACTTCGGGATCGTGCGACTCGATCCGCGTCTTCCAAAAGCGAATACTCTCCGGCAAACCATTGCGATCGCGCGGGCCGGGGAGCAGATCGAGAAAGAAGCTCGCGTCGGCCGCATCAAACGAACGGAGTCCCTTGGGGACGATCTTGAGCGGCTCGCGATCGGAGATCATTTGCGGCGTACTCGCGGCACCCGGTGTTGGCGTGAGCGGCGGAGTGGCGAGTTCTCGCGAGGCGGGGACATGAATCCGCACCGACGCGGCCTCCTGCGCGGCGGGATTCACGGCGAAATGCCGCAAGTCTTCACACATGTCGCGTGCGTTCGTGTAACGCTCAGGCTTGCGCTTGGCGAGCGCTTTCAAACAAATGCGCTCCAGTTCTTTGGGCACTTGATCGTTGACCTGCCGCAGCGGGCGTGGATCGAGCGTCTTGACCAATTCCAAAAGCTGCGAGTTGCGATCGCGCGGCGACAGCTTTTCGCTGGCACGAAACGGACGGACTCCCGCGAGCAACTCATACAGCACGACGCCCAGACTGAAGATATCGGTCTGGCCATCCACGCGGTGCCCTTCGCCTGCCGCTTGTTCGGGACTCATGTACGACGGCGTTCCCAGGATTCCGGGAGCGGCATCCAGGCCGTGTCCTTCCGTCAGCGCCAGCCCGAAGTCGGCGAGAAATGGATTGCCATTCGTATCCACCAGAATGTTGGCGGGCTTGATGTCGCGATGAAAAATCCCTTTGAGGTGCGTCGCGTGCAGAGCCTCCGCCACGTCGGCAATCAACCGTGCGACGGTCAGGAAGTCGGGCCGCGCACGCTGCACCCAGTCGGACAGCGTGCCTCCCTCGATGTACTTCGTGACCAGGAACACGGGGAACTGATCGGTGTGCCCGATGTCGTGAATCGGCACGACTCCGGGATGTTCGAGCTTGGCGAGCTTCTGCGCCTCTTCGCGATATTCAGTCAACTGCGAGGTCGAGAGCCGCTTGGGAACCTTGATCGCCACGCGGCGATTCAGCTCGTCATCCATCGCCAGATAGACCGCCCCAAAGCCTCCTTCTCCCAGACGCCGCTCGACTCGATACCGGCCGATCAAAGTCACCGGCTGTGTCGCGGAGGAAGACGGTTTTGCAGGAGTCGCCTCGTGAGGCCGCTCGAACGGCGTCTCCTCCGCCGGTGTTTCCTCTGGGATCGGTTCAGGAGCAGACATCGATTTCCCCATCCGTCGTTGTTCGTAGCCACGTTCGCCAGAGCGCGGGTGGCCCGCACCCTCGCGGCCCGCACCCTCGCGAGTGCGGCGACGCGGAAGTGGTCTGTTGCCGTTTGCAAGAGCAGGCGCAGGATTATCCAGTTCTCATCGTCGGGCTTCAATGAGCGAGAAATCGAGACTGGCCGCACTTGCGTAGCCATGCGCCGGACAACCTCTTGTCCCGTTTCCGGGGTTGAACTACCATCGCTTTGACGTTCCAAAACGAGCTGTTTCGCTCGACTTTTCCGTCGCTCTTGCTCATCGGAAGCACCTCATGAAGCTGACGAACCCGTCTCGAACCGCGTGGACTTTGTGTGCGGGATTACTCCTGCTGGCTGGAGTGACCGGCTTCGCCGATCGACTGGCGGCGAACCATCCCAATGACGAGACGACGACCAAGCTCGTCTGCAACATGATCCAGAAGTTTCACATCAGCCAGCATCCGATCGACGATCAGATTTCGGGCAAACTGTTGGATCGCTTCTTGAAGACGCTCGATCCGCAAAAGCTGTACTTCACGCAACCCGACATCGACGAGCTGATGAAGTCCAAGAACGCGTTGGATGATCTGCTGAAGGCGGGAAATACCCAGTTCGCTTACGACACTTGGACGCTCTACTCGCAACGCTTGGAAAAGCAGATGGAGGTCGCTCACAAGTTGATCGACACGCCGCACGACTTCGCGGTGGATGAGTCCATCGAAATCGACGCCGACAAAATCGCCTGGGCCGCAACCCAAGACGAATTGAACGACCGCTGGCGACGACGCATTAAGTTTGAGTTGCTCAACGCGACGCTCGAAAACGAGGACATCGCCTCCGGCATCACAAAACCCAAGCCCGGCCCCGGCGGCAAAGCTCCGGCCACCGTCAAGGCAATCGATCCGCAAGAACGACTGCATAAGCGGTATCGCATGTTTCAAAAAGCGGCCAAGGAAACCGAAGACTCCGACAAGCTGGAGATGTATCTCTCGTCGCTAACGCACTGCTTTGATCCTCATTCCAGCTACATGTCGCCGCAGACGGAAGAAGAATTCAAGATCGCGATCGCGCTCAATCTCGATGGCATCGGCGCGCAGCTTCGCTCTGATGACGGTTTCACGATCATCCATGAAATCGTCAAACCGGGTGCGGCCTCCGAAGACGGTCGCCTCACGGCGGGCGACAAGATCCTGGCGGTCGGCCAAGAGAAGGGTGAGATGGTCGACATCATGGAGATGAAACTCAGCAAGGTTGTCCGCCTGATCCGTGGCCCGCGTGGCACGAAGGTTCGCTTGCAGGTCAAGAAGGGTGACACCGGCGAAGTGGTGCTCTACGAGCTGACGCGGATGAAGATTCAATTGACCGATCAGGAAGTCAAAGGGGAAATCATCGAAGCCGACCAGCGATTCGGGGATCGCAAAGGCCGGATCGGGATCATCAATATCCCCTCGTTCTATCGCGATTTCCAAGCGTTCTCCGACGGGGTCGAGAACGCCAAGAGTACGGCCAAAGACGTGCAAGCGGTGTTGCAAAAGTTTCAGAAGCAAGGGGGGGTCGATGTGCTGGTCATCGACCTGCGAACCAACGGCGGAGGCGCGCTCAGCGAGGCCATCGACGTTTCCGGTTTGTTTGTGGACAAAGGTCCCATCGTGCAGGTCAAAGAGTTGAATGGTCGCATCAAGTCCCATGAGGATGAATTGGACGGTGTTGCCTACAACGGTCCGTTGGTTGTGATTTGCAACAAACTGTCCGCTTCGGCTTCGGAAATCTTCGCGGCGGTCATTAAGGATTATCAGCGCGGCATCATCGTCGGTGACACGACGACGCACGGCAAAGGGACCGTTCAAAACGTGATGCCAGTCTCGATGGGCATGGCTCTGTTCAATCGGACGGATCGTGGAGCACTCAAGCTGACGATCCAACAGTTCTACCGCGTCAACGGTGATAGCACTCAGAAGGACGGCGTGAAGTCCGACATCGTGCTGCCATCGCTGATCGACAAGATGGACCTCGGCGAAGCGTCTCTCGACAACGCTCTGGAGTTCGATCGCGTCCCCCCCGCGTCACACGGTTCGGCCGGTATGGCCAGCGAAAAGCTGATTTCGTATCTCCGTGACCGGTCGGACAAGCGTGTCTCGGCAGATGTGAAGTTCACGGAAATCAAGAAGGACATCGCACGGTATCTGGATCGCAAGAATCGCAAATCCATTTCGCTCAATGAGTCCGTCTTGAGGTCCGAGCGCAATCAGGACAAGAAGGAGCAAGCGGAGACCGACAAGGATGACCCCTCGACTCGCGGCAAAGACGCGCCCATCTTTCCCGACGAGACCTACAACAACGAAGTGCTGCAGATCTCGTTGGACTACGCCACGTTGCTGAAGAATCCGCAGGCGGCCCAAAAGTAGTTTTGAGCGACGATGCCGCGTTTCAACTTATCACTGAAAAACTCCCGTACGGTCGAGCCTCTTCGTGTTTCCGCGAAGGGCGACGGCGCGTCCAAGGAATCGTTGCTGCTGGAAGCGGTGGACGAAGTTTTGGGGCACCGAGTGCTCTGCACATCGTTGCGTCGCGGCCAGTTTGCTGCAGCCGTTGCCGATCAGTCGCCTGACAACCAGGTGTCCTGCTTCTTCCTGGATGTGTTCTTGGCGAAGCAAACTCTGGATGAGATCGGAAAGTCGCGTCCCAATGTGACCGTCCTTTGTGAGTCGGACTTTCCCGAAGGTCCGTTCGATACGGTGGCGCTCCCATTCCTGAAGAATGGCGAGGCCGAATTGACTCGCGAATTGATGCAGCAAGCGCACGAGCGATTGGACATCGGCGGCCGGCTGATCGTCAGCACCGACAACCCGAATGACACTTGGCTGCACGAGCAACTGCAAATGCTCTTTGAGAAAGTCACGAAGCGAGTGCAACCGCGCGGGGTCTTATATCTCGCGATGAAGTCTCACGCGCTCCGCCGTGTCCGGGACTTCACGTCGATCTTCACGTTCCGCGACGGCAAACGCTTGGTTCAAGCCGCCAGCCGTCCGAGCGTTTTTAGTCACCGGAAACTCGATGTCGGTTCGCGAGCCTTGCTGGAAGCGACCTTCAACGCGCGCTCGGTCCAGCCGGGCCATCGAATTCTCGACCTGGGTTGCGGATCGGGGACGGTCGGCATCGCGTTGGCCCAGCGGCAGCCCGGCGTTCACGTTCACGCCGTCGATTCCAATCCCCGCGCGCTGCAATGCACATTGCATGGCGCGGAATTGAATGGGCTCATGGTCGTCAATCAGCCGGTCAATCCCGTCGACAAGGAAGAGTCTTTCACGACGGACGAACGCTCGATGCTGTCGATTCAACTCGACGCGACGGGACATGTGCGATATCCGGGCACTTTTGATTTGGTGGTCGCCAATCCGCCGTACTACTCGAACTGGGCCATCACCGCGATCTTCGTGGAAGCCGCCGCACGCGCCCTGAAGCCGGGCGGTCGATTGTTTCTCGTCACGAAACATTCCAACTGGTATCGCAACAACTTGCCCTTCGTCTTGTCGGATGTCGAAATTCATCCGGTTCGAGACTACTCGATCGTGACCGCGCGAAAGCGCCCGTCGTAGCCGCGTTCGCCGGAACGCGGGGTTTCCAAGCCCGCGCTCTGGCGAACGCGGCTACGAGGCTGGCTTCAACGTCTCCACGAAAGCCCCGTGTTCGGTGCTCCGCAAACCATTCTGCAGGACTTCAATCAGCCGCACACCGTCTTCAGCCAGAAGCGCGTTGACGTCCAACCAAAGGCCGGGAAAGACTCGGCTGCGATGCAGTCCGTCGGTGTCAGCCAGGATCGGTTGAAATTCATCGTCCGCGTCCCGTGTCCACCAATCGACCGCTTTGTCACGAACTCGCCAGAGCAAATACTCGCGCACTCCCGCTTGCCGATACGCCTGAAGTTTTTGCCGAGCGTCAATCGAAACCGTGCTGGCTGAGACTTCCGCGGCCAACTCAGGCGCTCCGCGTAGATAGCCGTCTTGGCCAATCCGCGACTGACCACCCAACTCCGCCAGAATCCGCAAGGCGGCATCCGGCTGCACGACATCGTCGGGATTGAGGCGCACCGTGCCGTTGGTCAGCGACCGCACGCCGCGAGTGTGACTCGCATAGAAAAACAACAATCCTTGAATGAAGCTATCCGGCTCCGCATGTTGATCGACTCTGACGGCGGCAGACATGTAGACGACTCCATTGATCAGTTCCGCCTTCTTGAGTTCGGGCATGGCGGCGGAGCGGCGAAGGAACTCGGTGGCGTTCAAGCAATCGCCCGGCTCCAGCGGCGGGATGTCATCGTCCGTTGTGTGAGTCGTTAGCGGTTCGCGTTCGATCCATGTGGTGCTCATGGCGAATGACTTTAGAAGTGCTCCGCGAGACTGTCGAGTCGGCAACTTTGGTCCGCCAAGCGGTGTGGCTATGCTTCGTCATGTCCTGATTGATTCGGTCTGAAAACATGCGGAGAGACGAAATGTTGTGGAAGCTGTCAGCGATCGTTGTTGTGCTGATGTGTGCCGGTTCGACGGCCTTGTTCGCGGCCGATTCCGTGACCTTGCCAGAGCCGCTGGTGGTGGCTCATCGCGGATTGCTCAAGCACTCGCCGGAGAACACGCGGGGGAACTTTCGGGCTTGCTTGGAACTGCGAATCGGGTTCGAGGTCGATGTGCGACGCACCAAAGATGGGCACCTCGTCTGCGTCCACGACGACACGGTCGAACGCACCACGAAGGGGGCCGGCGCGGTCAGCGAATTGACTCTGGACGCGATCAAGCAGCTTGATGCCGGTGCTCGGTTTGGCTCGAACTTTCAAGGGGAGCGAATCCCGACTTTCGATGAAGTCCTGGACGTGATCGCGAAGCACGCGCGCGATCCGGTGTTGATCGCGATCGACCTCAAAGCGGCGGACATCGAAGCGGATTGCATCAAGGCGGCGAAGGCCAAGGGAGTGCTCAGCCGGTTGTTGTTCATTGGGAACACGATTGAGAAACCTCAAGTCCGCTCGAAGCTGAAGGAAGCGCACGTCTCCGCACAGGTCGCGAGCCTCGCGGCGAATCTGGCTCAGGCTCTCGCGGACAAAGATTCGGATTGGGCCTACTTGCGGTTCGTGCCGACACGCGACGAGGTCACTCAGATCCACAAGTCCGGCAAGCGAGTCTTCCTTGCGGGTCCAACGGTCGCGGGGTTGGAACGAGCGAACTGGATCGCCGCGCTCCGAGCCGGCGTCGATGCGATTCTCACCGACTATCCGCTCGAACTGGCTCAGGAAGTTCGCTCCAGCGAGAAGTCCATTCTGACCGTCGGCGATCGAGCCAACATGGCCTTTGATGAGATCGCTCAGTCGTACATTCGCGACATGACGCAATGGTCGCCGATCGGAGCCACGTTGCTCGGCGATCATCGAACCGATCACGAGTTGGATACGCTCGACGGCAACCAACGCCGGGACGAGCGGGCCTTTTATCAGCGATACCTCGCCAAGTTGTCCGCGATCGACCCACGGCATCTCTCCCGCGACAACCAAGTCGATTACCGATTGCTGACTCAGCAATTGAAAGGGGATTTGTGGCGGCTTGACGAGTTGCAAGAGTGGGCTTGGAACCCGGTTCTCTATACGCAGTTGACGGGCAACGCGATCTACGGCTTGATGGCTCGCGACTTCGCTCCGGTCGAGACGCGGCTCAGGAACGCCGTTGAGCGGCTCGAAAACCTGCCTCGATTTCTGAGCGAAGTTCGCAAGTCGCTCGATCCCCAGCGAGTCCCACCAATCCACGCCGAGACCGCCATCAAGCAGAATCGCGGGGTGCTCTCGATCATCGACAACATGGTCCGGCCGGAGATTCTCAAGCTGCCGGAAGCTAAGCAGAAATCATTTCACGAAGTGATGCCGCTAGTCGCAGCGGCGATCGAAGAGCATCAGCAGTGGCTCGAAAAAGAACTGTTGCCGAACGCGAAAGGCAATTTCCGAATCGGCCCAAAGCTGTTCGATGCGAAGCTGGCGTATTCACTCGGCAGCGGCTTGAGTCGGGCGGATATCCGGGACCGCGCCGAATTTGAACTGCGTCGCGTGCGGGCCGAGATGTACTCAATCGCTCGCGGCGTGTTGCTCAAGTCCGATGTGAGATGGACGTCCGAAGCACCGGCCGAGCCATCAGCCGGACAACAGCAGCGGGTCATCGTCGCCGCACTCGAAAAGGCGTATGCCGAGATTCCCGCTCGCGACGGCATCGTTGACTTCGCCAAGAAGTCGTTGGAGATGACCACCGACTTCGTGCGTCAGCGCGACCTCGTGACGATTCCCAACGATCCGCTCGACATCATCCTGATGCCGGAGTTTCAACGCGGCGTGTCGATCGCGTATTGCGATTCACCGGGACCGCTCGATGTTGGACAGAAGACGTATTACGCCGTCTCGCCGATCCCGGCCGATTGGACCGAGAAGCAAGTCGGCTCATTCCTGCGCGAGTACAACTTCCGCTCGATCCACGACCTGACGATCCATGAAGCGATGCCCGGTCACTTCCTGCAACTGGCCCACTCGAACCGCAGCCCGCGCCGCCTGCGAGCACTCCTGTCATCCGGCACATTCGTCGAAGGCTGGGGCGTCTACTCCGAGCAACTCATGTCCGAGGAAGGTTTCCTCGACCGCGACCCGCTGATGCGATTGATCGCGCTCAAGTGGTATTTGCGAGGCGTCGCCAACTCGATCCTCGACCAAGCCATCCACGTCGATGGCATGAACCGCGAGGACGCGATGAAGCTGATGGTCCACGACACATTCCAAGAAGAACGCGAAGCGGCGTTGAAATGGATTCGCGCTCAACTGACGAGCACGCAACTCTCGACGTACTTCGTCGGCTACCAAGAACACCGCGACCTCCGCACGGCCGCCGAAAAAGCTTGGGGCGACAAGTTTTCGTTGAAGCGCTATCACGACGGCACGTTGTCGTTCGGCTCGCCGCCGGTGCGCTTCGTGAAGGCTCTGTTGCTGGATGAACCAATTCCAGAGTGATCAATGCCGAGCAGACTCGCGCGGACCATTTCGCTTTCTTGGTCCCCTCAATTACAAGGTGTTGCGTTGATGTCGCCCGCTCGCGGGACTCATCACCGGCGAGCGTGATCGGTCGCCAAGGGATGTGGATGACAAGAATTCTTTGTTCTATTTTCTGACAATTCGATTGGGGACTTAATAATGTCATCTCTGTTTTCGCGGCGTGGATTCACGTTGATTGAACTTCTGGTTGTGATTGCGATCATCGCCGTCTTGATTGCCTTGTTGTTGCCTGCGGTCCAATCGGCACGCGAAGCGGCTCGGCGGTCACAGTGCAAGAACAACTTGAAGCAGATTGGTCTCGGACTGCAAAACTATCACGAAACCTTCAAGATGTTTCCTCCGGCCGGCATTGCGACGATTGCCTATAACGGAGTGGCGGCGGATGCCACTTTGGATGACGACATGGACAACAGCACGGTCGTCGCGACGGGAACGGGCCGCGGAGCCTATATCAGTTGTTTTGCGTTGTTGTTGCCCTTTGTGGATCAAGCGCCGCTCTATAAACAGATCAACGCGAACGCTCATAAGATGACCAATAACAATGCCGTCTGGGCGACGTTTCTCCCCGGCTATGCTTGCCCGTCGGATTCCGGCGCGACTGCGGGAAATCGGTTCACTCAGCGAAATGCCAATTCGGGTGCCCCCGGATGGGCACCGGGAAGTTACGGAGCCAGCGGCGGGAATTCCGCGCTCACCTCCAACCTATGGACGACCAACTATGGAGCACTGAACTCCGTCCAACGAGGATTGATGGGTATGGCCGGCGCGGCGCGCATCGCAGAAGTCCGAGATGGCACATCGAATTCGTTTGCGTGTCTGGAAATTCGCACGGCCCTGAATCCGGGTGGGAACGGCGACGCTCGCGGCTATTGGGCCTATCCGCCCGGCGCGACCGTGTGGGGGGGAAGTTCCAGTGCCGGTGGCGGCGGGCTGAATACCGGGACTGACATCTTTCAGTATTGTCAGACCGGTGCCGCCATCAAGATGCCTTGTACGACCGGAAACAACACGCAATTCATCTCGCGAAGCGAGCACACCGGCGGAGCACACGGTTTGATGACCGATGGCTCGGTGAAATTTATCAATCAGACGATTAGCAACACGACCTACGATAACCTGCGATCGATTCGTGACGGCCAAGTGATTGGTGAATTTTAATCCGAATCGAGGACATGTTATGCCCTACGTCATGGTTGATATCGAAGCCGATGGGCCGATCCCTGGTGATTATTCGATGGTTTGTTTCGGGGCGGTCATCGTCGAACCGGAGTTGAAGCGCACGTTCTACGGGCAGCTCAAACCGATCTCGGACAAGTTTGTCCCCGAAGCGTTGGCGGTCAGTGGGTTCACTCGCGAGGCGACGATGGACTTCGACGATCCCCTGTCGGTCATGGAATCGTTTCGAGAATGGGTGAAGGCGGAATGCCGAGGCCGAGCACTTTTCATCTCGGATAACAACGGCTTCGATTGGCAGTTCATCAATTGGTACTTCCACCATTTCGTTGGCAGCAACCCGTTCGGTTTTAGTTCGACGAATCTGGGGTCGCTCTACAAAGGCATGGCCAAAGACACGTCCGTGAACTTCAAGCATCTTCGCAAAACCAAGCACACGCATCATCCCGTCGATGACGCGAGGGGAAATGCGGAAGCGCTGCTGGCGATGAAAGACCAGATGGGTCTCAAGATCAACTTCGCCTGAACAGTGAGCTTGCTTTTCAAGCCAGCACGGCGCTCGCCCAAGCCGAGACTTCGTTAGGTGCGTTGGGCCTGAGGAGCCTGTCGCGTGCTCGCATCCCGAGGGGAGACCGAGACGGTCACCGTGGCTTGAATCGCCAGGCCGATGCGATCCAGAAATTCCGACCGCAAGCTACGCGTTCCTTCCAGCCAATCGCACAACACGAACGGGTCCAACCCGACGGCGGCGGCGACCTGTTTCACTTGAAAACCGCTGTCATGCACGGCTCGGCGCAATTGGCCACAGAGCGACTGTTCGGCAGCCGCTTCGCGCAGCCGCTCCCAGCGTTCGGTCATCTCCACGACTTCGCCGTCAATCAATGGCCAATTGTTGCGGATGTCCGCCATCCGCTCGGGGGAAATCGTTCGAGTTGTCGTCTTGACGTTCATCGGCGCACCCTTTGGCGGCTTATTCACCGCGCTGTCGCACTTCATAGGCCGACCGCGGAATCACCGTGATTCCGTCGTCCTCTAAGTCATACACGCAGAACAGATACCGTCCATCTGCCGTCTCGCCCCAGCAACAGTCCGCGCCAGTGCTGCGACTCTTGCTGACTTCATTGGGAGCGCCGACGACATCTTCAAAATCCTCCGGAGTCAAATCATGCTCGGCCAAGTGTTCGATGATTTCATCGGTCCAGAGGTATTCGTAATAAGGCATGGACTGCTCCCAGTTTCGTCCTTCCCTCGGATCGCAATGTACCACAGTGCTCAGCGCCACGCCGCGCCGTTGGGGAATTCAAACTCGGCGAGCGACTCTGGCTTCATGGTGATGCTGTAGCCGGGGGCGGTTGGCGGCAGGTAGTGGCCGCGCTGCATCACGAGCGGATCGACGAAGTGCTCGTGGAGATGGTCGGCGTATTCGCAGAGGCGGTTTTCCAGTGAGCCGCTCACGGCGATGTAGTCGAACAACGCGAGGTGTTGCACATACTCGCACAGACCGACGCCGCCCGCGTGAGGACAGACGGGGATGCCGAACTTCGCGGCCATCAGGAGCACGGCGAGGATCTCGTTCACTCCGCCGATGCGGCAGCTATCAATCTGTAAGACGCCGATTGCGCCGGCTTGCAGGAATTGTTTGAAGAGGACTCGGTTCTGACAGTGCTCGCCGGTGGCGACTTGAATGGGGGCAATCGCCCGCGCAATCGCCGCGTGGCCGAGCACATCGTCTGGACTGGTCGGCTCTTCGATGAACCACGGTTGGAATTCGGCGAGCTGTTTCATCCAGTCGATCGCTTGGCTGACATCCCAGACTTGGTTGGCGTCCATCATCAGGCGACGGTCCCAGCCGATCTCTTCGCGGATGATCCGGCAGCGGCGGATGTCGTCGGGCAGGTCTCGGCCGACTTTGATTTTGAAGTGCGTCCAGCCGCGAGCTGACAGATCGCGACACAACCGCCGCAACTTGTCGTCGTCGTAGCCCAGCCAGCCGGCGGAGGTCGTGTAGCTCGGATAGCCGTCGCGCTGCATCTCGGCGATGCGTTCGGACTTCGTGGCTTCGCGCTGTTGCAGCAACTCGACCGCTTCGCTGGGGGTGAGCGCGTCGGTGATGTATCGAAAGTCGATGCAACGCACGATCTCTTCGGGAGACATGTCGCACAGCAATTGCCAGAGCGGCTTGTGTTCGACCTTGGCCCATAGATCCCACACGGCGTTGACGATCGCGGCAGTGGCGAGATGAATGACTCCCTTCTCCGGCCCGACCCAGCGGAGTTGGCTGTCGCTGGTGACATGCCGCCAGAACCGGCCCATGTCTGCGGTGAATTCTTCGAGCGTGTGCCCGACGATCAAATGCCGCATCGCATTGATCGCCTGCACGCAGAGGTCGTTGCCTCGTCCGATCGTGAAGGTCAGGCCGTGCCCTGCGAGGTCATCGGGATGATCGGTCTTCAGCACGACATAGGCGGCCGAGTAATCCGGGTCCGGGTTCATCGCGTCCGAGCCATCAAGACTTCTGGAGGTGGGGAAGCGAATGTCGTGTGCGGTGAGGTCAACGATGCGGGTCACAGAAGTTCCTTTTGGCAAAATCATGGGACACAGAATGATGGGCTGCAAACGTGGTCTACGCTTGGGGCGGGTTATCGGATTTTGGTGGGGGCTTTTTGACCTTTGGGAATCAGCGATGTGTATTTTCGCTCGCTCATGCGTCGCGAAAAATCTTCGCGTGCGGCGGTGAGGACGTCGGGTTTTTCGAGCAGGTCGAGCGCTGAGACGGCCAGGACTTTCGCGGCGGTGATTGTCCCCTTCTCGCCGATAGACGAGCCGATGCAGGCGACGTTCTGCCAACTGTGGCCGGGTGAGTCGGCGGCGAAGCAGGCGACTCGCAGGCCGCAGGTCGGGACGAACCAACTGATGTCGCCGACGTCGGTCGAGCCTTTGTTCGGTTCATCGGCGAAGCTCAGCGGTTGAATGGACTCGTCGATTGCCAGCGGGAACTTTGACCCGAACTCGTCGATCAGCGATTGCTGCACTTTGCGAGCGAACATCTTTTCGGCGTCGGTGAATTTCGGAGCGCCGATGATCGTGAGGTTGTGGTGCAGCATCTCGGCGAGCGGGCGGTTGCCGATGATTTCGTGGCAGTCGGTGTCGATGTGAATTCTGACCTTGGTGCGAGTCATCTTGGCGGCTCCTTCGGCGATGTCGCAGACCCACTCGAAATACTTTTCAACATCCGCGTGGTCGTTGGCTCGGACGTAATACCACGACTCGGCCTTGGCCGGGACGACGTTGGGAGCACCACCGCCGTCGGTGATGACGTAATGAATGCGGGCGTCTTCTTTGATGTGCTCGCGCATGAAGTTCACGCCGACATTCATCAGTTCGACGGCATCGAGCGCGCTGCGTCCGCTCGACGGACTGCCTGACGCATGAGCCGCTGTTCCCGCGAAAGAAAACTTCACACTGACGGCGGCTTTGGAACTCATCACCCAGACGTTGTTGACGGCGGCGGGATGCCAGTGCAGGCACGCATCAAGATCTTGGAATTGTCCGTCGAGCTGCATGTAGACCTTGCCGATCAACGTCTCTTCGGCGGGCGTTCCGTAGAGTCGAATGGTTCCGGGCAGCTTGTGCTTTTCCATCGCCGCTTTGACGGCCTGAGCCGCACCGAATGCCGCGGTGCCCAAACCGCTGTGCCCGCAACCGTGGCCGGGAGCTCCGACTGTGACGGCGATTCGATCCGAGGCGACTTGCTGTGAGAGATTCGGCAGGGCGTCGTATTCGGCGAGGATGCCGATGATCGGTTTGCCAGAGCCATAGCTCGCGACGAACGAGGTCGGCATGTTGGCGAGACCGGTCTGAACCTCGAAGCCCTCGGCCTTGAGCTTTTCGACCAGTAGCGCGGACGAGCGGCGTTCTTCCAAGCCCACCTCGGCGAACTCCCAGATCGCTTGGTTGATCGCCTTGAGCTGCGACTCATTGCGACCGATCGACTCAACGGCCGACTGCTGCGACGGGCGCAGCGCCGAGTCATCGGCCTGAGTGGACGAACCCGCGATTCCAAGCAGCAGCGATCCGAGCCACAAGCACCCCAGAGCCTTATTCATCATTTGCTCCTTTCTGAAAACGGAAAGCCGTTGCATTGGAGAGACGGCTTCCCGTTCCCGCAAGGAGCCTCATTCGACTTGTGTCACGGTGACTGTCGCGCGGCCTCGGTTGTTGTCGTAGAAGAGGGGCACGTCGTTGACGAATAGAAATAGTCGCCCGCTGTTCTTGGGCGTGATGTCGCAGCCTGCTCCGATGGGGATCAGCTCTTGATTCTCCAGTCCCACAGCGGCGATCACTTTGAACCACGGTTCCTGCGGTGCGCGCTTCGCGAAGTTCCCATACTGAAACACCCACGAATCTGGTTTGAAAACCCCTTCCGGGGATGCGGGGCTGTTGCGGTCGAACCACGGAGCCTTGGGATCTTTGGCTTCCGATTCGGGATGAGCATCGACTTCGACGCGGTAATGTTTCCCGGCTTCAACAGCAACGGGAGTTGGGAACAAAGGATTCTTGGTGTCGAACTCGAACTTCGCGGCCAATTCTTGGACCGTCGTCGGATGCTCTTTCATTGAGGAACTCGATTTGCAATCCATGAACATTGGTCCGAACCAACGACAAGCGATGACGGCCATTCCCGCGAGCAGCGCGAAAATGAAAAGGATCGGGACCACACGCCGCTGGAACCCGTCGGCAAATGCAGAAAATCGCTCTCGGAATTTCTTCAATCCGGTCCACTGAGGTGGCGGCGGCAACTTGGCTTGGGCGGCCATTTGCTGTTTCTCGGCGTTGGTTGTGAGTGGCGTCGGCTTCGGATGGAAGCCGACCGTCCAGGCCGCATTGGAGTGAAGATTGATTTTGTTCTTCAGCCAGGCGCTCAACCGATTGCAGGCAACAAGCGCCACTCCGAAGGCCAACAGCGTCCACGGTCGCCGACCAAGCTCCAACCACCCTTCCTTGAAGTATTCTGGAATGAGCGCTGCGGCGGTCTGCACGATCGGTTGAAACAAGTGATAAAAGAATTTCGTTGGCCCGCAGTTCAATGCGGTTTCCAGGGGCGTTTGATGATTGCCGAACCACCACAGGATACCCAGGACGGAGAGCGTGCAACCCACGAAGACGAAATACAGAACGCGCCGCATCCAAATCAGGTCATCAACGCGATGTTGCCAAGCCAGACGGCCCTCGGGATTCAACTCGCCGCTGGTGAGATGGGGTGGTTCGATCCGATACGCGGCAGGAATTCCCGTCGGAGCGTAGTCCTGGGTGTGCCGCTTCAGACGGTCGAAGAGGGAGATGTGCAGCGTCGGTTCCTTCAGTCCCGCCGTGGCGCACAGCACTCGAAGATCGCGCGGACGATAGCGGAAATAGATCGCCGCTCCCGAACGAGAGTCATACATGCGGCCGTCGGAATCGGCGAGTTGCTTATACAGGTCCACTAAGGTGGGATCGAAGACCAGACCGCAGCCTTTGGCCTTTTCCAGCATCCACAGCAGGGACGCGTATGCCATTTGGTCCTGCGGATATCCACCGCCAACATTGGAGTGCATCCCAGCAAACCACACTTGGTGGATATTGCGATTGGGATTCTCGCCGATTGCCATCACTTGCTCCCAACCGGGGAGTTTTTCGCCGCTATCTGGATCGAAGGGAGCATTCTCAACCCACAGGATCGGATGGAACGAGTGTCGTTCGTCGTCGGTCGCGATCGCATGAAAGCCGTTGATCAGCAGCGGGTGCAGATCGTTTTCCCGCAACCGGCCTTTCTCCTTGAATCGCAGCTTCAGAAAACCGAGAGAAGACAACGCATTCGTCATCTCGTCGACGGGCAGGCCATAGGCTTCGACGGTGTCCCAAACTCCGACGAAATGCAGCGTGAACCAGCCAGGTTCCCCTTGGAAATTCAACGGATTTCGCCAGCCATATTCCTGGCGGAATTGCGCGGGCTTGCCCTTTTTGGGATCACAAAACGCTCGTGCCTCGTATGCCTTCATCGCTCGCTCGGAAAGGTCGGCAATTTGCTGCGGAGACTTTCGGTCGCCGTCCGCATCCTTTGCATTAGCAATGCCGCAATAGAACAACAGATTCGACAGCACTCGCGCCGTGAACGCGCCCCGGCTGAAGCCAAACAAATAAATCTGATCGCCCGGCTCATACTGTTGCAGGAGGAACGAGTAGAGATCTTTGACGTTTCCCCGAACGCCGAATCCCGTGCCGCTCGAAACCGCGCGGATGTATTTGTTTTCTTGCGTTCCGACGCCGTCGTCGTAGAAGGTGACTTGGTCCTTGATGTTGACGTCGATCGCCTCATACAGACGCCAGACGTTGGAGTTCACGCCACCGCCCGTGTTTCCCGTACCGTCGGAGAAAAGAATGATTTTCTTCATGATCAATCCTGTTGAGGGGTGATTAAGCACGGCTTCCACAGCCACAGACTGAACCGTTCGGGGTCATATTTCCGAACAGGATTATGCTGTCTTTAGTTCACCGGGGAGACAAGTCTCCAACGCAGGAATTGTCAGCAGTTTTCTGACGCGGTCATTCACACGATTTCGATGAGAGGGAGGTCACGCGGTTTGGGAGAGCTGCGCGGTTCGTGCGCTTCCCGGACTTTCGTGGCCCGCCCTCTCGACCGCGAAACGCTCGTGGCTATACTCCCGCCCGCCCGCGGGGCAGAGGAGTGCTCTACTGACTAAGGATGGTGAGATGCCAGAAGCGAAATCGTTGCACCAGAAGCTCACAGAACTGACCAGTAATCTGTGGTGGAGTTGGCAAGCCGGACTGAACGAATCATTCCGGGCGATCAATCAGCCAATGTGGTCCGGGAATGCTCACAACCCGATCGCGCTCTTGCAGGAATACTCGCCCGACAAGTTGGAGCAGCAGGCTCGCGAACTCGGCTTACACTCGCGGATCAATTACGCCTACCGCCGCTGGCAAGAGTACATGGCGTCGCAAGACACTTGGGGAGCGACGCGGGCCGGGATCTTGAATCATCGGCCGGTCGCGTACTTCTCGGCCGAGTTTGGATTGCACGAGTCGATGCCGATTTACTCCGGCGGCTTGGGCATTCTGGCGGGCGACCATTTGAAGAGTGCGTCCGATCTCGGCATCCCGTTGGTCGGAGTCGGGCTGCTCTATGGCGAGGGATACTTCTCGCAGCATCTCGACGCGAACGGCTGGCAGCAGGAAAGCTACAAGACCATCAACCCGGACAAGCTGCCGCTGCGGCCGGCGCTCGATAAGGACGAGAAGCCGGTGGTGATCTCGGTGCAGACGCGGTCGGGGTCGATCTTCGCGCGAGTCTGGCGTTGTGATGTCGGCCGCATTCGGTTGTTTCTGCTCGACACGAACATCCCGAACAACACCGACGAGGATCGCCGACTGACGGCTCGGCTGTACGGCGGCGACATCCGCATTCGCATCCGGCAGGAAGTCATGCTCGGCATTGGTGGAGCACGGGCTTTGTCGGCATTGGGGATTCAGCCTAGCGTGATCCACATGAACGAGGGGCATTCCGCGTTCGCGCCGCTGGAGATCATTCGGACTCGGATTCAAGAAGACGGATTGGCGTTCGACGCCGCGATTCGCGAAACGGCGGCGAGCTGTTGCTTCACGACGCACACGCCTGTCGATGCTGGCCACGACCGTTTTGATGCCGGCTTGGTTGAAGAGCATGTCGGCCCGCTCGCCGATCAATTGGGACTCAGCCATGACGCGCTGATGGGCTTGGGACGGGTCAATCCGCAGAATCACCATGAGTTGTTCTGCATGACCGTGCTGGCGTTTCGGCTCAGCCGCAAGGCGAACGCGGTGTCGTCGTTGCACGGAGTTGTTAGCCGTCGCATGTGGGCCAGCTTGTGGCCCTGGCAGAGCGAAGAGGAAATTCCGATCGGCCACATCACCAATGGCGTGCATGTGCCGACGTGGCTCGCCACTCAAATGCGAGTGCTTTACGACCGCGTCTTGCCGGTCAACTGGCACACTCGCACCGGCGAGCCGGACGTCTGGTCCGCCTTCGAGCAGGCCACGGCGGGTGAATTGTGGGAGACGCACCAGTCGCTGAAGAACCAGTTGATCGGCTTCACGCGGCGGCGGCTGGAAACACAAGCTCGCCGCAACGACGCGACTGAAGAGAAAATTGCCGAGATCGCCAACGTGCTCGACCCGCGAGCGTTGCTGATCGGATTTGCTCGCCGCTTCGCGCCCTACAAGCGAACCGACTTGATCCTTCGCGAGTTCGAGATCCTCGCCGATTTGGTCGCCGATACTCAGCGGCCGGTGCAGTTCATCTTCGCGGGCAAGTCGCATCCGCGAGACGACAACGGCAAGACGATCCTGCAACGAGTTTGGCAAGCGACTCAGAATCCCAAGCTCAAAGGGAAGGTCGTGTTCCTGGAGGACTACGACATCAATCTCGCGCGGCATCTCGTCCAAGGAGTGGACGTGTGGCTCAACAATCCGCGCCGTCCGCACGAAGCATCCGGGACCAGCGGCCAGAAGGTGTTGCTCAACGGAGTGTTGAATTTGTCGGTGCTGGACGGTTGGTGGGCAGAAGCCTACGACGGCACCAACGGCTTCGCGATCGGCACCGGTCGGACTCACGTCAACGATGCCATCCAAGACGACCGCGATTGGAAGAGCTTGATCGACACGCTGCGCGACGAAGTCCTCCCGATGTACTACGAACGGGACGCGGACGACTTGCCTCAACGCTGGATCAAGCGAGTCAAACGCTCGGTGCGGACGTTAGGTTGGCGATTCAACTCCGACCGCATGGTGATGGACTACGTCAACCAGTGCTATGTGCCGGCCGCCGGCGGGTTGTCCAGCCAGATCCCGTCGATGTGAACCGTCGATGAGAACCAACGACAGGCCACCGCTCGATGCGCTTCATTCATGCCGCCGACATTCATCTCGACAGTCCGTTGCGCGGACTCGAAGCGTACCCCGGCGCGCCTGCCGAGCGATTGCGGATCGCCACCCGACAAGCCTTTGATCGTGTCGTTGACCTTTGCCTCGAAGAGCGAGTCGATTTCTTGATCGTCGCGGGAGACTTGTTCGACACCGAGGTCAAGGATTTTCACGCGGCACTCGCGGCGGCGGCACAGTTGCGGCGGTTGGATCAGGCTCACATCCCGGCCTACTTGATTCTCGGCAATCACGACTCGCGCGAGGAGATGACTCGGCATGTCCCCTGGCCGGCGAACGTCACCCTCTTTGATCACAAGCGACCTCACACCGTGCGGCATCCAGTGCTGCCGCTGGCTCTTCACGGGATGAGTTATCCGAAGCGCGAGGTCACGGAAAATCTGGTCCCCGGCTATCCCGCACCGATCGCGGGCTGCTTCAACATCGGGTTGCTGCACACGAACACGGGGGGCAACTCGCGGCACGCGGCCTATGCCCCTTGCTCGGTCGAGGAGCTGGTTGCGAAGGGGTACGACTATTGGGCATTGGGGCATGTTCACGATCGCGCGGTTTTGCACGAGCGGCCTCACGTTGTTTACTCAGGCAACACGCAGGGGCGTCACGCGCGAGAGACCGGTCCCAAAGGTTGCTGGCTGGTGACGGTCGATGAACACAGCAGCGGCGGCGAGGTGCGCGAGATCGAGTTTCGCGAGACCGATCTCGTCCGCTGGTTTTGCGAGACGATCCCGCTGCAACCGGATCACGATGAAGACGCGCTGCTCGATGCGACTCGCCACCATTTGCGTGAGATCGTTGCGTCGTCCGACGGACGAATGGCAGCGGTGCGGTTGGAGTTCACCGGCCGTTGTGCCGTGCATGATCAGCTCGCCAAGGATGCCTCGCGTCAGCAGCTCGTGGCGAACGTGCGGTCGCTCGCGGCCGACTTTGGCGACGACGTGTGGATCGAGAAGATCAAGTTTCACACACAATCGCCGCTTGATCTGGCCGCTCTGCGCGAGCGGCAAGATTTAGTCGGCCAGTTGCTGCGCGACATTGATTCGCTGGCGACCGACCCGCAGTCGCTGGGCGAGCTTTCCGAAATGAAAGACCTCGCCGCGAAAGTGGCGGCCGAGTTATCGCAGGACGCGGCCGGTGACGACTCGTTCCATCTGGACGATCCCCTGCGTCACGTCGCGTGGCTCCGCGATGCGGAAGCGTTGCTGCTGAGTCATCTGATTTGAATTGAACCGACCCCATCCGGTTGGGATCTCCCCGATCCGGCTTGCCCCATTGGTATCTACACAATTCTGCGAACCCCCTGCAAACGTGTCCGTCTTACCTCTGCACTCTTCGCTGCTCTGCGGTGAAAGAGACACTTCCATCACTTTTACCGCAGAGCAGCGAAGAGCGCAGAGATGGCGTCACTGCCGACTTGTTCGAGTTGTGTAGAGTCCAATGGGCTTGCCCGGATGAGTTCTATGAAAGACACCTCATGAAGATTCGGCAACTGCACATCAAACGCTTCGGCCACTTCAGCGAGTTCAAGCTCGAATTTCCTGGTGATGGTCTACAAGTCATCTGCGGGCCGAACGAGGCGGGGAAGACGACGCTGTTGGAATTCGTGCGGGGACTGCTGTTCGACTTTCCGGTTCGCACGCCCTACGACTTCGGTGGGCCGGGTGAGATGGCGGGTGAGGCGACGTTCGAACTGCGCGACGGCCGGGCCGTTGAACTGCGGCGTCGCAAGGGAACCAGGGACAAGGTGAAGATAAAACTCGATGGGCAGCCGACGAGTCTCGACGACGCGGGCTGGTCGAAGCTGCTCGATCACGCGGATCGCGGCTTGTTCGAGTCGGTCTTCGCGTTCGGTCTGGATCAACTCAGTCAGGGTGAGGCGAGTCTGAAGCATGAGAGTCTGCAATCGGCTCTGTTCGGCGGCAGTCTCGGCAGCACCAACAGTCCCGACAAGATCGTGGCCGAATTGAGCCGGCAGGCGGAGGAGTTGTTCAAAAAAGCTGGCTCGAAGCCGACTATCAATGCCCTCTTGGCCGAACTTAAGAAGTTGTCGAAGGAGATCAAGGATCGCTCGCTACGCCCGGAAAAATATCACGAATTGGAAGCCACGGTGACGAGTGCCGCTCAACGAGCACAGAGCCTGCACGATCAAGTCGATCGCATACGCCGCGAGCATGCGCGGATCGAGAAGCGAGTCCGCGCGTGGCCGAAGTGGTGGGAGTTGCAGCAGCGCCGCAGCGACGTAGAGCAGGCGGCTCGCCTGCTCAATGAACGGGGTGAAATCACAGGCGAGCCGCCTGTGCTACGGTCGATCCCTCCCGATGCGCGGCAGCGATATCAGGCCCTCTGCAAGGCATTGAAGTCACTCGCCGATGACCAATCACAACGCCAGCATGAGATCGAACAGGCCGAGCGGAGCCTCGCCGCATTGCAGCTCGATCCCCGCGCGGTTTCGTATCGAGCCGAAATTAAGTCGTGCCTCGAACTGCGACAGTCGTTCATTGAGGCTCAGCAGCATCTTCCCGAACGCGAGCGTCAGCGCGACGCCATTCAACGACAGATTGACCGCGAGTTGGCCGAGTTGCGATCCGGCTGGACTCACGACGATCTGCGTGCCTTCGCGGTCGATGTGGCAACTCGCGCAGAACTGGACCGTCTCAGCAAAGAACGCCGCGAGCGAACGATTTCACACACGACGCTCGCCACGAAGCGAGACGGCGACGCCTCGAACCTTGACCGCGCCCGAGACGACCTTGCCGAGATCGGTCTGCCGCGAGATGTCACTGCGCTCGAGGCGGTACTTGCTGACGAAGCGGACTTCGTCGCGAATCGAAAGCAGTTGGAAGCCACTGGTGTCGAACTCACCAAGCTCGATCGCAAGCTCGCGACTCAATGTCGCAAGCTCACGCCACCGCTGTCGGTCGCGGATTTGCCCGACCCTCGTAGCCACGCTCGCCAGAGCGTGGGGACTGCGGAATTGCCGCCAGTATCCCCACGGTCTGGCGAGTGTGTCGAAAAATGTAACCCGAAGCGTCAGCGAGGGAGTTTGGATTGTGATTTCTCGAAGATTCCGACCCTCGCTGACGCTTCGGGTTACATGATTCCGACTTTTTCGACAGGCAGTG
>JBJXEX010000323.1:0-6881 GCA_046156195.1 Planctomycetaceae bacterium | reverse complement strand
ACTGCGAACGGAAAAGCACCGCCTGCTGCGAATGGACTTCAGCACATTCCGCCAGACATTGATCATGATCCCCACGCAGATCATCCGGAGTGCCCGGCGGTTGATCTACCGCGTGCTGGGGTGGTTTCCGTTTCTAGAAACACTCTTCCGCCTGCAAGACGCCGTGAGCCTCCCGCTGCGAACCGTGAGTCTCCCGCTACGAACTTGAATAGTGAACATCCTAAAGCCGAAGTCTGGATGCTTCGGTGCCCCTCCGCCTCACACCGCCTAGCCCCGAAACCAAACGAAACATGCCTGAGCCAAAACCCGAAAATCAAACCGACACTCAGTGCCGACCGTACCCGGCTGCGCCGCCAAAACTACGATCACAACCAGTTTAAGTACGCTTGTTTAAGGACTAGCGAAACACTTTCCGCACATCGCGACAAGACCAATCCACCCCGCCAATACCAACTTTGCATCACCCCAGGCTAGCGCCCAGCGGCTGATTTGCTTCAAGATTCAACGCTCGGCGGAGCACCGTCTTTTGGCAAGGGATCGCTGTCTGGCTCATTGACGGCGGGCTGTGTGGACTCCGCGGCCGGCTGCTCGGACTTGGCGTCCGCACCTTCAGTAGTTGAAGCGGCTTCTGTCTTGATCAAATCGTCGAAGAATGCCAACAGGATGTTCTCTTCAACCAGCTTCCCGACCTCGTCGGCTCGGAACGGAGACCGCTCCAAGAGCACGTCGTCGTCCGAGGTGTTGCGGTCCAGACCATCGACAATAAAACAGCGGAATGAAAAAGATCGAAGGGGCGGGCCGCATCTCACCCGTTTCAAAATCCGGTTTGGAACGCCCCATCGCAATCCAGACGCCAGCAATCGCGAGGATTCCTGGTGCCAGCCAAACCGGACTTCCCACAGCGAGCATTGCTGCTTCGCAGTCCGATATGGTTAGCGTTTCTTCTTGCTGGCCACGGGGGCTTTGACTTTCTTGTGGTCGCCAACCTGCGGCAGCGCGGCATCCGGGAAAGCATCCGGGCCGAAGTATCGCAGACCGACCAGCGGTTCGGTGCCGAGGTTCTCGACCTCGACCCCTTCCGTCGCCGCGCGGTGCGTGATGAAGACTTCGTCCTCGGTCATCGCTCCGAACCGAATCATCACCGGCGTTTGCAGAGCCATCTTGCCGATTCGGCCGCGGCCCTGAGTTGTGATCCAGCCGCTCGCGGCTCCGTCCTTGATCGTGCATTTCGCACCCGGCATCACGGTCAACTCGCGAGCCGAGAACAACTGCTTGCCATCCACTCGGCCGTAAACGATCCACCGGTCTTGATAGCCGGCCGCAGCGGTATCGCCGATGTTGATCGGTTCGAGGTAGTTGTTGTCCTTGAAATTCGGATCGACGTTCTTGTCCCAATCGAGCGCATCGACGAGGTGCTCCAAATCGTCGTGCTTGTTCTTCGGAAAATCCTTGGTGAGCAACGCTCGCGGAACGGCGCGGCCTTCGACCATCGACTGATACATGCCGAACACGTCGCTGCCCCACTGCGGCTCGTAGGTCACGAGACTGCCCGGAGCATGCAGCACGCACGGCGGAATCAACCAACCGGTGCCGGGCTTCAAGCGATACGCCTTCGACAAATCGAGGATGCCATTGTCGCCGTCGTTCCACCGCGCGAGGCAGTCGATCACGTTCTGCTTCGTCGTGCCCGGCTCCAAACCCATGAACGTGTAGGGGAAATTATTTCCGATCTGATTCATCTGCGGCGGGAAGTAATAGGACTCGGGCTTGCCTTCTTGTCCGACGAGCTTCGCCTGCTTCTCGTTCTGGTGCATGTGGTGCGGAATCGGACCCATGTTGTCGAAGAATTTTGAATAGACCGGCCAACGCTTGTACTTCTTCCAAATGGACGAGCCGACGGCGTCCGCACCCATCTCTTCAATCGCGTCGCGCAGAGTGAACTTCTCGTTGCCGAAGACGACATAGCTCAGCCCTTCATCGGCCGCGCGGTTGTCGTTCATGGCGAACGTCGTCGAGGAAAACCACCGCTCATCAATGCCGCCTCGGTGCGTGCCGAGAGCATAATAATCCGCCGGATGTAGTTTCAGTCGCAGGCCAGGTTGCAAGAAAGATCGCGGCACCCAAGTCGGTGCCAGACGAAAGAGACCATCGCTCGCGTTGAGTGCGTCCGTTGCCAGCTTTGTCACATTCGTTGCCACATTGGCCATGTTGAAAACTCCAGTTTGCAGCCATGTGGTCACACGCGGCTCGCGTGTGGCAGGTGCAGAGAATGGGGAATTGGCGAAAAAAAAAGCTGCAAACGCAGCCTCAAACGGGCGGGTATCATGGCCACAGACAACTCGTTTTTCAACGAAGTTTGTACCTTTCTAGCCGTAGTTGAAGGGCTTTTGATCCGACTGTATCTTCCGGCCCGTTTCGACCACATTCACACATGGGCATGACAGGCGAGCCGTCTGTCACCACGACTTTATTCATAAGGTTCATTCGCAATGGGCATGTTCACGGGCAAGAAAGGCTTGATCTTCGGGATCGCCAACGACCATTCAATCGCCTGGGCAATTACGGAGCGGCTGCACCAAGAAGGCGCGGTCATGGGATTCACTCACCTGCCCGACAAAGATCCGTCGATGCCGAAAATGGAACGCCGAGTCAAAAAGCTGGTCGAGCCGATCGGGGCGAAGTTTCTCGTCCCCTGCAATGTTCAAGATGATGCCAACCTCGACCATGTTTTTGCGGTCGCGAAGGAACAATTCGGGACCGTCGATTTTGTGCTGCACTCGGTGGCCTACGCTCCGATTGACGACCTCAAGGGGCTGACGGTGGCGTGCAGCCGCGAGGGCTTCAAGGTCTCGATGGAGATCAGCGTCTATAGCCTGTTGGCGATTGTGAATCGTGCTCGTGGAATTCTCGCACCGGGCGGCAGCATCCTGACTCTGACGTACCTCGGCGGCGAGAAAGTCATCCCCGGCTACAACATCATGGGGGTCTGCAAAGCCGCGCTGGAAAGTTCGGTGACGTATGCCGCTCATGAACTCGGCCCGCTGGGTTTCCGAGTCAACGCACTGAGTGCCGGGCCGCTCAAGACGCTCAGTTCATCTGCAGTCGGTGACTTCGACAAGATGATGAAGTTGTACCCGGCGATGTCCCCCATGCGGCGCAACATCTCGATGGAAGAGGTCGGCAAGACCGGAGCGTTTCTGCTGAGCGATCACTCCAGCGGCATCACGGGCGAGATCGTTCACGTCGATGCCGGCTTCCATGTGATGGGTGCTCCGCCGGCGGAGATGCAGGCCGGCGTGTAGCCTCGGTTTCGTAGCCTGACTCTCCGAGTCGGGTCTCTTTCCAAGCAATCCCGACTCGGTGAGCCTGTGAAGATTGGGAGCCGCGACCGTGAGGGAGCGGATATTTCAAGGACTTGCGACCGCTCCCTCACGGTCGCAGCTCGAAAAGTTCACAGCCTCGCGGATTCAGGCTACGGGGAGCAGACGATGGCGGAGTTCCGTCGCAAGACCATCGGCATCGCGGTGGTTGAACATCAGGGAAGCTACTTGATCGGCATCCGCCCACCTGGAGCGTCGTTGGCTGGCTTCGCGGAATTTCCCGGGGGCAAGTGCGAAGCGGATGAAGAGCCAGCCATCGCCGCCGTGCGCGAATGTTGGGAAGAGACCGGCCTACGCGTCGAAGTGCTCGAACTGCTAACTCGGCGGCTTTACGAATATGCCTATGGGGCCGTGGACTTGCACTTCTATCTCTGCCGCCCCTTGGAGGTTCCCAATGCAAGTGGTGACTTGCAGGGGTTTCGCTGGGAAGAGGTCTCCGCGTTGCGTTCGCTCAAATTCCCGGATGCGAACTTGCCGGTGCTGGAGTTGTTGGAAAAACGGGCGGGGACCGTGACCGATAACAACGACACGCGGCGAGATGTTTAACCGCTACGCCATCGGCGTGCGCGGTTGGCAGTTTGATTTCGGCACCGCTCACAAAATCGGACGGAATCTTCATCGCAGCAGCGGAGACGCATAATTACTATCCGCCTCGCTCCATTGGGGACGATTCGCTGATGACTCAGTCCGCGATTCCCGAATTCCTACGCCCGATCGTCTACCCGGAAAATGACGGTCAGCCGATGGCGAGGCTCGTCGCGCCGGAGAGCAGGCTCGACGCGTTCATGAATCCTCTAGGTGACGAGCGCGGGACGTGAAAGGACTCCCTCCGCGCGACGAGGCTGACGGATGATCGGTCGCGATGCTGAACTCGGAAGGGTCGTCCTTCGGCGTCGATGTCCCGCGATTCCCGTGGCCATCGCCTTTGTTGTAGGCATCGTGATCGATGCCGGTGTTTCGGGATCGGGTTGGTGGGCATGGCTCCTCTCGGCGATGGGGCTGATCTTGGCGGGGTTGCTGGCGCGATGGCGGTGCCCGCGGATGTCGGTCGCGTGCCTGCTCATCGCGGTGGCTGGTGCGGGAGCTGTTCGTCATCACGCGACGTGGTTTGTCGGCTCCGCAAACAACATCGGCTTGTTCGCGAATGCGGAGCCTCGACCCGCGCGAGTCATTGGCACGATCACGGAACGACCGCAATTGATCCGTGAGGCCAACGAAGAATTGTCTCGGCCGTGGGCTTCGAGCGAGCGAACCGTATTGGTCATCAACTGTCGGCAACTGCGGGACGGAGATCAGTGGCTCGACGTGACCGGTGGCGTGCGCGTGGATGTCTCGTGCTTGGCGAGCGACTTTCAAATCGGCGATGAGGTCGAACTGCTGGGCCGGCTGTCATTGCCGGATGGTCCGCGCAACGTCGGCGAGTTTGACTTCGCGGAGTTCTTGCGGAAACAAGGCGTCTACGCGGTGCTGCGGTGCCGATCGCTGGAAGCGGTTCGACTTCTGAAGCGGCCAGACGATCTGATCACGCAGGGAAGGCGACAACTCGTTATCGCTCGCGAGCATTGCGAACACTTGCTGCGCGGCAAGTTGTCGTCGGACACGGCCCCCGTGGCGTTGGCGTTGTTGCTGGGGACTCGCGGTCGCATGACGTCGCAGCAGCGCGAGGCGTTCATCGAAAGCGGGACGATGCACGTCTTGGCGATCAGCGGTTTGAACGTGGCAATTCTGGCGATGTTCGTCGGGTTCGTCTGCCGGCTCTTCAATCTGTCGCGCGGCGTGACGGCCATTTCGATTCTGGCATTGGTGGGCGGATACGCCGCGATCACGGATGCGGGGCCGCCGGTGGTGCGTGCCGCGCTACTGGTCTTCCTCTCGACGCTGGGCTGGCCGTGGGATCGCCCGACGCACGCAAACAACTTGCTGGCCGTCACGGCGCTGGGTGTGCTGTGGTGGAATCCGACCGACGCCTTCAACACGGGAGCACAACTTTCCTTCCTGGCAGTCGCCGTGATCTTGTGGCTTTCCGCGCGGCGCGGTTGGCAGTTGGAAGCCGCCCGAGCGAAGGCCGAGCACGACGCGGCACGTTCAACGGTGAAGACTCAAGCCGAGCTGGCGAGAGAACTGACGGAGCGACTTCCGAAGACTGTGCTTCGCCAAGTTCTGAGTGGCGGTTGGACTCTGTTGCGTGACGGAGTAACGATGTCGTTCTTCGTCTGGCTGTTCTCGGCCGTGTTGATTGCTCGGCAGTTTCACTTGATCTCGCCAGTGGGTCTGCTGGCGAACATTCCGTTGATTCCCGTCGCGACCTCGACGCTGTGTTTGGGCTATGCGATGCTGCTTGTGGGCTTCGCCAGCTCGACCGTGGCCGGTTGGATCGCGGTGCCGTTCGAGTGGTCGTTGCGGCTGATGCTGTGGATCGTCGATGTCGCGGCCGAGCTGTCGTGCGGTCATCGTTATGTGCCGACGCCGCCGACCTGGTGGCTGGTCGGAGCACTCATCTGTCTGGCAACGTTGTTCGGAGGGATGCGTGGCCCGTTGCGGCGGCATCTGGGTTGGAGAGCTTTTTGGTTGTGGACGGCGATCGGCTTGGCCGTGCCGCTCTGGCCGCGCGAACCGGGACCACTGCGAGTCTCGGTGTTGTCGGTCGGACATGGCTTGTCCGTTCTGATCGAATCACCATCGGGCCGCACGCTGTTGTACGACGGCGGCATGATGGGCAATGGCCGCCGAGCGAACGATGTCGTGCAGCAGACATTGTGGCATCGCGGACACAGCCGACTCGATGGACTCATGCTGTCGCACGCGGACACCGATCACGTCAACGGAGTGGCCGGACTGCTCCGCACACTGCCGGTCGGAAAGCTGTTCATCTCGCCGCAGTTCGTCGATTGGAGTCAGCCGGAAGTTCGACAAGTGCTCGACGCGGCAAGGCACTGCGGAGTCCCCGTCCGGCTGACGTGGCAAGGGGATTCGTTTCTCTTGGGCGATGGCATTCGATGTCGCGTCTTGCATCCGACCGCATCCGAAAATCTGTCTCCCGATAATGCCAACAGTATCGTGCTGTTGCTCGAATACGCCGGTCGCCGCATCTTGCTGACCGGCGATCTGGAACGTGAGGGCCTCAGCCGTTTGCTGCACTCGCCGCCAGAACCCGCCGAGATTCTGGTGTCACCACATCACGGCAGCTTGGGGGCCAACACGACCGACTTGGCTCGCTGGGTTCATCCGCGCTGGCTACTCGTCAGTGCCGACCACCGCGCCAGTCTCGCGACTCTGCAAGCTCGTTTCGGCCAGGACACAACCGTGCTCAGCACCTCCGATCAAGGCGCGATCACGTTCGAGATTCACACCGACGGGCACTTGACGTGTCAGACGTTTCGCTCGGGCCGAATCGTGAACGATGTGTTGGACAGGGAATAATTCCCAACATCGCGCCTCTCGTTGTTGCTCTGGGGTCAGGCACTTCGGAATTTCGGAATTGGCCGAGGCCAATTCCGAAAT
>JBJXEX010000418.1:0-16558 GCA_046156195.1 Planctomycetaceae bacterium | reverse complement strand
GTTCTGATCGGCGAGCCGGGGGTCGGAAAGACGGCAATTGTCGAGGGTCTAGCCGACCGCATCGTCAAAGGGGACGTCCCGACGAATCTCAAAGACAAGTCGGTCGTGGCCCTCGACATGGGGGCTTTGATCGCTGGAGCCAAGTACCGTGGCGAATTCGAAGACCGCCTCAAAGCCGTCCTGAAAGAGGTCGAGCAAGCCCAGGGCCGCGTGATTCTGTTTATCGACGAACTCCACACCGTCGTCGGAGCCGGGGCCGCGGAGGGGGCGATGGACGCCTCGAACCTGCTCAAGCCCGCTTTGGCCCGGGGGGAGTTGCATTGCGTCGGGGCCACGACACTCGACGAGTATCGCAAGCACATCGAGAAGGATGCCGCCCTCGAACGCCGATTCCAGCCAGTCATGGTCCAGGAACCCAACGTCGAGGACACGATCTCGATCCTGCGCGGATTGAAAGAGCGGTATGAGTCGCATCACGGAGTCCGCATCACCGACGATTCGCTGATCGCGGCGGCGACACTCTCGGATCGCTACATCAACGACCGCTTCCTACCGGACAAGGCGATTGACTTGATGGACGAGGCGGCCTCGCGGCTCCGCATGGAGATTGACTCGATGCCCGCCGAGGTGGATGAGGCAACGCGACAGCTCACGCGAATGCAGATCGAAGCGACCGCGCTGGCGACCGAGAAAAGTCCCGACAGTCGCGAGCGGCTCGACGACCTGCGGCGAGCGATCGCTGACCGCGAGGAATCGGTCAACCAGTTGAAAGCGCGGTGGCAGGCCGAGAAGGACGCACTGTCCCGTCTCCGCCCACTCAAGGAACAAATCGAGCGGCTTCGCACACAGCGCGAGCAAGCATTCGCTCAAGCTCAGCGAACGAATGCGAATGAAGATTTTATTGCCGCCTACAAGTCCGAGCAGGATTTGCAAAAGGCCGAAGCGGAGTTGAAGGAGTTGGAACAACGCTCGGCCGAGACCAGCAACGCGAAGGGCGAACGGCTGCTCCGCGAGGAAGTCACCGACGAAGACATCGCCAAAGTCGTCAGCCTTTGGACCAGCATCCCCGTCGCCCGCATGTTGCAGAGCGAGCGGGACAAGCTGCTCAAAATGGAAGACGCGATTCACAGCCGCATGATCAATCAGCACGAGGCAGTCGTCGCGGTCTCGAACGCGGTGCGGCGATCTCGCTCCGGGCTGCAAGATCGCAATCGTCCGATCGGCTCGTTCATTTTTCTCGGCCCGACCGGCGTCGGCAAAACCGAGCTGTGCAAGGCGCTCGCCGAGTTCCTGTTCGACGACGAGCACGCGATGGTCCGCGTGGACATGAGCGAGTTCATGGAGAAGCACTCGGTCGCACGCTTGATCGGTGCGCCTCCCGGCTACGTTGGATATGAAGAAGGAGGTCGACTGACCGAAGCTGTGCGGCGTCATCCGTACTGCGTGCTGTTGCTCGACGAGATCGAGAAGGCTCACCGCGACGTCTTCAACATCCTGCTGCAACTGTTGGACGACGGCCGCCTGACCGACGGTCATGGCCGCACGGTCGATTTCACGAACACGATCGTCGTGATGACCTCGAACATCGGCAGCCAGTCGATCATGGAATTGGCGAACGGCAAAGCGCTCCGGGGCGAGGGCCTGGAACAAGAGATCAACCGCCGTGTCATGGACGCTCTGCGGCGCGAGTTCCTGCCGGAGTTTCTCAACCGCGTCGATGAAGTCATCGTCTTCCACCCGCTGGGCCGAGCCGAGATTCGTCAGATTGTGGATCTGCAACTCCGCCGCTTGGCCAAGCAACTCGAAGAGAATGGTTTCGGTTTTGAGATCACCGACGCGGCCAAGGATCAGCTCGGCGACGAAGGTTACGACCCGGCTTATGGTGCTCGGCCGCTGAAGCGAGTCATTCAGCAGCGGCTACAAAATCAACTCGCCAACGAGTTGCTCTCCGGCAAGCTGCCGCCGGGCTGTCGAATCGTCGTCGATGCTCGCGATGGCGAGTTCTCGTTTGACCACAAAGCCTAAAGCGGCAAAGCCCGCAATGTGGCACGACGCTCCGCGTCGTGAGTTTGAGAGCCGCGACCGTCAGGGAACGGTCATAACTCCATGAAACAACCGCTCCCTCACGGTCGCGGCTCTCAATCTTCACGACGCACTGGCGAGCATGGCTACAGCAGGTCGAACTTGAGGAACCCGCGCGGCAATGCGCGGACGGCATCCGTCACCACCGGCCAGACGACCGCCCACTCGATGTATTCGAGCGTGTCTTCAAGCAGCGTCTCCAATCCGATCAAGCTCGATAGTTCGCCGCGACCACTCCACTCTGTGGCGAGGGACGGCAGGTCTCCAACCGAGGGGAGTCGCGCCCATTGATCACGGACTTCGTTCAATCGGACGCTGGCGCTCTGCGACAACTCTGCGCGGCATGATCGAGCCTGCTCTGCCCCCAAGCCGCCGTGTTGTCGCGCCGCTTGCAGGTGTCGGATGAGCGGTCCCGAACTCGCCGCCGCCGAGAAATCGACTTTCGTCCGAGCATCCGGCTGAATCCACGCATCGACCACACAACCTCGAACGAGCGCGGGCAAGTAATTCTCAAGCGTGTAGCTCCGCGCATTGCTGATGGGCGGCCGCTCTTTCACGGTTTCGCAGGTCGCGATCAATGGAGAGTTCGAGAAGGCCGACGAGACCGTCGTGTTGGGCAGGCGGTGCAGCTCACGGTGCATCGCAAACTTCAAGAAGTCGTCGATCCAAACAACATTCGTGCGAAAGTTGCAAAACGGTGGAGCCTCAATCACCAGCGGCGCATTGAACGTCAGCAGCGATCCCGAAATCGGCGAGTTCACCGGCGGAGCACCGATGCGCGAAAGACCGGCCGGCAATCCCTCGCCGTCGATTTTGAGGTGCGAGGCGGAGTCATCGACTCCGTAGTAGGCCTGCAACGTCGGAGCATGAAACAGCGGCTCGCCGGTCGAGTCCACGGCCAACGCGGGAAAGGGACGTGTGGCGAACGCCCCCAACCAATCGTTTCGCGACCAATCGTTGACCGTCGTCCCGGCACTGTTGAGATACCGCCCCGTCATCAGAAACGCTGGCGAATCAGCCAACGCACAACGCCGCCGGTACTCGCCGACCATTGTCCGAACCGATTCCGCCAAACCGAGCGGTGCGTGCAACTCGGTGCCAGGATACTTCGAGGTATTGAACAGGACGTCCTGGTCGATCCGCAGCACGGGACAGCCACCGAGATTGCGAAGTCGCAGGAACGCCTCAATCAGTTTGGGAAAGTCATATCGCGCGCCGCTGAAATTGGTCCCCAAGAAATTCGCCAGCTTTGTTGCCGTCACTCCAGCACAGCTTTGTCCCAGCCTCTGAACAAGCGGGAGTAAATCGAGGGCCGTGACGACGAGCACCCGCGACCCGGCCTGAGACGACAAACTCTGAGCCGCTGCCTCGACACGTTCCGCCGTACGCGCCGCCTGCTCGGCCACAGCCAACGCCGCAGCAACATCGCCTCCGAGCAATGTTCCGCGCACCAACTCTTGCCAGCCACGGTCGTAAAACAACACGACCATTCCCGGAAAGTCGGACGCCTCCAACAACACCACCAAGTCCCGCAACCATTCATTCTTGTTGCCGCTCAGGTCGTTCAGATTGTTCTCGTACAAGTGGGAGAACAGGAAATAATCGCAATTCATGTCGGAGTCCTTTTCTGAATCTCGTTCCTACATCGTCCCCGCAGCGACCTGAGCCTCAAAGGCAATGCGATTGAGGGAGGTTTCCCTTTAGGGTTTTTGACTTGTCGCCGCCAGCCTTTGCAGGATGAACCAAGGCTCTTGAGCCACACGCTGGGGTTCCCTAGACTCCGCCCCCCAAACGCTACCCGATGGTGTAATTGGCAACACAGCAGGTTTTGGTCCTGCTATTCCAGGTTCGAGTCCTGGTCGGGTAATTGGTTCTTTGTTCAGGTGTCGGAAAGCGAGTGAACGCCCCGGAAATGCCGGGGTTTTTGCATTTCAGGACTTACGGCCGGTCGCACGGTTCCGCCGCTTTCGCTCATTTCCGCCGCTGAGTGAGTCGCTTTTTGGAAGTCGGCGTCCGTCGTGTGCAGGTAGTGCTCGCCTGCGACCGCTTCACTGTTCCCCATCCAGCCGCAGACGACGTGAGCCGGATACGTCTTGGCCAGTTCTGTTTGGCGGGTCGCTCTGAGGTTGTGGAACAGTCGCTCCCACGGTTCCAAGCCGGCGCGGCGGATGATCTTCAACATCGTGGTCCGCAAGTTCTGCGTTGCGTCGCGGTAGCGGGTGACGACGTACTCCGTCCCATCGGCCGCGAGTTCCTCGGCGTCTTGCAGGTAGGACAGCAACTCCGGGAACAGCGGAATCTCACGCGATGACTTGCCGACGTGTGCTGTCTTGGGGCTGGGGACGCGGATGCGTTGGTGTTCCCAATCAATGTCCGACCACTTCAACGCCAACGTCTCTGAGGGCGTTCTGAGGCCACCAAAGCGAGCCAGGGCGATAATCAACCGCCACTGAGCATCAGGAGCAGCGTCGATCACTTTCTTGATCTCTGCCAGCGTGACGAATCGGAACCGCTCGGCATTGCCCTTCACGTTCACGCCTTTGATGTGAGCGAACGGATTCGATTCGAGCAACCGCTTGCGGAGTGCGGCTTCAAAGAACTGGCGACAGCGTCCAAGGTTTCGACGGACGGAGTTATCCGCCAACTTGCTGGCCAACGATGCCTTGAAGGCGTCGGCATGGCCGGGAGTGAATTCTCGCAACATCAGCTTGTCGCCGAGGAACTTCCGCAGGTTGTTTTGAACCTGCCGGAGTTGTTCGACGGTGCTCGGCTTCAAATCCACTCTCTCTTCTATGTACTGGTCAATGAAGGCATCGACGGTCTGAACGTCCCCTTGGCGTTTCTCGCGCGGAGCGATCAGCCCCACGGCAACCAACCGCTTGGCCAGCACGTCGGGAATCTTGCCGACCCATTCGGCGACTTCAGGGGCCAGTGACCGGCAGGACAGCTTCGCTTCCAAGAGGGCTTCGATCTTGGCGAGGATCACGTCGGCAGCCTTCATCGGCAGCTTGCCGATCCGCACGATCTTGCGTTGGCCGTTGCCGTCGCTGAATTGAATCTTGCGGTTGCCGGACGTGTCGGTGCTGATGCTGGCCATTGAGTTGTTCCTTCGGGGAAACAGAGACGGTGTAAATACTACGCTGGTCGGTCTCGGCTGACGGCGCTTTCGTGTTAGAATCCCTCGCGCGTGCCCGCCCGCCAGGAATCGCTTATTCGCGGCAACTAGGTGTGTGTCAGGTTAGCCTTGCAGGGTGTTTTCGCCGTCTTGGGGAAGTTTCGGGAGTACCTGCGACGTGTTGGCCGGCCGATCATCAACCAGTCGCGAGTCGAGCCATCGGGGGCGATGACACAACGATGGCGACACCTCCCACACTGAGCACGGCCAGTCGCCGCGTCTTCGATTCGCAGGTCCGGTGATCGGCACGAGGGGCAGGTCGGTTGCTTCGGCGGGTGCATGGTTGGGACTCCGTTCTGAGGCGTGAGGGGTGATGACTGATGACAGTACTCCCATTTTCTGTGGGATTCTGAGGTTTGTGTCATCAGCCATCACCGTTTTGCAGCCGAAAACGCCGGGTTGGCTGGCCACCGACGGCAGTTGTTTCGATTGGCTCCCAAACTCCATGCCCGGCTTTCACGAGCTTGTCGAGTTCCGATTCGGCGAACTCGGCTGTCGCGTTTTGGAACCGCCGCGGGCCTCGCTGGAGTTCGCGGGCCGTTGCCGTTCGGCCGCGTGTGCGAATCCATTCGACAAGCTGGCGTTGATCGGTGTCGTCTTCGGTCTCGGCGAGCATGGCATAGACGCGCCGAGCTTCGTGTCCAAACCAGCGTGCCAGAGTGATGCCCGCTCCGATGCTCGACTCGTCCACGGCGTCAGGCGATATCAGGGACGGGGCGCGGCTCACGACTCGGACACAATGCACGACCAACGCCAGCCGCGCGGCGTAGCATTCCAGCTTTGACCAAGCGGCAGCCAAGTCGCCGGACAAGTTTGCTTGCTCCTCGGCGTGCTCGTTGTAGAACGTGATCCACACGGCTTTCGCGGCGGGAGTCAGGCCAACAACGATGGGCTGACGCTTGGCGTTTTCGTCAATGTGCGACTCAAGTGCGAACAGTCCGTCGATCAGCGTTTTCCATGTTGCTTCGATCGCTGGCGAGATATCCGCCTCGGTCCACTGCTTCGGATGTCGCGGCGGATAAGCAAACAGCAAACGAGCCGCCAAGCCGTTTTCGACGTGGCCTTCCGCGAGAACACTTCGCAGCGTCGCGGGCTGAACCCCTCCCGTGGCACTCATAGCGGGTCGCGGCACAAAGATCGTCTTTCGGTCTCCTGACTTTCGATCGACGACGAACCCCTTAGCCGAGTGAATCGACAGCCAATGTGCCGCATCACTGCCACCCTTGGATTTGTATTGATCGAATGACGATACCCAACCGGCCAGTTCATCACGAATCAAGATCATACCGCGAGGGTTGTCGGCCAGCATGAGGCTCACCGCTTCGATGGTCGCGTCACTGGTGAAACTACGCGAGCAAACGGGAGGAACCGGAGTCAGCGGCGGTGGCTCGGATGATTTCCGCTGCTTCCATGCAGCGACGGCGGCAGCGTGCCGCAGTTGTTCGGCCGCAAACTCTTCCAACGCGGTGGCGTGTCGCTCCAATGCAGACTCTTCACGATCGCGAAGCGGTTGGGTCAGCCATTCCAGCGGCGGGGATTTCAGCGTTCCTGATTCGCCCACGATGGCCGTCCAGATAATCACTGGCTCGGTCCAGCCACGTTTCAGCCTGATGCGTCGGCTGTTGCCGATCGCTCCGGCCAATACTGACAATGCAGGGAGAGCAACGAACGACGGATCGCAACCCATCGCCTTCGTGACACATCGCACAACCTCAGCCAATGGTGCCGGTAGCACATCGACGGGGAACGTCCGAAATGATTCGATGGCTTCCACCGTGGAGTTCTGCGACTGGCCGTTCTTGCGAGACGATGACGATGATCTTGTCGCAGTCGTCGCCGTTCCCGGTCCCTTCGCCGGTCGTGATGGCGGATTCTTTTTTGCTTCGTCAATCTTCCGTCTGATGAGGTTCTCCGGCCACGGCGGTTCACACCTTGGGTTGAACTCGGCCATCAACAGGTCGGACGCTTCGCCATCGGTCAGACTGAAATCATTGACCAGCACCGAAGCGGCTTTGATGAGTCTGTTCGATCCGTGTTGCCCTTGGATCGACGGTTCCATTGCGGCGAGATACTTCCGAGCCTGTTCAATCGCTTCGGGTCGTGAGGCGTGCCCAGCGTCACCAGTACGAGCCATGAGCGGCAGAGGCTGTTGCTGGGGCTTCTCCGACTCACTGGCGAGCCGTTGCAGCATTTCAATCGGCACCGGCGTCAATTCGTCCGGGATGATGATGATCTTGGACACCCGATGCGGTCGCTCGGTCGTATGCTCGCCCTTCGCCGCGAGCGTGCCGAACAGCTTGCCGATGCGCGAGGCGTTCCCGACCGTCGTGTCGATGCTCACGGCCTCATCGTTGAACTTGCTGGCCAGCACCTGCAACACCCGATGCACGAGACCACCATCATCAGCGGGCAGGTCGATCAGATACAGCAGCCAGTAGCCGTTGCCGCTGTCACCAATGACCGGAGCTGGCCAGCCTTGCTCGTCCAGAAACGAATCCACCTCGACCATCCTCTTGCGTGCCGCGTCCTTTTCCTCATCGGTCGCTGAGACTGTCCCCTTCCGCTTCGGGTCGCAGTCGATCGGCAGCCACCGGCGTCGCACGATGTCGGCATCCTTGGCCGGCGCGCCACTCCACTTTGCGGGAAGCGGGTTCAACAGGAAGTAGACACCCTTCGCGCCCTTGCCGAGCCGTAGGGCATCACTGGCCAACGTCATCAGGTCGTTTGATGAGTAGTGCCGGACCTGCGTGTCGGCATTACTCGCAAACAGAGTTCGTGTCTCGACCGTCGAATTGGGTTCGACCAGCACCTTGAGCCAATTGGCAATTTGCTCGGCATCGCAGCTACGATGCGTCTCGGTTTCTGATTGTTGTGAGACGCCCGACTGTTCCAGCGGCCGGGCTTCTTTTTGCGCGGCCATCACTCGCCCCCCTTCTGCTCAACAGCAGCCAGCCAGGCTTCAAGCGCGGCCACGCGGATCGTCAACCGAGAACCGATGCGACACACGGGGAGCTTCGGTTGGTACTCGGCCGGACCATCGGGAAAGAACTTCCGCAGGTGACGGTCACTGACTCCGCCGGCCAGCTTACAAGCGGTTTGAAGGTCAACAACTAGCGGCGAGAGTTCGTTGGCAGGCTTCACGGTGACGGCGGGGATGAGGGTAGCGTCACGCATGGTGATCCACTCCCTGCCCACCAACACAATGAGAAGCGGCCGGAGCGTCATTCAGGTCAGCATTGAGCGCGGTGGAGAAGGTCCGCCAATCTGGCTCAGTGATGAAGCGGCGTCCGCCGACACGCACGGCGCGGAGCTTGTGGCCTCGGACACCGTGTAACAGCCATCGCCAAACAGTGGCGGTATGCACGCCTTCCCGGCGCGCAAGCCCGTTGACCGACAGGCGGTCAGAGTCAGGAACAGCGAGTTTCGCAGTCATTCTTAATCCCTTGCGTCGGAGTGAAATGAATCACGATCAACAACGAAGGGACGATATGTGCTGCGAGAACGCGACCAAGATTCTCAGCGTTGTGGCGCGCCACATTCGCGCCACATTCTCATCATGGAGCGAAGTAGCCCTCGCCGCGTTTGTTTTGAATGCCGAACTCTGATTTCAGCAGTCGGACGTATCGCCCGCGAAACGCATCCTCGTCAACTTTGATGTGCCGAGCGACATTCTTCCCAACGACCGGGCCGTGTTCTTTGATGAACTCGAAAGCCTCGCGGAGCTTTTGCTCGGACACACCGTTTGACTTGGCTTTGGAGCCATCAGACTTTTGTGAGTTCCACGGCTTGCCGGTGAGTGATTCCACGAAGTCCGACGCACAATTACCGATATCCTTTGCGAGTTCGGCACGCTCACGAGTCAGCGACTCTTGCGCAAAGGCTACGAGCATGTTCAGGATCATGGACATGTACGACCATTGGCGATCGGTCAACAAATCCGCGCACTCCTCACTCCAAAACACTTGAGAAGACGGACCATTCAATCCGAGTGGAGTTCCAAGTAACGGCTCGCCAGTCTCAGAGAAATGCTCTCCACGGAAGATCGTACCGCGTGGTCCAGCGTTGGTTTCCGACAGCACAAAGGCTTTGACCAGATCGCGAGCAGTGATGATGGCTCGGTCATCCAAGTCGCGAGTGTTCAGAATCGGCCGAAGCTGTTCCAAGTGCCGCAATAGGACATTCAGGCATCGTTCGGTATTGTCCCGTTCGTTGACGCTCATTGGCTCCCTTTCGATGCCAGCGAATGCGATGGTTTGCGAAAGTGCAATGTTCGCATTTCACGCGGTTGCCGCTGAGATGGCAACGTGACTTGCCAGAAAGGGGAGTCAGGCGGTGCGACGACGCCGACACCGCATAGAAATGCTGGCGGTCGTTCGTGCCGGATTCATCGCGTGGAAGCACAGTCCAAGCACCCCCAGCGACATGGCCCGTCGCTTCCTCGACGAGATTCGCGCCGACCGCGACTACTGGCTCAAACGCCTGCGCCGCATGGCCACCCCGAAACGACAACCGGCGGAGCGGTGATGCTCAACTCTGCGTAAATGCTGGCTTGAGGCGGACGTTGCTTGCGAGCATTTGTTGGCCGCTTTACGTTGGTCGGCCAGCGAGAGCGACGAGGAAAGCGGCCACGCTCGGATTGTCGAGCGTCTGTTGCCGCTGGTGGCTCACGTTGAAGAGGGGACGACCATGCAAGAGCCGTCGATTGCTGATCGCATCGCAAAGGGTCGCCAAGAATTCTTCAATGACGCAGAACCGCCCGTCAAACCTCCGAAGTCGGAGAAGCCAACGACAGGCGGTCGCACGTTCGTGCCGTTGGACGCCGAGACATTCCGCTCGCTTCTGGATGTCACGAAGTTGTCACTGAAGATCGGCGGCATCAAGTTCCGGCAGTATGTGGCGTCCATTGCCAAGGCGTTCGACGGAAACATTCCGGCCAATGTGCGGAGCAAACTGGTCGGTATCTGGAATCGTCTTGGGGCCGAGGTCGGCGGTCTCGACCCCGCCACGGACGCGGACTTGGCGTTGGGTATCGCGGACGCGCAGGCCGAAGAGACTCAGTTCGTCGGAACACCGACACCGATCGACGAGCCTCCAACGGTGCCGCCTTGGACGACGAAGGGCGAAGCCTGGGAGAAACTGCCGGCACCAGAAGGCACGGTCAGCATTAAAGAGTGGAAGGAAATCGAGGCTCGCGAGAAGTGTGGATTGCCGCCGTCCGATTGGAATGTGTTGGCCTCGACTCGCGCCGGTCTGAAAGTCGCGACCGAGGCCGAGTTGGCGGCCGGGATCGCGGATGCGCAGGCGTCCGAAGCGAAGTTTGGCGTGACGCCGACGGCAAACGACGAACCGCCGCCGACGGAGTTGCCGATCGCCTCAAGTTCCGCCGTTAAGCATTTCGACCTGAACATCGACAAGATTTTGGAAAACTGGGAGTTGTCTCACGCTCTGAGAGAGTTGATTGCGAATGCCATTGATGAGTCGGTCATCACCAACACACCTCATCCCGAACTCTTCAAAGACGCCAATGGTTGGTGGCATATCCGAGATCATGGACGTGGACTGCATTACCAGCATTTGATCCAGAGCGAGAACCCGGAAAAGCTCGAAAGCCCGGCAGTCATTGGTAAGTTTGGCATTGGCCTGAAAGACGCCCTTGCAACATTTGATCGAAAGGACATCCGTGTCCTGATTCGCTCACCGCACGGCGACATTAGCCTTTCCAAAGTCACGAAACACTCGTTCGACGATCTTGTCACACTTCACGCGACCGTTTCGCCAGCCTCGATTCCCGACCTCGACGGGACGGACTGCTGTGTGTTCGGCGTCTCAGACGCGGATGTCGCCGCCGCGAAGAAAATGTTCCTCTGCTTTGCGGAGAGCACTTTGATCGAGGAAACCAAGTTCGGGAGCGTTCATCGCCGCACGCCAACCGGAGGGGTGATCTATATCAACGGAATGCGGGTAGCAGACGAGCCAAATTTCCTTTTCAGCTACAACATCACCTCACTCAATGCGGCCATCAAACGCGCCCTGAATCGTGAGCGTCAGAATCTTGGTCGGACTGCGTATGCAGACCGGGTTCGGTCAATCTTACTTGCTTGCCAGTCCGAGAAGGTGGCACAGTCATTGTCGGACGACTTGCAGACGCACAGCAGCGGCGTCGCGCACGACGAGCTTAATTGGTTAGAAGTGCAGGAGCACGCCGTCCGAGTTCTTAACTCATTGAAGCCAGTTCTATTCATCAATCCGGCCCAGCTAGTGGCACATCCCGATCTCGTCGAGGATGCACAATCCTCCGGATTTCAGATAGTCGCCGTTCCAGAAAATCTGTCTGACAGAATCAGAGGCATCACCGATGTCACTGGGCGGCCAGTGACAGAACTGCGTCAGTTCATCGAACAGCGTAACGCTTCATTTCAGTTCTCGTGGGTTCTCCCGGAGGCATTGACGCCAGCCGAGCGCGACGTGTGGAGCCACGTCACTGAGATTTTGGATTTTCTTGGAGGGCGTCCTCGAATTGTGAAAGACATTCGCATCTCCGAAACGATGCAATCGAATCCTTACTCTTCAAAAGAAACCGTTGGGCTTTGGGTATCGCAAGATGGATGGATTATCGTCAAGCGAAGTGAGTTGAAGTCACTCTCATCGTTCGCAGGAACTTTGTTGCACGAAGCGATTCACGCCAAGTACGGGGTGTCAGATGTGTCACGCGATTTTGAGCATTACCTGACCGTATTGTCGGGCACGCTTGCCGCACGTCTTCTTAACGTAACCACCAAACCCGCCGTGCCCGCTGATGTGGCGGGCGCGGAGTCTGATCCAGAGTTGGAGGCGATAATTCGTCGCCGATTGGAGCGAGCCAACGAAGGCACGGACGCCACCTTGCCGGGGAGAAGCCCGTTGCCAAAGCCAACCGGAGCAGCCCTGCAACTTCAGAAAGTGATCGAGCGAGTGGATCGGAGAATCGCGATCAAGCGGTCGCTAAACCGAGCAAAGGAAGGGACGGACCCCGGAGCCGACGGAGCAGCAGACGCCGGGGCTGCGGATGTGGCGGCACCGGCTGACGAACCAACGGACGCTGATTACGAGGCGTTCCGTCAGAAATTGATGAAAGCAAACGAAGGCACGGACGCCGCCTTGCCGACTGGTGGCGCGGACGCCGGGACTGCGGTTGGCGCGGCTTCGGCTTCTGAGGATTTCGACGCGGCACGGATCGAACAGATCATGCGTCGTCGTCCCAACACGACAAGGAAAGGAATCGTGGTCGACGACTATCAACCACCGCCGAAGTTGCGGGGACTCTACGAGTCGTCGAAGAAGCTCGCCTTTTCGATGTCGAGGGCGAAACAGATGCTGGAAATCAAGCAATACTTGGACAAGATGCGGCGCGAGCGGGGAATGACTCAACCCCCCGAAGCATCCAACAGTCCAGACCCGCGGCGATGGCCAAGCGAGACTCTCGGCTCGCTTACCGGAGCAGCGGCTGAGGCGGTGATTCGCGGAGAGGAAGCGGGAAAACGAGAAGCCGATGCTTACACGCTTCAGGACGATTTCGAGAAGCTTTTGCGTGGCGTCGTGAATTCAGAACGTGAGAGGATGGCCCAGCAGGACGACACCCCACGTCTGACAGAAGTCATGGACGAATCCAAGTCCGAAGAACGCGAGAAAAAGCTTGATGCACTCCTCACTGAAGGAGCAAAGTCGCTGGCAAACGAGCTTCACTTGCACAAGCAATTCGACAGCACATACCGCGATCAATGACGGCAGGAGTTCGAGATGTTGGCCGGGATCATCCAACAGCCTTTCCCACCGCTACGCCAACGCAATTCCGAGCCGCATTCGGGGCAGCCTGCGAACGCCAACTCACTCGCGTCATCGACACGTCGTTCGCGTTCGACTTCGACGCGCTGCTCGCCGATCTGTTGTAGTTGGCTGCCAACGCCCCTCAGCCAGCCGTAGCGGCCTGATGCACGGCTTCGACTGGTCGAAATGGATGACCGGCACGTCGGCCGAACGGCTCGGCCTGTTGCCCCCTGCGTTATTCCTGCGCAATCGTAGGCGGTCGTCACGCAGTTGGTCTCTCTACCGACCAGCCAAGCTCACGCAATCGCTTCTCCACCCGCTCTGGTGACACCTCCACCAACTCTTGGATAGTCCGCTGCGTGGACTCCGGCGACTTCAGCATTGACTGGCCAGCCTTCAAACTATTCTTCAACACCCACCACACCACGCGCGCCTTTTCCTCGGTATCGCCCAGCTTCAACAACTGACGCGGGCCTGAATCGCCGCCGAGCCACGCATACCACCCCAAACCGGAACGGTCCTGCCACGGCAAACCTAAACGTGCTGGCTCGACTCGACCCGCTGCCCGGACCGACCCCTTGGCGACTGGCGGAAACTTCTTCAGCATCAACAGCCAGCTCTCATCACACGCCTGTTGCCGAGTACGACCAGCCTCACGCAGCCGCAACCGTTCCGCGTCTCGAAACGCAGTGGCTTCCTTCCAGCGACCCTCCGCTCGAATCCGACGGTACTCTGGCAATTCGCTCGCCTGCATGATGACCTCCCTGAAACCTGCATGATGACCTCCCTGAAAATAGTTCCCGACGATCGAGCTAACCGGAGTCCCAGCGTCCCGGCGCGACGGGAGTCGGTTACAAAAAGCCTGGAACGGATCAAAGCATTCTTTCCGCCTCACTTCGCCGCCAGTCCCATCACCAACGTCCCCAGCAATGCCCTGACGCTCGACAGCGACCTTCGCCAGCAGTTGCGCAGCCTTGCGACCGTCCGACCGCTCTGGCGACGTCTGAGCGAAGGACCGCTGGACGATCATCGCGCCACCACCAACGTCACGTCGTCAACGTCGTAGCGGGCGAGCCTCACAATCTCAGCCTTCACATCGTCATCCAAAGCCGGCCAGACTTCGATCAGCCGAGCGAGGCGAGGATCAACAACGCCGCCAAGTGAGTCTGATTGTGAGTCGCCTTGACCATCTACCGCTTGAATCTCGCGGGAAATCTCACAAAGGTTCGTACCCTGGCCGGGTAATTGGTTCGTTGTGCAGGTGTCGGAAAGCGAGTGAATACCCCGGAAATGCCGGGGTTTTTGCGTTTCTGGATTTCCCGCCGGTCGCACGGTTCCGCTGCTTTCGCTCATTTCCGCCGCTGCGCGCCCCGGATTCTGTCCCGGATTTTCGAGTGCCTTTGGGAAGTCGGACTCGGTGGTGTGCAGGTAGTGCTCCCCGGCGACCGCTTCGGAATTTCCCATCCAGGAACAAACGACACGAGCCGGGTACGTCTTGGCCAGTTCGGTTTGCCGGGACGCTCTGAGGTTGTGAAACACTCGCTCCCACGGTTCCAAGCCGGCGCGCTTGATGATCTTCAACATAGTGGTTCGCAAGTTCTGCGTTGCATCTCGATATCGCGTGACGATGTACTCCGTCCCTTCGGCCGCGAGTTCAAAGGCGTCTTGCAGGTAGGGCTGCAATTCCGGGAACAGCGGAATCTCACGAAACGACTTCCCGACGTGTGCCGTCTTGGGACTGGGGATTCGGATGCGTTGACGTTCCCAATCAATATCGGACCACTTCAACGCCAGCGTCTCGCTCGGCGTCCGAATGCCGCCGTACCGAGCCAGTGCGATAATTGGTGCTCGTCGCCCTGACGGGATACGGTCAGGAACTAGACCGCGAGACTTCCCTACAAGCCGGCTTCAATCACCATCTCGTCAAACCCGCGCGCTTCGAACAGTTGCAGAAGATCCTGGCCACAGCCTCAGAGAAAGCGAGTTGATCCGCCGCGGCGGACGAGGGCGAAACAAATGCAGAGATCATCAAACTTCCAAGACCCCGGCTTACTTCTCGCGTTCCCCAACAGTACGATGGCCGCCATTACGGAGCCTGTGTGAGTTTGGAATCGGCTCCGTCGGATCGCGGAATTGAATTTCGGATGACTCATTGAAAGGCACCCCGGCCAGGCCGGGGGGCAGGTTGAAGAGTAAGCCGACGTGGTCGAAGCCCTCAGGGGATTCGGCCACGTCGGCTTTTTTTGTTTTGAGAGGCAGCACAGTGTCAGTGTCGAGACGCGTTGTCTTGCAGCATCCGCATGTCGTCGAACTTGGGTCAGAAAGTCAGAAAGCATGTTGAATTCAACCGACAAGCCACCAGCCGCACCGGCGTTGCCGGATCGCAATGCGCGGCCTCGTGCGATTCTGGATGTCGCCGTCGATGTGACCGAGCGGCAACGCTCCGAGGCGGACCTCAAGGCCATCGAAACTTACGCTCAGAACATCGTCGATACGGTGCGTGAGCCGCTGTTGATTCTCGACAAGACCTTGCGCGTGCGATCCGCCAACCGCGCGTTCTATCAGACGTTTCAAGTCTCTTCGGCGGAGACCGAGAACCGCCTGATCTACGAATTGGGGAACGGCCAGTGGGACATCCCCGACCTGCGGACGCTGCTCGAAGATGTCGTCCCCAAGAGTTCGGTCTTCGACGATTTTGAATTGGAGCACACCTTTCCGGTCATCGGGCGGCGAGTGATGCTGCTCAACGCGCGCAAGCTGCAAGCGGGACATCACGGCGAGCTGCTGGTCTTGGCGATGGAAGACGTCACCGCGCGCAAGCGGGCGGAAGAAGCGCTGCTCAAAGCGGGAGCCTTGCAGAGTGCCATCTTCAACAGCGCCAACTTTTCCAGTATCGCGACGGACGAGAAGGGAGTCATTCAGATCTTCAACGTCGGTGCCGAACGGATGCTGGGCTACACGGCCGCCGAAGTCATGAACAAGATCACGCCCGCCGATATTTCCGATCCGCAGGAAGTGATCGCGCGAGCCGCCGCGTTGAGCTTGGAACTCGCGACCACGATCACTCCGGGCTTCGAGGCGCTGGTCTTCAAGGCCGCGCGCGGGATCGAGGACATCTACGAGCTGACTTACATCCGCAAGGACGGCAGTCGTTTTCCGGCAGTCGTCTCGGTCACGGCGCTGCGCGATGCGCAGGATGCGATCATCGGCTATCTGTTGATCGGCACCGACAACACCGCGCGAAAGTTGGTCGAAGAAGAGCAAAAAAGGCTCGATCAGCGCCTGCGCGACCAGCAGTTCTACACTCGCTCGCTGATCGAATCCAACATCGATGCGCTGATGACCACCGACCCCTCGGGCATCATCACGGACGTCAACAAGCAGATGGAAGCGCTGACGGACTGCATGCGCGATGAGTTGATCGGTGCACCGTTCAAGGACTTCTTCACCGACCCGGATCGAGCCGAAGCCGCAATCAAACTTGTTTTGAGCACTAAG
>JBJXEX010000409.1:0-4604 GCA_046156195.1 Planctomycetaceae bacterium | reverse complement strand
CACCGCTCCCTCTCGACTCTTCCGTTCTGCCAACACGCCTCGCAACGAGGCTTGTCTGAGCGTGTGCGCGCAGCCAGCCAAGCCTCGCTCGTTCTTCGCTCCGACAGTGAGGTGTCTGATAATAGTGCGTATACGAATCGTAACGCTCGCCGTAAACTCATGCGGCGCTAGCGGCAGTGCCATTCGGGACAGGTCCAAGAGAAGAAAAGGGGAGAAGAAAAGGGGACAGGTCCATTAAACCTCGCTCCATCAAACCTCGTTAAATGGACCTGTCCCCTTTTCCTCCCCTTGCCGACCGACACTGCGACACTCCGAACATTGACACTACGCGAACTATGCAATCTCCAATTCGGAGAAAACGCATCCGATTATCCCTGCATGTTGAATCGCCGAAACAACATCCTCTCGGAACACAACTACTTCCAATTGTCCGAAAACGCGAAAAATCAGTTTCTCTCGGATGTTCTCAAGGCTGAGCACAGCTTTTTCGAGATAGCTGAAGCACCGAGTGTCTTCATCAAAACTCCAGTCGTCGTCCATGACCTGCGAGCACTCTCGATGAAGCGCATCCACAATATGAAGATAGTTTGCTGCAGAAAACGGTTCCGTCGCCACTTGCCCAGTTATCGAACGAATTCGAATTGGCAAGAACTGAATTGTGCTTCGCGCCACCGAATCGATCAGGCAGCGCAGGCGTTCCGACATAATATGCCAACTCCCCGCAACGCATGGGAAATCGACAACTCGTCCATCACCCGACGTGACCAAGAACAGACCAGGATTCCAGTCGTTGACAAGCTCGCCTGTGTCGAGCGGCCAGCGATCTTCGCATGACATCGGAATGTCAAGAAGCCGCTCATTGGTCATCGAGCACCCCGCTTCGAAAACTGACTGAAGACGAAAATACTTCATCCTGTGATTCCTGGGGCATCGCTCCGATGTTGAAACTGCTGGCAAGTTATTTCGTGACTTTCATCCGTTCGAAGGCGCAGCCCGAAAAACCGCCTTCCTCGATCGCCTCCTTCAGGTCTTGACGGACAACCAAGGTAATAGACGAACCATCAATCCGAAAAATCTGATGATTGCGAATGGCGTCCCACTTCAAGCGAATTTCGGATGTCAGAAGGATTTCAAAGTTGCCGTATGGATCCCGCCGCCATTTACCGTCGCGTACCGGCGTGCGCTTTTGGTCAATGCAATCCACATTGACCAACACTTGCGCAATACTGAATCCAACCACCTCGCCACTTCCGTCAGGACGTTGCAATCTGATGGGCAGGTATTGAATTGCGTCTGGAAGCCGTTGCTCAAGAAAACCGCGCAATCTCGGTGAAACGATCGGATGAAATGAATCTGGAAAATCGACTTCAATAAAATCTGTGTCTGGGTATGTGCCAATAAAGCGTTCGTCCCAGTCTGGGATTCTTTGGCAATCGCCAAGCCACACATTTCCAACTTTGTATGTCACGGGAAGGTCGATAAGCCACGTCTCGCCGTTTGTGGCCTCAATCGCATCCGGGATAATCTCGAAGTACTTCATAATCCGATCGATCTCCGATACTTGGCGTTCTTTAGATCCCTTGCGAATTTGATTAAGGCAACACGCACTGCCACTTGGTAACCGTTTGAACCTGGGGTCTTGCCTTCGACGGCTTTCTTTAGCCTTTCGTAAACGGCTTTGTGATACTTTTGCGGATGTGGCCCCTTATGATTGGGGACGTGCATTTGATTCCATTTGCTGTTCTTCGGATCGATGCCGGCCGCCTTTAAGATTTTCTGCGACTTCTGTGACCAGTTCGCTGCAAATCCTCTAAGTTTGTTCCCGAAGTACGATACGAGGTGGTGAATCTTCGTGTTAAATGCCTTCTTCCCAAACAGGGGACATTGATTGTGAACGAGGCAACCAGTTCTGGAAACGTGATAAACGTGTGTGCCATCAACTTCGAGGTTAAAAACCGCTTGCGGGCCGGGGCGTGCTGAGTGCGTTACGACCTGGATGCGGTGGCCTTCGGCGTTGAGCAGGTTTTCGCCCGGACGTAACGATGCGGCCTCAACGAATGCTTGGCGGTCTGCGGACCAGAACGGGTGATTGGCCGTTGTGCCGATGGGTTCGTCTTGGCCTTCGACGTAGAGGTCGATGACGTTGGTGGCTTCGTGCTCGAACTTGCCAGTGACGAGGCGGTGATGCTCATTCTGGCGACGCGGCGGTTCTTGGCACTCGTCGATCGAGAGCACATCGGCCATGCCGACGGCTCCGACTTCTTCCATGTCGAATTCGTACTTGCCGCCGGCTTTGACCTGTTCCGCTTCAAGCCACCATGTCGGGCGGGCCAACCAAATGCGCACGAGGTCGCCGTCAGGTCTCGTCAGCAAGAAGTGAATGACTCGCCAATTCTCACGCACAAAAGGACCGTAGTCCGTCCATTCGATTTCACCACCACCGGCTTGTGCCGCTTGCAGCAGTTCATTCGCGAGCGTCTCGGCTTTCGTTGGCTCGGCGTCGGGCGCTTCGTCAATCACTTCAGAGCTATTGAACGCGACCAGCTCGGCATTGTCGTCGACGCCGTCGATGAGCGCGGGAAGTGGATCGTTGTCGGCTAACGCCATCAGCGTGGCTTCAAGTTCTGCCAACTCGGACTCGGTAACCTCGACGATTGGCTTAACGACTTCTTTTTGCTGTTCCGGGTTCTTGGCGATGACCCGGTCGGCGATGGGGTGGATGTCGCGGATGGCTTTGGCGGCGAAGCGCGGCTTCGGTTCTGCCGTGACTTGGAACAGCGCGGGCGGCGTCTCCGTTTTCGCGGCGATCACCGGTAGTGCCACGACGTGCTTGGTGGCCGGCTGCGGTGTTGGGCCAAAGAAATTCCACGCGGCGAGCAGGCCGAAGAATGTGAACCAGACGCTTGCGAAGATGTTTCTCGCGCGACTGGGGCGCGGTGTGGTCGCGGGCTGTGCGAGTTGGTGCGGTTCGTAGCGCATGATCGGTTCCTCGGCGAGAGCCAGCATATTCGATGACGACGGGGAAGTTCTATTTCTCGGCGATGTCGTCATTGGCGAATGAGCGTCGCTTGGCGTTCGGCTTTCGTCACGCGGAACGTGACGGCTACCTTGGCCGCTTCCTGACGGGCGCGGTACGGAGTCGCTTGTCGGGCTGAACAACTCGTCGCAGAGTGCCGTTAATTCTTCGGGAGTGAGTGGTGGTGGAAGTGGATCGTCCACGGGGTCGAGATTGACTCGCGGCTTCGGAAGTCGTAGTGCCGAGATGGTCGCGCGGCGGCGGTTGCGCGAGAGGATTGCTCCCGTCACGCCGACTACCAAGAACATTGTTGCCCAGCCCCAGCGCGAGGAATCGGCCTCGGCGGTTGCCTCGTGGGCGATCAGTGGCGGGGCCGTGCTGCTGAGTTCGGGGTCGATCAGGGCGACGGTTTGACCAAGCTCGAATTCGCCGATCAGGACCAGTGTGTCGCCGACGAAGCAGCGGCCCAAGACTTTGCCCATCAGGCTGAAGAGGCGGTTCGCGTCGTGGCAGTCCAGGCGGCGATTCACCGCCGCTGCCGTGTTCACCACGCTGCGGCCGAACCGGCCGAAGGTCCGACCGACTCGGCCGAACGCGCGGGCGAGGCCGGCCGCGTCGTGCCCTGCGCCCGCACCGGGCCACGCTGCCGCCACGTCGAGCGCCGCGCCGTAGTAATCCCCACGGGCATACGAGATCAGCGCGTTGAGTCCATTCGCGATCCCACCCACGATCGTTTGTTCCGCACCAACCACCGACAATGCCAGTTGAACTAAATCTACTGCCAGAGAGCCTGCGGTCGCGAGCGCGTTATTCGCGGCTTCGTACCAGGCGTCCGGTCGCTGCGCCGCTGCCGAGTTGCGAATGGCCAGAATCAAAGTCAGGTTGTCGCTGTGAGCGGCTTGCGTCAGTGTTCGTAGCGTGTTTTGCAGCGACCGCTCGTCGGTGGCCGCTCCGTAGCCGACGTTCAATTCCGTTTGACGGGCCAGCTTGGCGTCCGCCAGTTTGGCCAGTTCGATCAAGAGCAATGCGGCGGCTTGGCGGCTTGCGCCTGCGATGTCCACAGTCGCGTTGTTGAGTGCGCGGTTGCCGGCGTCGAGCGAGGCGATCAAGCGGACGCTCTCTTCGACCTTCAAGGAGAGCATCTTTTCCAGAGCGTCCAGTTGCTCGGTCGTGACTTGGGCTTGAGCGGAGGCCAGGGTGTTTGACAACTCGGCGAGAGCCGCCGCCGTGGCTTGCACCAGCGATGCGCCTGCGGAGACCAATTGATCGTGCATGTCGGTCAGCGAGTTCGCCGAGTCGCGGATGTCGGCGAGGATCTCGCCCACTTCGGCGAACGGGATCTCTGGTTGTTCTTGGAAGGAACTCCGATCTCCGGCGCTAGTCGTGAAGGCGGTCACGCTGCCGAGGATCGTGCCGCCCGCCGTCACCGCGAAGGGATTCGCCAGAGTGACTGTCGCCGACGACGTGATGTCGTGCAGGACTTGGACGCCCGACGCGCCGGTCCCATGAAAGTTCAGCGGAGTCACCAGCGAGTACGGATAGAACAGCATCCCGTCTTCGCCCGTGGGCATGTAGTAGCCGTTATTCG
>JBJXEX010000400.1:0-7254 GCA_046156195.1 Planctomycetaceae bacterium | reverse complement strand
CGTGCCATGTCGAATGTATTCAAACTCGCGCCGTTCGACTTGGCCCGGTTTCAGCGGTTGATCGGGCGCGGGGCGTTCCAAGGCTTGTCCGCCGCGGCGGATCATTTCATCGACGCAGACAGTCCGTGTTCCATCCTTGGTGAAGCACTCCATTGCGGTCTGATAGGTCTGGCAGACGAGTTCCACATCTGCCCCTCGAACGCCAAGCAAATGATCTTGGCCCGCTGACTCATGAACTGCGGCACCGACCGCGACTGGCTGAGTTCTGTCAAAATCACCAGTTGCTTTTCCGACAAATGTATTTTTGCAGCCTTCCCTGGCATCGCGTCACCTCCTTCAAGGAATGAAGTGGGTGTCATCACATAAAGTTCGTCTTTCATGGAAGGCCAACTACGATTTGAGGCACTAGTCATTCCTCATAGAGATTCTCTTGATCGTCGAGACTTTTTTCATCTTGGTTCTTGCCGCTGATGCGGCAGACACCAAAGACATTCAGCTCAACGCCGTTCTTCGGCGTGAGTGGTGGATTGAGCAAAGACACAAACCTCTTGCCATCCGTTTTCTTTTTGCCGTTGTTCGGCTTGCGTGAAGAACTCATTGGACACCTCCTTGTGCCCATTGGGCAGCCAGTTCCAAAACCGTTGGCCAAGTCCGCAATGCACGGTCAATCTCACGCAGATGAGTTGCGGGACGAGTGTGCGTGTAAACCGCCGTCATCCCCAAAGCGCCACTGGCTCCGCGAGGTTGATGTCCCATCGTGATCTGCCGGATCAGCGGATCGACGTTGGCGTCTTGCAGCAGGGTCGCAAACGTATGCCGCCAACTCTTCGGACAGGTCGATTGACTCAGTCCGCAATGACGACTGATGCGGATGAACGACGTTCGGATGCGATCCGGATCAACGGTTCCCACATCGCGCCAAACACCGTCGGCAATCTTCTGATGCTGCTCGGCGGAGACCGGCTCGCTTGCTGCACTCCCGGCTTGGTGAAGTCGCTCGTCGAGCAACCTCCCCATTGCACACCGGTCAAGCCCCGAGCGATGAGTCCCCAAGCAGCCGAATCGCGGCCGCAAGAAGATTGGGCCAACCTTGCGAGCGGCAATCACTCGCTGAAGCACGGCGCGACCTTCCGTCACCAGCGGGATCGACCGTTCGCGCCCCGTCTTGATCCGCCATCCCAACTCCGTCTTGTTGCAGACGGTCAGCCAGCCCTCCTCCAGGCGAACATCCTCAATCAAGAGATGACAGAGTTCACCGGGACGCGCCCCGGTCAACAGTAGCAAGCAATGGATCGGAAACGCCCATTCGCTCGCCGACTTCAAGAAGGCGACGGCCTGTTGCTCGGAGAACACGAAAATCGGCTTCGCGTCTTCGTTCCGCATCCGATCCAATTGGATCGTTGCAAAGGGATTCGCCGCATACGGAGGCAGATGCCGGTTCTTCGCCGCGTAGGCGAACAACGACCGACAGACCTCCAGCACAAACCGCAGGCCCTTGCCTCGCAACTTCCGCTTCTTCGTGTTGCTGTGCCCATTCGGCGACACCAGCCGTTGCCGCATGAAGGTGATGAAAGCGGCCACCGACAAGTCTTGAGCCTTGAGGTCTCGGCCCAAGCCACCCAAATAATCGATGAGGTGTTGCGTCGCCGTCCGATACCGGTTGACGGTTTCAATGGATGAACCAAGCACCTCGCGGTGGTATTTCAGAAAGCGGTCGCGCAGCTCTGAAACAGTCACCGGCATGAACGTGAACAGCGTCGGCGCGTCCGACGTCAACTGGCTATTCACCTCTGCTGCGATCCGCTCCGCAGCCCGCTCATCCGAACCGACATGCCGGCGAACCGGCTTGTCGTTCTCGCGATAGTAAACCCACCAAGCACCGTGGTGGAGATAAATTGAAACACGCCCAATGCGCCGACGTATGCACCGCCGCCGCCGCTGCCGTCGATCAACCATGTCACAGCTCCTGTGCACTCGATGTACACCAACTGTGCACCACAGGAGGTCTTCGACGACAAACGAAACGCCGCAACAAACTGCGAACCAGTCAGTTGCGGCGTTCTGCGGATTGAGAAAGCGGAGAGGGGGGGATTCGCCCCCCCGGTAGGATTAAAACCCTACACCGATTTAGCAAACCGGCACACGGATGACGGAACGCGGTGCGTGTCGCCGCGAGTTCGGAACGTGATCAGGAACACGATGCCAAGTTGGCTCGGATCGTCGCGGCGTGGTCCGAACTGCCAGCCGTGTTGAAGGGGGCGATGCTGGCGATTGTGGATTCGGCCGGCGCGGCGAGTGGGCGATGAGCAGGGATGGCGGATCGAACGGTGAGACGGACGTTGTCACGGATCGGCGGGCCGGGAGTGTGAGCAGCAACTTGGTGACTGACATTGACACAACCTCAAAAGTCGCGGGGATCGGATGGGTTTCGTCGATCAGCGGCGGGAACATGTCTTCCACTGAGTCATCTCCGATTTGTACTTCTGGGCACTAACTGTCAGTTTGCGTCACGCTCGCCGTCAGCATTTGGCGAGTTTCAGACTTCGTAAAGGACCGTCCGGTGAGCACGTCGTTTGACTGGGATGTGTTTCTGTCGCACAGCAGCGTCAAAACGAAAAACCGCGAGTCGCTCGGTTGGCCGAGCGGTTGGAGCGTGCTGGCTTTCGCGTGTGGTCTGACCGCCCGAACATCGACAGTGGCGAGGACATCGTCACGGCGATCGAGCAGGGCCTGGAGCGGTCTCGCATTCTCGTGTTGTGCATGACCAAAGCCGCGTTCGAATCCGAGTGGGTGCGGCTGGAACGGTATGCGGCCACGTTCCGCGATCCCGCCAATCACGACCGCCGCTTCTTGTTCTTTACTGTCAGGAGTTGAGTCCATGTCCGACCCGCCGCGGCGGGCACGATTCGCGTCTTCATCGCCTCGCCGGGTGCTTTGGCGGTGGAGCGGTCGGCGTTCCAGCAGGTGCTGGAGGAACTCAACGCGGGCTTCGGCGACGCGCTGGACATCACGTTCGAGCCGCTCGGCTGGGAGGACACGTTCGCCTCGACGGGGCGGCGGTCGCAGGAGGTGATCAATCGGGAGATTGACCGCTGCGACGTCTTCATTCTGGCGTGTACCGCCGGTGGGGGCAGGCGGCTCCGGACGCTCAGCCGTACTCGTCGTACACGGAAAAAGAGTTTCACCGAGCGTTCGCCCGTTGGCAGAAGAAGCGGCGAGGGAAACCGCAGGCTCCGGAGATCTTCGTCTTCTTCAAGCACATTGATTCGGCGTCGAGGGCCGACGCTGGCCCGCAGCTTCAGAAGGTGCTCGACTTCCGCAAGTCGCTCGAAGAGACGCGGCAGGTGCTGTCTCACGGTTTCGCGAATGAGGCCGAGTTCCAAGCGGAGGTGGACCATCACCTGCGAGCGTTCGCCAAGGGGGAGTTGCCGCCGGCCAACGCACCGCGCGACAAGGTGCTGTTGCCGCTCACGGTCCTCGCCGAGGTGCAGAAGGAGAAGGCCGAGAAGGAACAAGCCTTGGCCTGCGCTGAGCGTGAGACGCAGTTGGCGGCTGCGGTGTTTGGTGTCTCGGCGAGTGGGTTGTCGATGACGGTGCAGCGGGCTGGCGAACTGTTGCGGAACGATGATACGTTTGCGGCATCGGTGTTGCGGGGTGACGGCCAAAATGAAATTTGGAAGACCTACCCCGAACAACACGATCGACTGCCGCAAGTCACAAGGAGTGAATCATGAACACAAACCAAATTGCCGAATCGCCGGAAATCCCGCCGGAGATTGAAGTCCTTTACGAGGGCCAATGGATGGCTTGGGATACGGTGACTCACGAACTCGTGGGGCACGGAGCGACGATGGATGAGGCCATGCAAGCTTCCGAGGAAGCCTTCGCGACCGGTCACTTGATCTACTATCACCACGTCTTGCCTCGCGATGCGATCTTGGTCGGAGGATTGTAAATCGTGCAATTCCCGACACTCATTCGCCAGAACTTGGATCGACCGATCATTGCCGTCACGATACATGGCCCCCACGGTCTGAGCCTGCAAACCGACGCGCTGATTGATACGGGTTCCGACGTGACTTTGTTTTCCAGTGATGTCGCCCATCGGTTGAAGATCGACCTGACCGGCTTGCCTGAGCTGCCCGTGATGACGGCCGTTGGTCCCGTTGCCACCTATCAGCCCTACGAGTTGACGCTGGAGATTCGCCGGCCGCCTGAGGTCGTTCGCTGGAAAGGTCGCGCCGGCTTCTTGCCGCGTCCGATGTCGCTGGGGATCTTGGGAACGAAAGGTTTCTTTGAGTTCTTTGACATGAATTACTCCCACCGCAATCGCCGCATTGAGATCGCTGCTTCCGATTTGTTGCCAACATAACTTTGCCGCGATCAGCACATTCCCCGCTCACTGGAGCGCCGCGCATGTCCGACGTCCGCACGATCCGAGTCTTCATCGCCTCGCCGGGTGATTTGGCGGTGGAGCGGGCGGCGTTCCAGCAGGTGCTGGAGGAACTCAACGCCGGCTTCGGCGACGCGCTGGACATCAAGTTCGAGCCGCTCGGCTGGGAGGACACGTTGGCCTCGACGGGGCCGCGGTCGCAGGAGGTGATCAATCTGGAGATTGACCGCTGCGACGTGTTCATTCTGGCGATGCACCGCCGGTGGGGGCAGGCGGCTCCGGACGCTCAGCCGTACTCGTCGTACACGGAAGAAGAGTTTCACCGCGCGTTCGCCCGTTGGCAGAAGAAGCGGCGAGGGAAACCGCAGGCCCCGGAGATCTTCGTCTTCTTCAAGCACATTGATTCGGCGTCGCTGGCCCGCAGCTTCAGAAGGTGCTCGACTTCCGCAAGTCGCTCGAAGAGTCGCAGCAGGTGCTGTATCATGGGTTCGCGAATGAGGCTGAGTTCAAACGGAGGTGGACCGTCACCTGCGAGCGTTCGCCCAACCCCGATCCCGAAAGGCCAGAAGGCTCCCGTGAAGATTCGGTAACCCATTGGAATTTCACGCGGGAAAATTTCTCGCTTAGCACCGTTTACACTCCCGACCCGATTCGGTTTGTTTGACTTAAGCAGGATTGATGGTGATGCCCGCAGAGAATTTTGCCGATGCCGCAGCGCGACACTTGGATGACGCGATGCTGCTGAAATCACAACTGCGATTTGACAATGCCGCTTACCTCGCGGGCTACGTCGTCGAGTGTGCGATGAAGGCAGTTTTGACAGCTTCGTCCCTGACACCGCAGAGACTTGGGCACGAACTTCAGACCATCTCCGTTGAGGCCATGCCTCTACTTTGGATTATCGCTCCAGCCATGCGGCGCTATGAGATACCAACTTCCAATGACGTCGATGAGTTGATTCGCAAATGGAAGCCGGATCTCCGCTACGGTGCGTCCGGCGCGATTGATTCCGTGAAGGCAGAGCAATGGATGTCGGCTGCTCGCCAAGTCTTTGACAGTTTCGTAGTGAACTCAGTCCTTGATGGATGGAGTCAGTTGCAATGAAGCATTTTGACGAAGCCCGACAGGATGTCCTTACGACGCTGTCGCTTCAGGTTGTCGAAGAGCATGTCGCGAAGGTTTGTGCCATCTTCGATCTCAAAGGACGGTGTCGAATACTCGCAGTCCCGGCTGAGGGAAAAGATCCCACTGTCGTTAATACAGCGATTCAACCGCTCTTTAAGATCGCGGCCGACGTCTTTTGGGGAGACGAAGACGTTTGGATTGATTCGAAGAGCAGTTTGCCAAGTCGGAAGGCAATCTACGAAGCCGTTTGGAAAGAAGCGAAGCCTCATTCGTCTACTTCAGGAAAGCAGTGGATACTGGACCGCCATTTGTCGAAGGACGCTTGGTTTGGGTCACCGTTTGAATTGCCGTGGCCGCTCAACGACAAAACCCCGCCGATCATTTCCTTCTTTTCGTTCAAGGGTGGCGTGGGCAGAACGACCGCACTCGCGGCTTTCGCGACCAACTTGGCCAGAGCCGGGAAGCGAGTTCTCGTCGTGGACTTTGACCTGGAAGCGCCCGGGGTCGGAACTCTCTTCGGCCCAACGCGAGGCGATGGAACTTCATTCGGCGTCGTCGATTTCCTCTTGGAATGGCCCGTAGCGCCGAACGGCACGATCAACATTGCTGACTACTGTAATGTCTGCGATGAACCTGGCATTGTTGGTAATGGACCGGAAATCATTTGTGTTCCTGCCGGTAAAGTTGATGAGCGGTTTATCGAGAAACTCGCTCGCATCAACTACGAGTATCTTTACCGATCTGCTTCGGAGCCTGGTGCTCCCGTTGCTGACAAATCGCCGATTCATCAACTGCTCAAGCTGCTCCGCAATCGTTGGAAACCGGACTTCGTCCTGATCGACTCACGAGCGGGATTACACGATCTTGGAGGCTTGTCGCTCAGCGGCATTGCGCACTGGCATGTACTGTTTGGTCTGAATTCGGATCAGAGTTGGCAAGGACTCTCGCTCGCGGTGTCTCATTTGGGGAAGCAGGAAGTTCTTGCGGGGAATCCACAGCGAGACTGCACTCTGGTGCAAGCCATGACTCCATTTCCACAAGCCGGGCGGGAGCAAGCCGTCGCTACTTTCAAGAGTCAAGCCTACGAAGTTTTCTCGAATCTCTATTACGACGACGCTCAATCGCCTAACGCCGTGTGGCCGGTCCCGGATTCAGAAGATCCGGATCAGCCTCACTCGCCGCAGGTGCTCAGTTGGGACACTCGAGTTTTTGGCTATGGCCCGTTGACTGACATCGCGGGCATCCTTTGCGAGGGTGAGTACCGAACTCTAACGAACGCCATCCTCGACAAACTCGGGAGCCCAACACTGTGACTGCCGCTACTAAGCTGTCGAGGAATTCTGTCCCCGAGCTGCTGGATTGCATCATCGCTATGGGGAGTGGCGGAATCGCCGAGTCCGTTCGTGACGACGAATTTCTGCGCCACTTCTATCCGTTACCAGAGCACGCACGCGCTTTGGACCCGCATGTGCTCCTAGTGATTGGCGATCGTGGTGCGGGCAAGACGCATCTTTTTCGCGCGATTCAATCTCAAGCCGGGTTGCAGGCCATCATTTCGTTGGCGGCAGGACGCCCAATACCCCCAACGAACCAATGCGATTGGCTCGTTGGTTTTAACAGCGAGGGAGCCGATCACCCACCCGAAATGGTTTTTCAAAGGTTCGCGGCAGGTCAGGAACCAGTTGCTCTCCAACATGCGTGGATGGGACTCTTGATTAAGCGTCTGGTCGCGGAGA
>JBJXEX010000393.1:0-2708 GCA_046156195.1 Planctomycetaceae bacterium | reverse complement strand
ACGAGCGCCGCGACGAACAAAAAGTCCGAGTCAACTGGCAATTCACCACAGGCGATGCTCGAATCAAGCTCAAAAGACTCTATCCAGTCCTCGATCCCATCGTTTCAAAGTTGGTGGACCACTAGCGCCGTGCCGCTCACAACCCACGATTCAGTCTTGAAGTCGCACTAGGCGGTCACTGCTGTGGGTGAGATTTCCGCTGATGTTGAACTGTCGGAGACCGATGTCGCGGCACTGGTTGGTTGCGGCGCTTGATTCGGCAGTCCTTGGATTCGCGAGAGTAGTTCGGCTCGGTGACGATACATGACCGCCAAGAGTTCATCGTCTTCGATATCCCCCAACCCATGTCCGGCGTGGACCTCACCCATGAATCCGAGGAAATCGAAAAGTTGCCCAAGTCGCACGTCAGGTGCCAGCGATCGGATCTCGGACAACACGGACAATGTTTCTTGCTGCAGGTCTGGAGTCATGGGAGTAGGTCTCCAATTTTCGGTTCGGCGGCGAATGCTCGTAGCAGTTTGCCGATGACCTCGACTCGGATCAATTGGCCCGGAGCCAGTTTTGCGATACGCGTTGCTCGTGTCACTCCATTGAACAGGATCAAGAAGCCGTCAGTTCCCTTGTAGACCCACGGTGGCGGCATCCCCATCGTCGATTTTCCGAACAGCGAAATTTGGCGGGCAAGTTGGGCCGGGTCCGCACCCTGCCGACGAGAAGGCAGAACTCGCAACTCGGCGGGATCGACATCACGGAATTCAGTCATTTCGCAACCATGACGTTTCAACAAATACAGCGTCAGCCAACGGCAGCCACCAATTCGGAATTCTGCGCTGCCTGCCCCGTGGCGTGATACGGCTTGGTCAATCCGCCGAGTCGATACGCCGCCCGATGACCGATGCGTAACCCATACAAGACCGCATCCGGATGTTTCGCGAGCATTCGCTTTGTGGTGACCAAATCGTCGCGATCCAGTTCGTATTCGCCGGTTTCAATGTCCAAGACCAAGAAATACCCATCGAATTGGCTTTCCACTTTGGAGCGGATCGCTCGCTCGTAGATTTCTTCCCCGCGAGCCGCAATCTCTTCACGAGACAACATGACGTTCAACATTTTGATCTCTCCGTGTCTCCAGCCACTCGATCAGTGACGGTGGCAATTGTAACTCGCCAATCAATCTGGCTGAAACGACGAAATCACAACTGCCCCTCCAGCCGCGAGGTGCATCGCCATTAGCCTTTGGCTTCACCACAAATGTCAAACCTCTTCGGGTAACGCAAAGCTGCTGAGGTCGATGGGCTTGCTACCTTTCCGTAGGCGCAGTGTGTAGGTGCTGTCCTTCCGGTAGATGGCAACATGCCAGTAAGTGCGGTCTTCTGCGGTCGTCGTCCATGAGTCAGCGAGCAAGGGTTCAAACGTGGCGTAGGGAATGAGGATGACGCGTTTGCTGCTTCCACAACCAAAGGCCACATATGCCTTGGAATGTTGTTTCAGGAAATCCTGTTGATGTGGATGAAAGGCGAACCAGTAGTTCGGACTAGAATCCGGACTGTGCTCTTTGGATACAGAGCACAGCACCGCGAGTGACTTGTCGGGCGTTGAATAACCTGCACGAGTGCGTTTGATTACGGATACTCCAAGGTTGGCCTGAACTCGCTTGACGCACGCGTCGTGAAATGCCACAGGCGTGAACTTAGGGCCTTCAGATTTTTCGCTCTTGCCGCCGTCCTCGACTTCCAGAGTTTCCTCGTCCTGCTTCACCTCCTCAGTTGCAGAGAACAGCAGATCGGCGATCGCGTCGAGCCGGGTAAACTCGCGAGGAATGAGCATGTTGTGGATGCGCTGCACGAGCACCGGATCCTCAACGTCCTCCTTGATAAACATCAGTCGCAGCAGCGCATCGACGGAGATGACGCGAATGTTCCATGCGAAGCGTGAACCACGGATTTGAGCTTCGAGGTTTCCCGTCTCCTGCCGCCCGACAACGAGCAGGATTGAAGAGTTGTCTTCGTTGATCGCCCCGGATAACACGACTTTGCGGCGGTATTCGGCAATCGTATTCAGATTAATGCTGTAGACGTCCGTCGTCTTGACCTCAATGACAATCGCGTGACCGTTCGGAAAACGCCACAGTCCATCCAGGCCCGTGTGCTTGCTTGTTCCTCGATAGCGCCCCGTCTCAGTTGAAGCACCTAACCGAGCACCAACTTCGTTCACAATGTCTTGAAGAGCGAAGCCCGACCCATCGAATGATTCGGTAAGACATTGCCCAGCGTATTTGGAGAGGTTTTTCGATGGCACGCTCGCGAGGAACGCTCGAAACTCGGTTGAGCATGGGCTTTCATCGAGCAATTTCCCACCGCCGGCAAAGGCAATGAGTTGATGGACCTGCTTGTCTTGTAGCTGGTCGGGCGACTTCGTCCAAAGGTCAAGTAGCGCCATGAGCGAAATCTATTTGGCAAGAGGTCGATACATGAATTGAATCGCAATCGGCGACTTGCCGAAGTGAATTACTTACGGGGTTGGTCATGTCAGCGAACAAGCTATCGTCCAATCGAGAACTTGCCAACGGGCGGTGTCGTCGGGGGTGCATCCCAGGTTTTGTTGTTTTGATAGCGGTCGGAAAACGTCAATAGGAGAAAACGAGATTTCTGGTTTAAGCTGAGCGCGATGGGGGGAAATGGAGAACCTTTGGGAGGTCAGCATGGATG